>DATJJW010000237.1:0-5193 GCA_035491935.1 Allostellaceae bacterium | reverse complement strand
ATCCAGCGATATCTTCCAGGCAGCAGTTTCCACCGTTATTGGGGTTGGTTTTGGCGCCCTTGTCGCCTCTGCTGCCGCGGTGGCGGTCCCTCTCGTCGTCATCTATACGGTGGTCGTCGCCACGGGCTTTATAGCTTCATGGGGCCTGAATGCTTTGGACAACCAGTATAATCTAACCCAGAATCTCGTGGATTATGCCGTCACCAAAGAGAACGATTCCAAAAGCTTTTTGTATAAAGCCGAGAATACAGGCTTTCGCATATGGCGCGAAACAGTGGGTATGATGCAAGTTAAAGATAATATGCTGAGGGCCGCCCTCTCAGAGCAATAAGGGAAATGCGCGTAGGCTATGAGCTTCATATCCACACATAAACTTATCTCCGATCGCATAAGCATGCGAAGCTGGATTCTCTATATTGCAGATATATATTTTGTCATTGTTCTGGTGATTAATTTCTTTCTACTCAAGGCCCTTGGTGATTTTTCCGTAAATCAGGACCAGGTCAGAATGGTACCAGGCATTTTCAGTTTCGTCGGTGCCCTAGGGATTTATGGTTTTCGGATTTCAACCTACATCGCGATCGCCAGAAAATTCCAAATGCCCCAACGAGCTGAATGGTTCAGCCTTTTGGGGGGCCTTGCCTTCATGACATTCTTTTTTGTCTTCGGGGGCTGGATGATGGAAGCCTGGGTTTCCCATCATGGTTATAAATATTGCTTCAAGGCAAATGAAGGAAAACAAGGACTTTATGTTAGGGATAATTTGACATGCCCCCAATCACATATTTCGAATTGATGTGCTTCATCCATTATTAAATAAAAAAATCACCGTTTAACATTACAGCGCCGCACCTTCAAATCGTTGCCGTCGGGAGATGAAGGATGACCAGGACAGCGGCCCATAAGGTCAAAGCCGGCGACACGCTCTGGAGCATCGCCAAGCGTCATTACGGCGCCGGCCATGTCTGGCCGTCGATCTACATCTACAACAATTCGCCGGCGGTGAAGCGCCAGCGCGGCAATCGCGGCATCGTCAACCCGAACCTGATCCATCCGGGCGAAGTGGTCTATCTGCCGCCGATCGGCAGCCATCTGGTCAACGACCCGGCGATCCGCCGCCAGGTGACCGAGCAGATGAGCTCGGCCAAGCCCGGCTCGACCCATCCGGGGTCGGGGCATGTGCCGGCCGCCACCGGCACCAGCCATCTGGGCAAGCCCTCGCCCGCACCGGTCATGCCGAGCTTCCCGCGGCCCATGGGCCCGACCTCGCCCAATATCGGCAATGCGCCCTCGACCGCGCCCGGCCGCGTCGCCAATAGCAACGGGCCGGCCGGCCACACCATCCCGCATCCGGTGGCATCCCAGCCCCACACGACGCCGCATGTCGACAACCCGGCCGAGCACCTGATGGTCAAGGGCTTCGCCTATGCCTATCGGCTGGACGACCTGCCGCTGGTGACCCAGCACTATCCGGGCTTCACCGTCACGATCAAGATGCAGGGCGTCATCGCCATCCAGGCCGACGACAAGACCGCGCTGGTGACCTACAGCCAGAAGGATGTGCAGCTGCAGGCGCGCAAGGAGGCCGATTCCGTCTATGGCCAGCTGCTGTCGGACCAGAAGGTGACCTGGGACCGGGCCAAGAACGCGGTCAATTTCGAATGCGTGCTGACGACGCGCGCCAACGCCCATGCGGTCAGCACCGCGATCTCCGCCGCCGTCTCCAACGGCAAGCCGGTGATCCGCTCGATCATCACCTTCCCGAAGATGAGCGGCATGTTGGCCAAGCACACTTGGGGCACGGCCGAATTCAAGGTGGTGCTGGAGATCTCGCCCGATCCGGAGACACGCGGCCCCGCACCCGCCCCGGTGACGGCACCCGCCCCCGCGCCTTCGCATTTCCATATGCCGGAGGTCCATGTCAGCCCGCAGGCGCAGAAGGTGATCGGCACGGTCGCGGTGATCGCGGTCGCCGCCGTCGTCGTCTGGTTCGCCTGGCCGGTCATTGCCGCCTATGGCGCCGGTGCCGCGGCCACGGCCGGGGTTGCCGCCACCGCCGCCGGCATCACCGTCTGGCAAGGCGAGAACGGGCATATTCAATCGCGCAACAATGGGCCGCCCCAGACATGAAGGGGCCGAATTCCATGGGGGCGATGTGGCAGCCGGCTGGCTGAGACGTCTCAAGGCGGAAAACGTGCCGCTCGACACCTGGGCAAGATCCCTGCGCCAGGGTCGTCGGCTGCTGGGGCTGCTGCTCTTCGCCGCCATGGTGGCGCAGGCGGCGCTCTATACCCATGCCGAGCCTGGGTTCGGCCATGCCATCCTGCCGTCCTGGCCGGGCAGCCGGCCCGAGACGACGGCGATGGCCACGGATGACGGCACCAAGGCGCAGGATCTGGCCGGTTTCATCGAGCGGCAGTGGGGCGTGCATGTCAGTTGGGCCGACCCGGCGCATTTCCGCGCCTGGGACCCGAAGCTCGACCCGACGGGCTGGCATGTCGAACCGATCGCCCAGGCCGATATCGTGCCGGCGCTCAAGCTGGTGATCCAGGCGTTGTCGGTCTATCCGCCGGATTTCGTGCGCCGGACCATGGGACCGCTGGTGTTGTGCGGCGATCTCAGCATCGACGGCGACCATGTCGGCGGCGTGACATACATCTCGACGATCTTCATCATCGTACCGCCGCTGGACGATGCCGCCACCAGGGTCTTCGTGCGCGATACGGTGCATCATGAGTTCAGCACACTGGCGCTCAGCCAAGGCACGCTCGACGACAAGGCCTGGAGTGCCGCCAACCCCGCGGGCTTTGCCTATGCCATCGCCCATGATGCCAACGCCAAGCTGGAGGCGACGCAGATCACCGAGGATCCGGCAGGGTCCGCCACGCTGCATGCGCAGGGTTTCTTGAGCCGCTACGGCCAGGCCTCGATCCGCAACGACTTCAACACCTATGCCGATGCGGTGTTCGGCCATCCCGCCGATCTCGTGGCGCTGATGCTGCGCTACCCGCGCATCCGGCAAAAAGCGGGCTTGTTCCAGGCGGCCTATATCGCCCTCGACCCCGATTTCGGGGGCTATTTCGCCCGGGTCGGGGTGATGGCGGCGGCACCGTGAGCGAGATGCCGGAACCGACGCTCACCACCCAGACGGCGTTGACGCTGGGCCTGCTTGCCCATCCCTTCGAGCGGATCGGGCCGCTCATCTGGGTCGTCTCGTTCTGGACCGGGCCGGCCGCCCTCTACCTGATGGCGCTGGCGGCCCTGCTGATCGCCATCGGCAGCGGGCTGCGCGGCGCGCGCATCGGCCCCATATTCTGGCTGCTGCTGGCCGTGTGGGAATTGGCCGGCTGCCCATTCCTTGCTTAAGGTGCCCTTGCTTAAGGTGCCCTCGCCTAAGATGCCCTCACCTGAAACCCGGTGCCGATGTTCTCCAGTTTCGTCCTTGGCCTGACTGCGACCACCCTGCTCTTCGCGGGCATCATCCATCTGCTGCTGCGGGTAGGCGAGGCATTGGAGCGGCGCGGCCGCATCCCCAGCCGCGACATGGCGGTGGCCCCGGGGCTGATCCTGTTAATCGCCTTGATGGCGTTGGCATTGGGTCCCGCTGGCAGCCGGCTCGGCGTGGCGCCGGCCGACCTCGCCATCGCCGCCATTCTGGGCCTCAAGATCGGCAGTGTGATGCCGCGCCCGGCCCGAAACCGCCGGGCGCGACGTCTCTAGCGGAGACTAAGCCCGGCGGCGCTCGGGCAGAGCCATCTCATCCTCCTGCGGCTTCAGATCCCTGACCCAGAACAGCGCGATCGTGCTGACCAGTGGCCCGCAGGCCAGGAAGATGAAGGGTATCGCGAAGCTGTGCGTCGATTGATAGACGACCCAGGCGGCCGAGGGCGAGACGACACTGGAGAATTGCCACAGCCCGTTGGCGATGCCGACCGAGGTGCCGGCCTGATGCTTGCCGCAGGCCTCGGCGGCATTGGCATTGAGCAGCGGCGACCAGGCGATCGAGAAGAAGCCCATGGCGGCGGCACCCAGGGTCAACGCCATCCGGCCGCTCAAGAAAGCGAAGGACAGCACCATCAGCCCATAGGCCGCCATGACCACGATCATCACCGCCTGGCGCTTGCCCAACATGTCCGAGACGATGCCGACGATCGGCTTCGAGAACAGCGAGGTGAAGCCGAACCAGAAGACGATCGAGCCCGCGATCACCGGCGACAGCCCGTATTGCTTCACCATCATGGCGTTGACCAGGAAGGCGAAGCCCCAATAGGCCCAATAGCCGCCGAATCCCGCCAGGATCATCAGCACGAAGCGACGGTTGGTGACCAGGTTGCGCAGCTCCTCCCGCGTGATGAAATGGCCGCGCTCGATCACCGGGCCGTTGCGGATGAGAAGGAAGCAGATGACACCGAACAGCGCGGTGGTGACACCCAGTATCTCGTAGACCGTCTGCCACCCATAGGCCTGCAGCAACCGCGGCACGATGGCGTTGGTGATCATCACCGAGCAGGGCGTGGAGGTCAGCAGGAAGCCGATCGCCTTGCCACGGCCATACATGCCGAACCAGGCGGTCACCAGCTTGACCGAGGCCGAGGTGTCGACGCCGGCCGCCATGCCCATCAGCGCCTGGATGACGATGCCCATGGCGAGGCTGGTGGTCAGGCTGAAACTGAAGGTGAGGCCACCCAGGATCACCAGCGAGATCGCCACCATGGAGCGCGCGCCGATGCGGTCGAGGATGAAGCCGCCGAGGATGTTGGCGACGGTGTATCCGGAAAAGAAGGCCGTGACGAAGACGCCGAGCGCGATCAGCGGCAGGCTCAGCGAGTGCGAGGCCTGCAGGGCCACCGAGCCCCAGGTCAGGCGGTCGACGAAGGTACAGACCATGGCCGACCAGCCCATGGCCACGATGACCCATTTATAGAATCCGGGGTTGACGCCCGCACGCGTATCGGCGCTCGCCTGACTGCTCATCCGTCGATCTCCCATCCCTTGCGGCACGCGCGGGCGGATGCGCGCGGGTGCCGTCGCCTCCTGTGTTCGGACCTCTTCGAGCCGATCGCGATCACCGATCTCGACCATTGACTCGGAAGCCGATTTTGTTCGATTATCGAACAAGTTTTTTATATACGAACAAATACTAGGAGACGCCGTCCCCATGGTCAATCGCCCCGTTCACCCCTTGGAACACTG
>DATJJW010000236.1:0-5515 GCA_035491935.1 Allostellaceae bacterium | reverse complement strand
GATCTGCGCGCGCACCCGGTCGTAGTCACCGCGTTCGACCAGCTGCGACAGGCGCTCGATACCCAGCATGATCGGCGCCATCGGGTTGCGCATCTCATGGCCGACCACGGTGATGAAATGCTCGCGCGCCTCGACCGCGCGTTCCAGCCGCGTAACGCGCGTCTCGGCCTCGGACAGCAGACGCGCAAGTTTGTCACGCTCGGCCTGCAATGCAATGAGGTCGTCGGCACGCCAGAACGCCCGGATGCGGTGCACGAATCCGGCCATCGGACTCTATGCAGGCCTCGCCGGGCAGGAACCCGACCGACCAGTGTGATGCGGAAACTTCACGAAACTCGTTTCCTGGTAGCCATTCGATGAGGGATTGAATGCCGGTGCCATTCGGCGGTTCCCGTGGTGACCCGGTTGCGATGGTGGAGCGAGGTGCGTCGTAGGAGGGCTTGCGGCGGAACTAACGGGAATGTGGGCCGTCATTCCAACCCTGGACCTGCCATGGGATTTGGACATTCGGTTCCGCCGCTGTCAATGGACGGAGACGAAGAAGGTCCGAAATGCCCTGGAATTACCTTGATATGGGCACAATCTAACGGAGTGTGGTCCTGGTGCAGGAATGCCGCCGCTCACGGCACGCGGAACCCTGACGAGATTCGATAGCGCCTATGCTGTCGATCGGTGCGCAAAACCCCTCGACAGGGTCGCCAGGCTTCCGCTATACAGCGGCCTCCCTCGGGGGCGTATAGCTCAGTTGGTAGAGCAGCTGACTCTTAATCAGCGGGTCGTAGGTTCGAATCCTACTGCGCCTACCAGTTCAAAGCCGCAGAAAGCCTAGCTTTCTGCGGCTTTTCTGTTTTGGACTACCGCTTGTTTTGCAAAGTCGCGGTGAAGGTCAGGGTGACGCCTTCGTGGCCGAAATATTTCGGAAGGGGCGGGAAATCGCCGACGGCATTGACCATAGCCACCGCCGCTTGATCGATATCGGGATAGCCGGAGCTCTTGGAAACCTCTACCCAGACGACATGGCCGCTCGGCAGGATATTGATCGAGAGGGCGATATCTCCCCCGCGTCCGGCCGCCTGATCGAACAGGATATCCCCATGAGCGGTGATCAGCTGCTTGAGGTAGGCCAGATATTCGTTCTTGGTGGCGTCAGGGCCAGGCACCTTACCGCGGTGACCACTTGGGCGCGGCTTTTCCTGGGGCGCGGGCTCGGTCGGACCACCTGCGGTGAGATCGGGGAAATCCGGGAGTTTCGGCGGTTGGTCCTTGCCCAGGGCCGCCGGGTTCGGCGTGAGCTTCGGTGCGGCGTCTAGAGCGGTTTCGCCTTTGGGCTTTGGCTTTTCGCCGCCATTGACCGGTTTCCGTTCGCCGGCCGGCGGCGTCTGGACGAATTTCTTCGAATCCGGCGGCGCGTTGACGTCGCCCGTCTCCTCCGATGCCAATGGTCCCCGCGGCGGCGGCTTCTGCTCGGATGGCTTGGGTTGCGGTTTGGGCTGGGGCTTCGGCGCTGGTTTGGGCGCGGATTTCTGGACCGGCCTGGGTTTCGGCGGCGGTTTGCGCGGGGGAGGTGGCACTTCGGGCACGATCCGCACCGGGATCACGCGGAAGACGATCGGAGGCGGCACGGCCGAATACCAAACGATGCCGCCGATCAGCAGCGCATGGATCAGGATCGCCAGCCCGAGTACGGTGATGAGGCGGCGACGACTCCAGCCCTCCGTCGCATCCGCCGACAGCGGGGCATGGCCTTCGGACGGCGGCGGCGCATCCGGCGATGTCGTATCCAGCGAAAGCGACATCTGGTCCGGAAACCCCGCGAGCCTGGCCGAGGGGCCGGTGATCGGGGCGCTCCTGTCCATGCTCGAGGTCTGTCGCTCCGAATTGTCCGTTTGACGTTTATACGCGGGAACGATCACAAACTCGGCCGCATTGACGCCAAACTCTGGTAGCACCGAATAGGACGGGATGCGAAGGCTGTTTCGAGACGGGATGCCTGGGACGGCGCATCCGGTCGATTTCGAAAGTGGGAAGCATGGCATTGGGGCCGAAAGGCTGGGGAAACGGGCGCCGGGATACCGCAAAGGCGCCCGGCAACGATCGCAAGGCACGGAAGAGCGGAGGCGGCTGGCGCCGATTCGTGCTGCGTTGCGCCGGCGTGTTGTTCGCCTGGGGTCTGTTGCTGGCCGCCGGGTTGGCGGCCTATGTCTATCTCAACCTGCCAACCGGCAACGATTGGATGCGTTTCGAGCATAAGCCTTCGGTGACGCTGCTTGCCGATGACGGCTCGACTATCGCGACATATGGCGATGTCTATGGCCAGACGCTGCATCTGGCCGATATGCCCAAGGCACTGCCCGAGGCGGTGATCGCGACCGAGGACCGACGCTTCTACAGCCATTTCGGCATCGATCCCATCGGCCTCCTCCGCGCGCTCTGGGTCGATATCCGCACCGGCCATATGATCCAAGGCGGCAGCACCATCACCCAGCAATTGGCCAAGAACGTATTCCTGACGCCGCAGCGCACCTTGTCGCGCAAGCTGCAGGAAGCGGTGATCGCCGTCTGGCTGGAGCAGCATTACACCAAGGACCAGTTGCTGGAGATCTATCTCAATCGCGTCTATCTGGGCGCCGGCGCCTATGGCGTCGATGCCGCGGCCCGGCGCTATTTCGGCAAATCCGCGCGCGACCTCGACACCTTCCAATGCGCGGTGATCGCCGGGCTGCTCAGGGCGCCTTCCTATTACAGCCCGGCACATGATCCGGGGCTGGCGGCCAAGCGTGCCCGGGTGGTGCTGGAAAACATGGTGCACTCCGACTACCTGACCCAGGCCCAGGCGGACACCGCCGCCGCCGAAAGCAAAAGCCTGACCGCCGTGCTGCCCAACACCAAGGCGGGGCCACGTTATTTCGCGGATTGGGTACAGGACCAGCTGGCCGACGACAATTACACGGGCGATGTCACGGTCGAAACGACCCTCGACCCGATCATGCAGCAGGCTGCGCAGTCGATCATCGCATCGACCCTCGACAAGGAAGGCCCGCGCTACCACGCGACCCAGGGCATGCTGCTGGCGATGTCGCCCGACGGCGCCATCCGCGCCATGGTGGGGGGCAAGGACTACGCCACCAGTCAATTCAACCGCGTGACCCAGGCGGAGCGCCAGCCGGGATCTTCCTTCAAGCTGTTCGTCTACCTGACCGCGCTCGAAGCCGGCATGCATCCGAGCGACACCTTCTTCGACGGGCCGATCAGTATCGGCAATTGGCATGTGCACGACTACGAACCGGGCTTTCTCGGCAATGTCACCATGGGCGAAGCTGTGGCCCAGTCGCTCAACACGGTGGCGGTCGAAGTGGCGCAGAGGGTCGGCGTCGCCAATGTCGTCGACACCGCCCATCGCCTCGGCATCACCAGCGATCTGCCCAGGAATCTCAGCATCGCGCTCGGCACCGGCGAGGTGTCGATGCTCGACCTGACCTCCGCCTATGCGGTGATGGCCAATGGCGGCTATGGCGTCTGGCCCTATGGTATTGTCGAGGTCAAGGATGCCCAGGGCAAGGTGCTCTACCGGCGTACCGGCGGTGGTCCGGGCAGGCTGGTCGCGCCCAACATCGTGGCGGAGATGAACCGCCTTCTGGCCGGCGTCATCGCCCATGGTACCGGCAAGGCTGCAGCGATCGGCCGGCCGGCCGCCGGCAAGACCGGCACCACCTCCGATTTCCGCGATGCCTGGTTCGAGGGCTACACGCCCGACCTGGTGACCGGCGTCTGGTTCGGTAATGACGACAACAGCCCGATGCGCCGCGCCACCGGCGGCATCATGCCGGCCCAAGCCTGGCATGCCTTCATGATGGAGGCGCTGAAGGACGTGCCGCCCAACCCGCTGCCGGGCCTGGCTGCGCCACCGCCGCCGAATCCGGCGGTCGCCAGCAACAATCCGGCGCAGGGCTCCTCTGGCCCGGATGTCGGCGACGCCATCGGCAACTTCCTCTCGCGGGGGCTGGCGGCGATCGGCATCGGCGACGGGCCGAAACCGGACAACAACCGCCGCTGACCTCCTTATCGCCGGGGCCAATCCCGGAGGTCGCCGATGATCAATGCCCCGGCGATCAGTGCATGGTTTCGGCGTTGCGCTTGCGGGTGGCCGCCGCTTTCTTGGCGGAGGCCGAGCGATCGGCGGCACTGCGCTTGGACGAGGCGGCGCCGCCGATGCGGCCGCCGCGGTGGGAGGCCTGGTGCGTATCGGCCTTGCCGCGGCCCGAGCCGCTCTTGTTGCCGCCGCCGCTCTCCTTGTTGACGGTGGCCCAGGCCCGGCGCTCGGCCTCACCCTCGGATACGCCGCGGCTTTCGTAGCTTTCGGCGATGTGGTCGGCCTTGCGCTCCTGCTTGTCGGTGTATTTCGATTTGTCGCCACGTGCCATGGCGGTCCCTCCTTCATGTGAGTCTTCAAAGACCCATGCTCGGATGGTGCTAATGGTTCCTTATGGCTGGATTGGCTATTGCTCGAAGCGGCGCACGACCCGCTTGGTACGGCCGTCGACGATGGCGATGGTGCGGCCGGGGCGCACCAGCCCGCTCACCGCGTTCTCCGCCTCGCGCAGGGTGCTGAAGGCGATGTCACGCGGATCGCCGTCGATCAGCAGGTGGAAGTCGTGAGTCTGCTCTGCCGGACTCGTCTCAGTCGTTGCCATATTTTACCTCTCCCTCCATGCCACCTGCAGAAGGAGAAATTTCACGGCCCCGAAAAGGGTTGCATGGATTGTGGCGACAAAGAGGCGAAGGTGCTACCTAGATCAGTGTCGGCCACTCATAATCCGCCGGTTCGACCCGGCCGAAGGCCGCGTCGACCAGGTAGCGTGCAACCCGGCGTTCGTTGAAGAGGTCATAGTAGCGGCGATAGCCGTTGGCCGCGAGTTTCCGGCGCTGGGCGTCGTCGGCGTGGAGTGCCGCCAGCTTTCCTATCAACTCGTCATGTGAGGAGAAGAACAGTAGCTCATCCTCCCCAAACAGCGTGCCGTAGCCGGTTGCGCGCTCGATGGCCAGGACCTGGCCGTTGCCGATCATATGGGCGACGCGGTCGGAGCTATAGAGCGGCACGTCGTTGCGCCGGCTGATATTGAGGCCGATCGCCGCCGATTCGAGGGCGGCCTGATAAGCCGCACCGGTGAGGTAGGGACGGCCCATGCAGCCGCCATAGAGCGAGTTGAGGGTCGGCAGACGCCGATCCAGTTCGGTCAGGAAGCTGTCCATGACCTGGTCCTGACCCAGGATGTTGCGGGTCATGGCGCCCGTGCCGCAGACATAGAAGAGCGTATGCGGCAGGTTCGCGCGCTCATGGTTGCGGCCGCTTTCGATCGAGGCGTCGACCGGATTGGGCAGGAAGCCGAAGCGTCCGGGCTTGCCGTGGGACAGGCTCGCCAACGGTGCGCCGGATGTCGAGACCAGGGTGACGTCCACAGCGCCGAATTTGCTGGATAGCCGGCGGACATTATCCGTATCGAACAGCGGATCGACA
>DATJJW010000235.1:0-9423 GCA_035491935.1 Allostellaceae bacterium | reverse complement strand
CAGGAACATCATGAAGAAGGGCAGGAAGGAGTAGAAGCTGGTCTGGCGCGGATCGAAGCCCCGCACCTTGACCAGGTAGCTGGGCAGCCAGCTATTCAGGCCCCATAGGTAGATGAGGGCCGCCGAGTTGAAGATGACCAGCATCCAGAAGCGCCAGTCGCGGCAGAAGAGAGCCACCTGCGACATGAAAGGCTCGCGCTCGGCGGTGCCGACCGGGGCGGGCGCGGCGGCCTGTTCCGGCCGGTCGCGCAGGAAGCCCAGCACCAGCGGCAGTACGATGACGAGGTTCAGGGCGGCCAGGGCGTAGAAGGCAGAGCGCCAGCCGAAATGGCTGACCAGGAAGATCATCAGCGGGAAGCCGATCGCGGAACCCAGCGGGCTGCCGATCATCCAGATCGAATTGGCCCGCGCCTGCTCGCGCTGCGGAAACCAGCGCTTGACCACTGAATTGATGATCGAGAATTGCGGACCCTCGGCGATGCCGAGGCCGATGCGCAGGGACAGCATGGCGAGGAAGGACCCGGCCATGCCCATGGCCGCCATCAGCACGCCCCAGAATGCCGTGCCGATCGCCAGCGAACGGCGTAGCCCATAAAGATCGCCGACGAAGCTCACCAGCACCCCGGAGACGCCATAGGCGAAGACGAAGGCGGTCATCAGCAGGCCGAGCAGGGTCGGGTTGAAACCCGTGCCCATGGCGGTTTGGAAGTCGGTATTGGTGAACAGCACCGCGACGCTGATGCGGTCGAAGAAGGCGGATATCACCGCCAGGAACATGATCCCGGCGATCAGCCAGCGTCGGGGAGAGGCCACGGCAGTGGCCGGTGCTACGGTGAAGCTGTTGTTGGATACCGACATGGGTGTTTCCCCTTGTTATGGCTTTCTGTTCTTGCGTCGAAAGCGTTCGATTTTTCTTGTCATCATTCTGCGGGCTGCCGTCGGGGCGCGCCTCCCTGCGCCTCGACGGACCCGATACCGGTTAATCCTCGATCGGCGGCAATCCCAGCGCGTCGTCGACCATCCGGCCGGCGCGCGCGAAGTCGTAGTTGCGGAACATATTGGTCTTCACGAGGTATGCGGCGCCACCGTAGAACTTTTCATATTGTTGGTGGCGGTTGGCGAATTCGGTGCCGATGAAGTCCCAGGCGAGCCGCATCAGCCGGACCCGGTCGCGCGCCCCCATCTCGCTGGAGACGAAGTAGCGTTCGACATCGGGGGCGGATTCCGGATTGTCGAAATCCTTGGCCGAGGAGGGCAGGGTGATCATGCCGGCGCCGGTCAGCTCGCGTACGATGTCGATCATGTGCGGGTTGATCTGCGACTGCAGCGCCATCACCGCATAGAGCGCGGTCTTGGACGGCCATAGTGTGCCATCCTTGTCGATGGTGGCGTCGACCTCCTGGGCATGCAGCATGTGCTCGACGATCGAGGCATAGGCCGCCAGTTCGCCCATCTCGACCATTACCGGCGGCACCTTGTCGTTGCCGGTCGCCTCGTTCATGCGCTTGGCCAGGCCCATCAGGAAGCGCAGCTTGGTGGCATAGCGCGCCTGGGCCTGGTGGTTGCCATAGAGATGTGAGGGCGTCTGCCACCACTGGGTGAAGCAGCGCTGGGTGTCGCGATAGATGAAGACGTGCTTCCAGGGCACATGCACGTCGTCGAGTACGACGAAGCTGTCGGTCTCGTCGAAGCGGCTGGTCAGCGGATAATCCTCGGCGCTGGTCGCCTGCAGCGGGAAGGCGCGGCGCGCGATGAGGCGCACGCCAGGAGCGTCGACCGGGATCACGACGTTGAAGGCATAGGCCTCGTCGCCTTCCTTCAGCGGATGGATGCAGCTGACCTGCACATAGTCGGCGAAGACGGCGCCGGTCGCGAGCTGCTGGCCGCCGCGGATGACGATGCCGCTGTCGGTCTCCTTGACCACGCCGGCATAGAGCGTCGGGTCCGCTTGCTGATGTGCCGGCTTCGAACGGTCGATCTGCGGCGGCACGATCGCATAGGCGATGTAGCGGTGGTTGTCGCGGGCGTAGCGGTAGAAATCGAGGATGTTGCGGTCGAAGCCCCTGTCCTTGTCGAAGAAGTCGGGCTTGGCGGCGTATCCGGCGAAGAAATTGGCGACATGGTCGGGCGTGCGGCCCATCAGGCCGAAGCTCTGCTCGGCCCAGCCCTCGGCCGCGATGCGCTTGGCGCGCAGATCGGCATGGTTCTGCGGAATCTGCCAGCAGCGCCAGACCGGCCGGCCGGTATCCGGCGAGGTGAAGGTCATGGCCTCGCGATTGGCGGGATCGGCGGCATAGTCGAAGAGCCGGGCCAGGGTGCGCGCGGCGTTGCGAAAGGCCGGATGCTTGGTCGGATCGCTGACCTTCTCGCCTGCGACGAAGATCGTGCGCTTGGACGCGCTGAGATCGGCGAGGAATTGGGCGCCGGTGCGGATGCCGGCATCGGTAGGCTCGGCGGATCGGGCGATCTTGTGAACGCTCATTTCAGTCTCCTCCCGGTTCGAAGGCCCGCCGATGATTCTTGACGGAACAGCGAACCAATTATGTACGGTATGTATATATTATGGAGTGGTCAATCGGGGTGGATGCCGGACCAGTTCAGATATCGGGCGGAGGCCCGTCGCCGCCGCCGATCTTCCCGCGTCTACAGCTTCGCGCTATAGGGGAGCGCTGTCGGATATCAGGCGAGGATTCATGACCAGCGAGCACAGGCCGGGCACATATCGGCCGCCTTTGACCATCTCGCGCGGCGACTATCTGAAAGGCGGCTCGGATACGCTGTTTCGCGAGAGCATCTATGCCCTCATCCAATGCACGAGCCGGCTGCTCGCCTGCCGCGACGCCTTCAGCAAGGAGATGGCGCTGACGCAGGGCCAGTTCGCGGTGCTGATGGGCGTGGCCTATTGCCAGGGCCAGGATGGCGTCACCATCAAGGCGTTGGCCGATCACGTGGCGCTGGCATCCACCCACGTCACCACCGATGTCGGTCGGCTCGAGCGCATGGGGCTGCTGGTCAAGGCGCCGAACGGTGCGGACCGGCGCAGCGTGCTGGTTTCGCTGTCCGAGGAAGGCGAGCGGCACATCGCGCAAGTGGCGCCCTTGGTGCGGGAGATCAACAATCTGCTGTTCGAGGGCATCGATCCGGTCCATCTGGAGATCGCTCGACAGGTGTCGCGCAGCCTGGTGCGCAATTCCGAGGAGGCGATCGCGACGCTGCGCCGGCATCGGCGGCAGGGTGGGCAAAAGGGCTGAGGCCGTCATGGCTCTATCCTCCGCCTAATAGGGTGGTTTCCAGCTCACGCAGATGGCGGTAACGGCCGCCATGGAACAGCAGCGGGTCGGCGTCGCCGACCGAGAAATCCAGCACCCGGCCGATGACGATCTCGTGATCACCGCCATCATGGAAGGCATGGGTAACGCATTCGAAGCAGGCGATGCCGCCCTCGATCAGGGGGACGCCGGCGATGCCGCGTTTGGGCACGATGCCGGCCCATTTATCGACGCCGCCACGGGCGAAGCGGTCGGAAAGATCATGCTGGTCGTGGCCCAGCACCGTAACGCCGAAATGCGTCGCCTGGCGCCAGAGCGGGAAGCCCTTGGCCGTGCGGCTCAGGCTGAACAGGATGAGGGGCGGCGAGAGCGAGACCGAATTGAACGAGCTGACCGTGGCGCCGAGCAATTGTCCCTCGACCTCGGCCGTCACCAAGGTGACACCGGTCGCGAAGCGGCCCAGCGCGTTGCGGAATTCCCGATCGGTGAAGCTCATGACTGCCGTCCCTGAGATTTTATTTTATGTACGAAATGTACATAAATGAACGACAAATTTCAAGTGCCCAGATGCCAAAATGACGAGGCCGGCCGCTGGGTAAGGCGGCCGGCCTGAAGGAAAGCGTTTTGTTCTAAGTGTTTAGGCTTAGCTGTTGGGCAAGATATGAGCCCATTTTGCCTTGATGCGCGCGTCGAGCTCTTTGCTGGAGCGGGCGATACGCGGAAAGGTCTCGCGGCGGTTGAACGGACGGCAGGCATTGACGATGATGCGGCCGTTGCGGCGGTCGGTATCGCCATCATAGCACATCGGGTCGAGCGCCGAACTCCAGCCGCCCTCGATGATGTCGATGTCTTCGCGCGTGTCGACGCGGCTGCAGATCGCCCACATCACCTCATCGAAATTGGTCGGATCGATATCGTCGTCGACCACCACGGTCCAGCGGTTGCAGTAGGCGCCTGCCAGGCAATGGGCCGCGACCATGCCGGCCTGCTTGGCATGGCCGCCATAGAGCTGCTTGATCGAGACCGTGGTCCAGAAGCGGCTGCCGCCCGCCTCATGCGCCCACACGCCCTTGACCTCGGGGATGCCGGCCGCCTCCAGCTGGTTCCAGATCGCGCCGCAGCGATAAGTGCCGAGATAATAGGTGTTGTCGTTGGGCGGCACGGCCGGGATGGCGCCCAGCAGGATCGGGTCGTTGCGATGCATCAGCGTCTCGATGCGGATCGCCGGCTCCGGACGGCTGTCGCCGGAATAATAGCCGGTCCATTCGCCGAGCGGACCTTCCAGCACCGTGTCGCCCGGATGGATGAAGCCCTCGAAGGCGATTTCGGCACGCGCCGGTACCGGCAGGCCGGTCTTCGGCATGCGGATCGTCTCGACCGATTCGCCGAAGATGCCGCCGGCCGCTTCGAACTCACTCTTGCCATAGGGGATTTCGAGGCCGGAGAGCATGAACATCGCCGGATGCACGCCGACGACGACCGCGATCGGGCAGGGCTGGCCACGGTCATGGTACTTCTTCATCAGGATGCGGCCATGCTTGCCGGGCGAGATCATCACCGTCGCGACATTGGGCCCGTGCACCTGAACGCGATAGGCACCGTAGTTGATCCAGTCGGAATCCGGGTCCTTGACCACGACCAGGCAGGCGGTGCCGATGAACGGGCCGCCATCGTGCTCGTGCCAGACCGGGGTCGGGATCTTCTGGATGTTGACCTCGCCGCCGGTGAAGACGTTCTCGTTGATCGGCCCGCCATTGATCTCCTTGACCGGCTTCATCGGCGCGTCGCGCATATATGTGCGCCACCACTGCACCAGATCCATCTCGGTGCCGTCGACCGGCAGGCCCAGCGCCACATTGATGCGCTTCACCGAGGTCAGGATGTTGGCCAGCACCCGATGGCCCTTCTGATATCCCGGAACGCTGTCGAACAGGACGGCCGGGTTGCCCATCTTGCGCTGATAGAGGTCGACGATGCCGCCGATCTCCTCCTTGGGTTCGGCGCCATGGATGGTCTGCAACTCGCCGATGGCTTCGACTGCTGCAAGCCAGTCGCGCAAGTCCTTGTTCGCCATCGTCCCCACTCCCTCAGCACTGAGTTTCATGACGATCTTCGGCGGCCTGGCTTGGCTTCATCGTTGATCGCCTGTCCCACAAAAAATAATCATAAGCACAATAATTAGTCTACTCATTAATTCGGATTTGTGACTACGATGCTTCTACCGGCGATGGTCAGCCTGTATGACAGGGGGCAGGCGCCGGGCCTTCGTGTTCAGGGCAAAAACGGTGGCAAACCGATGGCCAGTTTGGAAATCCATGAGCCTCGATCCTTGGAAGAGGCGTTCGATCAGCTGAAGGATACGGACGCGATCGTGCGGCCGATGGGCGGCGGCACCGCTCTCATGCTGATGATGAAGGCTCAGCTCTTCACCCCCGACCGGCTGGTGGCGCTGCGCGGCGTCGGGCGGAACTTCGTGGGCTTCAATCTCGCCGCCGACGGTTCGCATTTCCGCATCGGCGCGTTGACGACTTTTGCCGAGCTTGAACACGCGCCGGACATCCGGCGGTTGTTGCCGGTCATCCCGCAGACGATGAAGACGCTCGCCAATGCCCGGGTGCGCAATGTCGCGACCGTTGGCGGCAACCTTGCCCATGGCGACCCGCATCTGGACCTGCCGCCGGTCTGGACCGCGCTCGATGCCGAGGTCTCGATCATCGGCCCCAACGGCACGCGCGACATCCCGGTCGGCGAGCTGTTCGCGGGTTATTACGAGACCACGCTCGAAGCGGACGAGCTCATCGCCGAGATCCGCGTGCCGGTGAAGCCCGGCTGGCGTTCCGCTTACGTCAAGATCACGACCCGTGCCGCCCATGACTGGCCGGCACTCGGCATCTCGCTTTCGGCCAAGGTCGACGGCCGTCGGATCGAAGACCTGCGCCTGGTATTAAGCGCCTGCATCGACTGCCAGCAACGCCTGAGCGATGCCGAGGACGTGCTGCGCGGTGCCGAGATCGATGATGCCGTGCTGGCGCGGGCCGGGGCCGCGGCGGTGGACGAGGTCCATATCGAAAGCGATAGCCGGGGATCGGCCGGATACAAGAAACAGCTGCTGCGCGTGCATCTGGCCCGCGCGGTCAAGGCTTTGATCGCCAACGCATTGATCGGGGACTGAGCGATGGAGACCTCAATCGCGGCCGGCAATATCGGCAATTCGATCGCGCGGCTGGAAGCGCGCGACAAGGTCACGGGGCGGGCGGAATACACCCATCACCTGCGCCTGCCGAACATGCTCTATGGCAAGATCTTCCGCAGCACCGTGCCCCACGGCCTCATCAAGCATATCGATGTCGAGGCGGCGCGCGCGGTGCCGGGCGTATTCCGGGTCGTGACCATCGAGGACATCCGCACCGTCATCCCGCATCCCTATTACGGCCCGGCCTTCCACGACCAGCCGGTCCTGGCCGACGGCAAGGTGCGCTTCGCCGGCGAGCCGGTCGCCGTCGTCCTGGCGGAGGATCGCCGTGTCGCCGAGGAGGCGATGGCGCTCATCACCGCCGAATACGAGCCGTTGCCCGCGGTCTATGACGAGAACGACGCCATGTCGTCCAAGGTCTTCGTCCATGACGAACTGAAGCCGGCCGCGACCTTCCCGGATCTGAAGCATCTGAAGGGCCGGGCCGGCACCAATGTCGCGCTCGACTACAAGCTGCGCCATGGCGACGTCGACAAAGGCTTCGAAGAGGCCGACCACATCTTCGAGCACACCTTCCAGGCGCAGCAATGCATGCACACGCCGATGGAGCCCTTCGTCACGGTGGCCGATGTCGTCGATGGGCGGGCGACCCTGCACACCGCTTCGCAGGGGCCGTCCTTCGTGCGCATCGAGATCGCGCGGCTCCTGGGCTGGCCGGAGAACCGGGTGCGCGTGCGCGCACCGTTCCTGGGCGGCGGCTTCGGCGGCAAGCTCTATATCAAGCTGGAGGCGCTGACGACCGCGCTCTCGCTGCTGGTGCAGCGCCCGGTCAAGATCTCGCTGACCATGGAGGAGCAATTCTTCATGATCACGCGCCACGCCTGCACCTTCACGATCAAGAGCGGCGTGACCAGCCAAGGCAAGGTCATCGCGCGTAAATGCAGGGTGGTGTGGAATGGCGGCGCCTATGCCGATATCGGCCCGCGCGTGACGCAGAAGGCGGGGCTGACCTCGGCCGGTCCCTACGACATCGACAACGTCTGGGTCGATTCATACGCGGTCTATACCAACCGGCCGCCGGCCGGTGCCTTGCGCGGCTTCGGCGCGCCGCAGACCGCCTGGGCCTATGAGTGCCATACCGACATGATCGCCAAGGCGATGGGCATCGATCCTATCGCATTCCGGCGCCTGAACCTGCTGCGCAACGGCCGGCCGCACCCCTCGGGCACGCTGCTCACCGATGCGGCGCTCGACCAGGTGATCGACCGGCTGGCGGCGCGGCTCGATTGGGATAGGCCGCTTGATCGCGGCACCGGCCGGATCCGGCGCGGGCGCGGCATCGCCATCGGCTTCAAGGGCATCACCGCGCCGACCACCTCGGTTGCGGTGGTCAATTTCTTCGCCGATGGCAGCTGCAACCTCTATATCGGCACCGTCGACATGGGGCAGGGCTCCGATACGGTGATGGCGCAGATCGCGGCCGAGGTGCTGAATATCGACGCCACCTCGATCCAGGTCATCCATTCCGATACCGACGTCACGCCCTACGACATGGGCACGCTGGGCTCGCGCTCGACCTTCCACATGGGCACGGCGGTGCGGCTGGCGGCCGAGGACGCCAACCGCAAGATCGCCGAGTTCGGTCGGGCCCTGGGTTTGCCGGACGGGCACAACATCCCGCTGCCGGAGCTGTTCAAGCGCAAATACGGCATGCAGGCCGGCAATATCATCGGCACCGGCAGTTTCATCCCGAATTACGAGAAGCCGGACCCGGAGACAGGCAAATCGACCAAGGTGACGCCGTTCTGGGGCGTGGGTGGCGCCGGCGCCGAAGTCGAGGTCGACACCGAGACGGGCCATTTCACCATCAAGAAGCTGGTCAACGTCGCGGATATCGGCGTCGCCATCAATCCGAAGATGGCGACCATGCAGCTCTCGGGCGCGGGCATCATGCAGATGGGGTTCACCATCACTGAGAACATGGTGTTCAACGATGGCCAGCTGACCAATGGCTCGCTGGCCGACTACAAGATCCCGAGCCTGCTCGACATGCCGGAGGAATACATCAACGAGTATACCGAGTCGCGGCAGAAGGACGGCCCGTTCGGCGCCAAGGGCGCCGGCGAGGCGACCTCGATCGCGCTGTCGCCGGCGATCGGCAATGCCATCGCGGATGCGATCGGCGTGCATATCCCGGACACGCCGATCACGCCGGAGAAGGTCTACCGCGCCTGGTGCCGCGCCCAGGGGCTGCCGGAGGTCGAGGAGTGACCATGAGCCAGAAACCGACGAGCCAGAAACGCACGATCCAGTTCAAGCTGAACGGCTATCCGGTCAGCGCCGACATCCAGGCCGGCGATACGCTGATCGACGTGCTGACCCAGCGCTTCAGCCTGCGCGGGGCGCGCGAGAGCTGCGGCCAGGGCCTGTGCGGCTGCTGCACGGTGCTGGTCGACAAGAAGGCGATCTCCTCCTGCCTCTACCTCGCCTGGTTCGCCGACGGTACCGAGATCGAGACGGTCGAGGGCATTTCCTCCGGCTCACAGCTCGATCCGGTGCAACAGGCCTTCATCGATGCCGGCGCCTTCCAATGCGGTTTCTGCACCCCGGGCTTCATCATGATGGTGCGCGAGCTCCTGAAGGAGAATCCGGACCCGTCGGAGGAGGATATCCGCCACTATCTCTGCGGCAATCTCTGCCGTTGCTCGGCCTATCCCGAGATCATCGATGCGGTGAAGCTCGCCGCCTCGCGCCAACGCGAGGCGGCTACTGTCGCCTGAGGTAGGCGCAGCGTCCTCTCACTACCGTCATGGCCGGGCTTGACCCACTGGTGTCCGGTTTAAATTTTCTGGCATAGTTGCACGGTGTTGATTCTACTTCGTGTTCCGACGTTGGCGCGTCTTGCGGACACGAAAAGGATCATCACCGTGCGTCACCAGAATAGCGTTTTTCATGATCTGT
>DATJJW010000234.1:0-63341 GCA_035491935.1 Allostellaceae bacterium | reverse complement strand
TCCCGAGACAGCCGCCGGTGTGCGGTTGCGAAATTTTTTGTCGTTAAAGTTTTGTGTCAGCTCAGCAGTATGATGCCGCCTGGCAGCGCCGTGACCGTGGCGCCGAGCTGCCGAACCTCGTCGATGACCCCATCGAGCCGGTCGAGATGGAATACGCCGTTGACGCGGCGTTTCTCGAGCGCGCCATTGGCCAGGATGATGCGTCCGGGCCGATAGCGGTTCACCTCGTCGATCACCTGGGCCAGGGGCTCGTCATGCAGGATGAGCAGCCCCTGGCGCCATGCGGTCACGACATCGGGATCGACCGTGACGGGGGCGCCCAGCCCGCCGGGGCCATAGGCAACCTGCTGCGCCGGCTGTAGGCCGACCGAGCGGCCGTCCTGCTGCACCTCGACGGCGCCGTCGATGCAGGTGACGCAAACGCCACTATCATCGCGGCGGATATTGAAACGCGCCTGGCGCGCCTCGACCTGCCCGTCCGATGCCGTGACGGTGAAAGGTATCTTGGGGCTGTGTGCCACATCGACCTCGGTTTCACCGGCGATGAGATTGATCCCCCCCGTCATGCGCAGGGCAAGGCTGGTCCGGGTGTTCATTTCGACCGAGACGCCATCGGCCAGGCTCACCCCACGTTGCTGCCCGGTCCCAGTTCGGTAATCGGCCTGGAGTTCGGCCAAGGACGGCCATAGGCCCAAGGGCGGCTCCACGACCGCATAGGCGATGCCGGCAGCCGCGGCGGCAACGCCGCCGCCAAGAAATCCGCGCCGGTTCATTGCCACGCTGCGGAAATCGAATTGGCGGGACGCGGGCAGCCGCAGGCGCACAACGTTTGATGATGCCTGCCCGGCCGCTCCTTGTTCGGCCAACTCGCGTCCGGCAATACGTGCCGCGCGAAACAGGCCGACGGCCTCGGTAAAGGCCGTCTTATGATCCGGACTTTGGGCGCACCAACGCTGCAACGCCTCGGCATCGGCCGTGGTCGCGGCGCCGGAGGTCAGCTGAATAACCCATTCCAGGGCCTGGCTGCTCACCGGGTCGAGTTGGTCATGCTTGTCGTCGTGTCCGTTCATGGCCCCATGGTTCTTGCGGCACCGCCAAAGGAGGATGGCCCATTGGCGATGCGAACATTCTAATCGGAAGACAATCGGCGGGGCCGAGTTGCGAATTTTTTTGGTGTGCTCCTGCCAAGCCGCAGGCTGCAATGCTCCAGCGCATGCTTCAATTCGATCTGGATCGTCCTCACCGTGACGTCATAACGCTCGGCGATCTCGGCATGCGAGATCTCCTCCACCCAAGCGGCCATGAAGATGTCGCGCCGGCGCGGCGGCAGCTCCGCCAAGGCGCGCTTGAGTGCGTCGATATCGGATTTGGCTTCCGCGGCCCGCGCCGGGTCCGGCGCGTCATCGACGATGTCGAGCAGGGCCTCGGTCTCCGACACGGTCAGGCGCCGGGCCTCGGCAACACGGTGATTGGCGGCGATGTTCAGCGCCATCCTGGCCAGATAGGCCTGAGGATTGCGGACCGGACCGATCTGTGGAGAACGTTCCAGCCGGATGAACGTGTCCTGCAGCGCATCGCCGGCCAGTTCCGCCGATCCCAGACGGCGCGTCAAACGCCGCTTCAGATCGTCGTAGCGGACCAGCAGGAGTTGCAGTAAGGCGGTGCCACTTGTCACGACGGCAAACGGGCGAGCTATCGAAAATGGGGCCCACGCGACAGTTCTCACGAAGGCGGCGACCCTATATCAACCGGCAATGTTGAGTCTTCGCGACTCATTGATGACATCTTCGCGATGGGGAGACCGCACCGAGCGGTCGACGGCCGTCAGGGTGGGCGGTGGTGCCCCTTGAAGCATAAAACATGGGCCGAAACCGTCCGTGCCCGTGCCGCCCGATCCTGCAACGCGCCCAGTTGCGGCTCGTCCACCGCCTCGAAGGCGATGTTATGGGCGGCCAGGAAGGCCTTGGCGACATCCGATTTCACCGCATAAACACGATCCTCGGCACCCCGGCGCGTCACGACGCCGATCACGAGCCCGCGCGAGCTCAACACGGGCGCACCACTGGCGCCATAGGTCGCATCCGATACCAGTGTGATATCGGTCTCGCCCGGCTCGCTGCCGCTATCGGCGACCACGGCATTCGACAAGGCACCGCCATGGGCCAGGATGTCGCCCAGGGTCGCATAGTTCGCCGCGAACACCATGTCCTTTTCGCCAACCTCGTCGCTGCGCGCGAAAACCGCCGGCAGACCAAGCGTCTCGCCGATCTTGATGAGAGCAAGATCGGCCGTATCCGAACGCGCGACGAAAGTGGCGCGGACGGTCCGGTTTTCCTTTTCGACGTAGATGTTCGTGCAGCCATTCACGGCGTGGCCTGCCGTCAGCACATGACCATTACCGTCGACGAAGAACCCGGTGCTGGCCAGTTCGATGTTCGGACCGGCCGTGTCGATCGTCGCCAGCGCCTGTGACGGCGCCGTGGGCGGCGTGGCCTCAACGCCTGACGGTGCCGTCTGCCCACAAGCCGAAAGGCACAGCAATGCGGTGCCGAAGGCCCAATGGCGCAACGGCCGCGGCAACGCCGACGGCGCAGATGAATGGGCAACATGCTAAGGCGCGACGCTGATGACCAGGTTGATCGTGTCCGGCAAGATAGCCGGAATGGGCGGCAATGGCTGGGCGCGCCGCACCGTCTCGATCGCGGCGCGGTCCAGGATTGGTTGGCCGGAGCTGGATTTGACCCAGATCCCCAATACTTTACCATCTCGCCTGACGGTTAACAAAAGTTGCGTCGTCCCCTCCGCGCCATCGACATGCTGCCGATATTGCTGAAGGTGGTCGAACAGGATCTTCTGGTAGTCGGAGGCGTCCAGCGCAGCCGATGGCGGCGCGCCGACGGTATGCGGCAAAGCTGCATCGATAAGATGGGGCACTGTCGGCCGTGCGGCGCTAGGCTTGGCCGCGGCCAGGGCCGGCTCGATCCGCGACACCGTCTGTACCGGCTGGGGTGCTGCCGCCCGCTGCGGCGCCGATTGCGGCGCTGGAGCCGATGCCGGGGTCGGCGTCGCGATCAGGCTCACCTGAACGGTCTGATCCTCGCTATGCGATGCCGTAGCGGGCGGCAAACGATGCAGCCATCGGACCCCGGCGACCATCAGGAAAGAGACGCCAACCGCCACGCCGATGAGATGCGTCATCTCCAGCTGACGTGGCGGTCGCGGTGCGTTGTCGTCTTCGGCGTCGGGGCCGACACCCCCCATCCTCGGGTCGAAGCGAAGCATGGCGACTACTTCGGCGGGGCGGTGAAGACGACGATCGAGACCGGCTCCGGCATGTTGGCCGGTGGCGGCTGGCTGATGGTCAGGTTCTGCACCGTACGGATGATCGCGGCATCGCGCCGCCTGTCGCCGGTCGAGCGAAAAATGCGCGAGCGCTCGATTGATCCGCCGGCGCCCAGCCAAAGCTGAAGGCCGACATTATAGCTGCCGCTCCGGGTACCGCCGTCGCGGCGCAGCGCCTCCTCGACCTCCGCCCGTATGAAATCACCGTATTGATGGTAGTCGGCCGTTCCGCCGATCTCCATCCCTTCGCCGAGATGCAGGGTGCCCAGATCCAGCACCGTGCCGGTCGTCGTTGGCACGTCATCACCATTGACGGACATCGCTACTGGCGGGGCTTCGGCGGATACCAGGATGACGTCACCGGCATCGGCATATTGTGTATGGATATCCGTGCCCGAAAGCAGCGTATCCAGGGCAGCGCGTGGCATCACACGCCCTTTGACGGCGATCGACCGGCGGCCGGAAGCCAACTTGCTGTCGTAGAGGATCTGGATGCCGGTCGCCTTGCTGAAGGCCTCCAAGGCCGTGGCCAGCGACTGCGCCGGAATATCGAAAGCGACCGGTCCCGGCGAGGCTGCCGATGATTTGGCCAGGGCGGAGCCCGCAACGCAAAGGCTGAGACCGCTAAGGACGGCACCCAGCAGCGTGGCGGATCGCCGGCATCGCCGAAAGTCATCCGGCATCCGATCCTCGGCGATCCGCTTGGTCACGCTCGGGTCTCTCCGCTTAATGAAAGACGAGAGGCGCCGGCCGGAAGGGCACGACCGACTTACCCCAATTCTGGCCGTATTGCTGCTGCATCGCCGTCTCGTTGAAGCCGCCGACCTTCACAGCCGGCGAAGACGCATCCACCGGCGGAATGTTACCGACCGGCTGCACGCTGTCCGTCGCTTGCTTAAGCTTCTGGTTGAGGCAGTCGAGCCCGGTCGACTTCTGGCCGCCGATCTCGACCTCGACACAGGCTTCGCCCGTCTCGGTATGCGCGTTGGACCCCAGCGTCACGCCGTGGGCGCTATGATACTGCTGCTCCTGCGCCATGGCGGGCAGTGAGACAAGCGACATGGACAATAATCCTGCTACCCATGCTGTCATGACACCCACTCCTCGTATTCCCCCCTTGGTAATCAAGTAATACCTCATGACAGGGGGACGAGGCCAATAATGGCATGTCCCTGGTGATGCGATGCCCCCGGCATCGCCTGACGTCCTTAGGACAAGATTCAATTCGGCATCTGCAGTTGAAGCCGGAGATGGATCGGCTGCAGCATGTCGGCAGGCGGCGCCTCACCGATGTTGCCGCGCCCGAGAATAGCGTGGAGATCCTTGTCTGCCTGCGCATCATGCAGCGAGGGAAACTCGATCTTCTGGACCTTGCCGTTATGGGCGACCCAGACCTTGACGATCAGCTGGTCGGGCGGCGCATCGGCATTGACCGTCCGGTTCTCCAGGAAGAGATGAAAACGGTAGGCCACCTCATTGTCGGCGGCCAACAGTTCCTTGAAGCGATATTGGACGAGTTGGGCATAACGCAGCCAGGAGCTGGGCACCGCGTCCGGCTGGCGATAATCGAGGTTTGGCGCGGCCACGGGCACCGTCGCTGCTGAAGCACCGATCGGGGGCGAAAGGCCGAGGCACCCCAGCAAGGCAGTGCGAGCCAGGCGGGACAGGCGCCCGGCAAGCGACACGCCGGCGCGCGTTTGTGACTGCTGCGGTGATATCCGGCGTCCACTCATGAATATGCGTTCCCGAGATGCTTGTGCCTTCGTCTGGCGCGACGGAGCTGCTTACCCCAAGTCCCAGCGAGCCGATTGCCGCCGAAATGCCAAAGTGGAGGTTTATCGGCACTACATGACAATGACATGACGTGGCGGATTGCCGACGCATTCGCCCAGGTCATGGCTATCAGAGCCGACATGCCTTCCGTCGCCCCCGCTCGTCCCGATGCCACCCCTCATCTCAGTCTTGATGCATGCGGGATTTTTCCGCTTGCGTCAGATATTTCCGCTCCGCGGGGGCGAGCATTCCCGCGCCAAGGATCTGCACCGCAGCAGTCCGGTCATAGCCGCCTGTCGCCACGCCGCTTTGCGCGTTCTGCTGGTGCCGCCGTTCCTGCGGCTGCCCAGGCCCCGTCTCGCCACCGCCATAGCCGATGACCTCGACGGTGATGATCGACGGCAAATCCTGCGGCGTCGCCCGATTGCCCGACCGATTGGCCACGGCTTCGGCTGCTGCGCCGCGGAACCTACCGCATTGGAGGCATTCGCCAGAGCACCGAGATTGGGTGCCATCACCGTGGGGATACCGACAGATGTGCCCTGAACCGAGATATTGGCGATATCCTGGACCCGCAACTATCTACGCCCAAATGCGCCCTTCCCTGCCCCAAACTTCCCAAACCGCTCCTCGTATGGCCGGTTAGCCGCCACTAAACTGTCGGAGGGGCATCTTGCCGCAGCATTTCTTCCAGAGCGCGGCCAAGACAGGCGTCCGCAATCCCATCATCCACGACGCCTTCGAGCGCATTTGAAAAAGGTCAATATGGCCAAGGGGCAGATCGCGGTATCTCTTTCTGCTGGGTCCCCGAGTAGTCGCCTATTGAGCACCGAAGGATTCCGGGCCTCTCTGCAAGAGTTGAAGACCGTGGGATCCTTATGCAGCTACCGGAACGAAACATCCCTGCTTGTATCTACTAATCCCAGATGAGCTATCGCACTTCCATTTATCGGGAAAATGAGATAAGGTACCAACGTATTCTTATTAAGAATTGCTCGATTCCAACAAATATACGAGAAATGGGGAATCAAACCACCAAACAACTTGGTTTTGTTGGTATTTCTGTTGGTAGAGCCAACATGCGTGAAGATAAAAACTCAAACAAGTCAAGGGTATAGCCATGTTATTGGATTCCGCCCCTGGCACCACTTTCCCTAAAGTGCATGACCTTCCAATAAGTTACTGATCTTCAAGACGTTATTAGCGCCCGACTGTTGCAGAAGGGTGCTACAGGTGTTCTTGAGGCTACCCCGTCCGGTGAAGCGCAAAGGCTCCCGAAACGAACAGTATCGCGGTTGGATACCCGAAGACGTTCAGGCCAAAGCCAGAGGCGGGACGCTTGCCATTCCGTTGGGGGCGGCTTTGCCCACAAGGTCGTTGGACCGACTGCGAAAGAAATTACGCTATCGCTTCAGACTGCCGATGCGAGCGAGGCTAACCGTGGATTTTAGACTTCCGGAAAGCGGTCATTCCCATAGTAGCGAACGGTAATTCGAGAGCGAAGCCCGTACGGGCTGGCGGTCTGCAGCGGCGCAGCGCGACCGTCACAGGGCTCCACCCATCTCGCCATTTCCGCCAAGCGCGGTCTCGAAGCCATGACCCCGGACGGCAAGATCGTGACGAAGAAGGCGCTCAGCGCTTAGGCGCCCTTCTTCAGCAGCCCGGCATACTGCACCATCTGGGCGCAGGTCTTGAGGTAGATATCCTGCGAATCATCCGGTCCGTACCAGGTCGGCGCCAGCGATTGCGACTTCATCGCGGCGATCACCTTGGGGTCCTTGTAGACCGCCTCCATGGTGCTCAACACCTTGGCGTAGACATCGGGATGCCGCGTCTTCATCGTTGCTTGGACCGCGAAGCCGCGCAGCGAGCCGGCCACCGGGTCGAAGGGCTTGCCCAGCGCAGCCTCTCCGACGGTCGGTACGGCGGTGAAGGGGGCGTGACGCTTTGTGTCGAAAGTGAGCAATGGCGTGACCTGATCGGCTATCGGCTCGAAACCCTCGCCGCCGACGAAGCCGCAATCGACGACGTTGCCCATCACCGCCGGTCGCACGCTGCCACCATTTTCGAAGGTGACGATGCGGGCCTTCTGGTAATCGACGCCGATCGATTGCAGAAACAGCGCCACATTGACGTTGTCGCTCGAGACGCGGACGACGCCGATCGACAGGCTGGCCGGGTTCTTTTTCAGCGCCGCGACCAGATCACCCGCGGTCTTCAGCTTGCTATCGGGACCAGATGCCATCAGCGTGTAATCGCGCGCCGACAGGTTGACCATCTGGAAATCTTCGGGTTTGAACGTTGCCTTCTGCAGCAGGATGTTCAGCGGAATGTAAGTGGCGGCGCAGGCAACGAGGAAATAGCCGTCATCCGCATCCCGCAGATATTGCTCAAAGCCCAACATCTCGCTGGCGCCGGGGATGTTGACCACCACCACCGGCTGGCCGAAGGCCTTGCTCATCGGTCCGGACATCACCCGGCACATGGCGTCGACATAGCCGGATGGCGGGTTGGGATTGACCAGCGTGATCGGATGCGACGGATATGCCGCGGCGCGCAGGATCGTCGGGGCGCCAATGATCGCGGCGGTACCAGCGCTGGCAGCGAGGCTCAGCGCATGACGTCTCGAAATATTTTTCATCGGACGGAGTCTCCCCAAGTCACTTTGTTGTTCTTGTCGCCCAATCTAGCACGCGCCTGTGCTGGCGGGAGAGCGCGATTTCCAAGAGCGCGCATCGGCGATGAACAGCCTATGGATCTAGCAGCCGGCGACACGGCCATCGGCGGAATGCGCGCCCTCGCCTCGACCATCGATCTCGAGCGGCGGCCGCGCGGCTAATCGCCGCCGCGATTCAACTTAATCTCATCACGCTCCAGCAGGCCTATTGTTCCTGGTTTGTTTCTATCTTCAACGAGACGATGGCCGCGAAAATCAGTGTGTTGGCAGATTATGCATCCACCCCAGACTTTCTTCCGTTTTCGAGGTAGGCGCATATTCGCAACCGACGAATCCCGTCCACGAAATATCGGCGAGTGCGGAGAATATCTTTTCGAAATTTGTCTCTCCCGTGCCGGGTTCATGGCGCCCAGGGAAATCGGCGACATGGACATGGCCGAGGCTGGCAGCGTGTGCGCGAATGATGGCGGCCGGATCTTCGCCTGCCCATCGGGAGTGGAAGATGTCGAAGAGCACCTTCAGATTTGGGCAGTTCGCGCTTTGGATCGCCTCGATGGCGAGATGCGTCCTGCTCATGAAGTAGTTCGCCAGGGTTCCTGGCCCAATCGGCTCGATGAGCACGCCGACGCCGATCTGGCGCGCCCGCTCGCTCGCCCAGCAGAGATTGGCCAGATAGACGTCCCAGACGAGCTCGGGGGGGTGGTCGGTGGGCACGAGGCCCGAATGAACCTGGATGAAGCGGGCGCCCGATACCTGGGCGTAGTCGAGACCGATTTCGACGCTGTCGCGGAATTCCCGCTGCCGGCCGGGCCAGGCGGCGTAGCCTTTCTCCTTCTTGGATGCATCGCCCGGCGGTAAGGCGAATTGAACGAAGGTCAGCCCCTCCTGATCGACCAGACGGCGCAGCGCCGCCGCCGGAGTGGCATAGGGCTCAGGATGCTCGACCGCCTGGAAACCTGCGCTCCTCGCTGCGGCAAACCGGCGGTCGAAGGGGTGTTCCGAGAACAGGTATCCCAGATGGGCGCTAAAGCGTGGCATGACACTTCCCTGGCAAGGTTTCATCCGAATCGCTTCCTCAGCTCATCCACCTGTTCCGGCGTCAGCGGCTTGATCTTGTGGGGATGGAGCAGCAGGAACAATTTCGCCGTCTCCTCCAGCTCCTCGATCGCGCCCGAGGCGGCAGACAGGGACGTTCCGGCGACGATCGGCCCATGATTGGCGAGCAGAACGGCGTGGTGCTTGCCGACCAGCGGCCGCACGGCCTCGGCGAGCTTGCTGTCGCCTGGCGGGAAATAGGGCACCAGGGGCAGGCGGCCAACCCGCATGACGTAATAGGCCGTGATCGGCGGCAGCACGTCTTCCGGATCGATGTCGGCCAGCACCGATACGGCGACCGAATGCGTCGAATGCAGATGGATGACGGCCCCGGCATCCCGACGCCCCTCATACATCACCCGGTGCAGGACGCTTTCCTTGGTCGGCTTGTCACCCGAAATGAGCTGCCCATCGGCATCGAGGCGCGACAATGTGGCCGGATCGAGTTCCCCCATCGAGACGTTGGTCGGGGTCATCAGCCAGCCATCGTCGAGCCGTACGCTGATGTTGCCAGTACTACCGAAGGTCAGCCCCCGGGCGAACATGCTGTGCCCGATCCGACACAGCTCCTCGCGCGCCTTGCTCTCGTTCATGGCAACTTCTCGAACGCTTTCAGGAGGAAGTCCTCGGTACCGAAATTGCCGGATTTGAGCGCGAGCGCGGTGGGATCGCCTTCGGTCGAGAAGGTCCAGGGCACGCCGGGATCGATCTCCGGGCCGATCTGCAGGGCGCTCAAGCCCAACGCCTGCATGACCGCGCCGGAGGTCTCGCCACCGGCGACGACGAAACGGCGCGCGCCCATGCGGAAGAGCGCCGACGCCACCTCGCCCATGGCCTTTTCGATCTTCTCGCCAGCCGTCTCGCGGCCGTATTTCCGCTGGATCGCCTGAACCTCCTCGGGCGAGCCGCTGGCATAGATCAGGATCGGCTCATTGCCGAGGTGCTCCCGCGCCCATTGCGTCGCCGCGCTCACCTGGTCGTCGCCTTCCGCGAGCTTCGCGACATCGAGGTGGAAGGTCGGCCGTCTATCCTTGAAATGGACGATCTGGCCGAGCGTGGCACGGGAGCATGATCCGGCGAGCACGACGGCCGGCCCCGTGACCTTGGGGAAACCCTGGCTGGTCTTGTCGTCCTGCGTAAGGCATCCTTGACGCCTGAAATTTTCGGGCAGGCCGAGCGCGACACCCGAGCCGCCCGTGATCAGCTTGAGGTCCCTCACGGCACGGCCGATCTCGAACAGATCCTCATCCGTGATCGCATCGACGACGACATGATTGACTCCGGCGAGCCGATGCCGCTCCAGGGCCGTCCGAATGGCATCGGCGCCCTGCCGCACGACGGCGTAAGGAACGAGGGCCACCTTGCCTTTGACCTGCCGACCGAGGACACGGACCAGATCGGAATCGGTCATCGGGTTCAGCGGATGGTTCTGCATGCCGGATTCCGACAGCAGGCGGTCGCCGACGAAGAGGTGGCCTTGGAAGATCGCCCGTCCGTTCTTCGGAAACGCCGGGCAGAAAATCGAGAGTTCCTCGCCCAGATCCGCCATCAGCGCCTCGGCGACGGGGCCGATGTTGCCCTTGTCCGTCGAATCGAAGGTCGAGCAATATTTGAAGAAGAATTGCCGCGTGCCGATCTTCTTCAGCCATTGCAGCGATTGCAGCGACAGCGCCACGGCCTCGTCGGCGGGAATGCTTCGGCTTTTCAGCGCGACGACGATCGCATCGACATCGGGCACGGCCAGATCGGGATTGGGTACCCCGATGACCTGGACGACGCGCATGCCCTCGCCCACCAAGGTATTGGCTAGGTCGGTCGCCCCGGTCAGATCATCGGCTATCGCACCCAGCAGCATCGTCTTCTCCCCCAAATGTGTTTACTTGGCCAGGCGCTCGATCTCGGCGATGAACGCGGCGGTGAAGGCCTTCGTGCCCAACGAACCGCCGATATCGCGGGTGCGACGCGCCGGATCCGTCACGAGGGTATCGACGGCCTTGTCGATGACGGAAGCGGCCTTGGCATAGTTCGGCAGATCGCGACGGCGGGCGATCCAGTCGAGCAGCATGCCGGCGGACAGGATCAGCGAGACGGGATTGGCACGGTCCTGGCCCGCGATGTCCGGAGCGGAGCCGTGCTGGGCCTGCGCCATGCAATGGACGTCGCTTGCGTTGATGGCGCCGGCGAGGCCGAGACTGCCAGAGAGTTCCGACGCCTCGTCGGACAGGATGTCGCCGAACATGTTGGTGGTGACGACGACGTCGAAGCGCTGGGCATCACGCACGAGTAGCGCCGCCATCGAGTCGATCAGCTGCTCCTCATAGGTCACGTCCGCAAACTCCTGCGCGACCTTGCGCACCTCACGCAGGAACAAGGCCTCGGAAACCTTGATCACATTTGCCTTGTGGACCGCGGTGACCTTCTTGCGTCGACCGCGGGCGAGCTCGAAGGCCGCCCGCGCGATGCGATTGGAGCCATGCGCCGTGATCTTCCGGACCGACAAGGCCATGTCGGGCGACGGCATGAACTCGCCGATGCCCCAATGCATGTTGCGGTCGGAGTAGAAGCCTTCGGTGTTCTCGCGGACGATGACGAGATCCATCGATGTGCGGCCGTAATGCGGCAGCCCCGTGCGCGAGCGGCTTGGCCGCACATTGGCGAAGAGATCGAAGACGACCCGGAATTCGGCCGAGATGTTGATGCCGCCTTCGGCACGCGATGGATATTCGGAATGCGAGACCGGTCCCAAGATAATGCCGTCGGCCTTACGCGCGGCCTCCAAGACGGCATCCGGTGTCGTCGTCCCTATCCGCTTCAGGGACGCAAGGCCGACTTCGTGCTCCTCGTAGGAAATCTGCAGGTTGAAATGCTTGTCCAATGTCTTGAGCACATCGACCGTTGCCGCAGATATCTCGGGACCGATGCCGTCGCCGGGAAGGACTATGAAGTGCATTTTTGCCTCGCCAATTAAATCAATACGGTAGTGACCAGGTCACCGTGCGAACAGCCAGAGATCCTCGGGCAGGATCGAAATATCCTGGCGCGTCGCCGGCAGCCGTGTCGGCCCCCATGCGCGCAGCCGCATGCCATGCCCCTCGAACAGATATTCAAATCGTTCGCCGAGATAGAGCGTGGAGACAAGATCCAGCGTCAATGTGCCGGCCCCGGCCGTGGTGCCGATCCGGGTGCGCTCCAGGCGGACATAGCCGCTGGCCGGCGCGCCGTCGGACATATGGTTCATCGCGCGGCCAGGCAGGCTCCACCCCTCGCCCATCAGCATCGTCTTGCCGTCGACGACGCGGATCGTGCCGTCGATGCGATTATTGCTGCCCATGAAAACGGCCGAGAGCGCAGTGTTAGGCTGCTCGTACATCTCCTCCGGCGTACCATGCTGCTCGATGCCGCCATTGTGGAGGAACAGGATGCGATCGGACACCGCCAGGGCCTCCACCTGGTCGTGCGTGACGTAAAGCGCGGAGAGACCCGTCTGCTTGATCAGTTCGCGTAGCCAGGATCGCGCCTCCTCACGCAACTTGGCATCGAGATTCGAGAGCGGCTCGTCCAGAAGCAGCACGGGCGGCCGATACGCCAGCGCACGGGCGAGCGCCACGCGTTGCTGTTGGCCGCCGGACAATTGATGCGGATAACGTTCGCCGAGGGCGCCCAACCCCAGCCGGCCGAGCACGTCCTTCGTTCGGCTGTCGATCTCCGCCTTCGGCACGCCACGCAGCTTCAGCCCATATCCGACGTTCTCGACGACCGTACGGTGCGGCCATAGCGCATAGGACTGGAACACGAATCCCAGGCCACGCTTTTCCGGAGGCAGGTTGATGCCCCTTGCCGCATCGAAGATGGTCTTGCCCTCAAGCTCGATCGTGCCGCTGTCGGGCGTCTCCAGGCCGGCGAAGGACCGCAGCAGGGTCGTCTTGCCGCTGCCGGAATGGCCGAGCAGCGCCACTACCTCGCCCTCGTTGAGCGAGACGGAGATGCCCTTCAGCACCGGCAATGTGCCCATCTGCTTTTCGATGCCGGTAGCACTTAGCTTAATCATGCAGGCGGATCCTGAAATGGAAGGCGACGGCGAGCCCGAGGAATATCAGGGCGACATTGGCCACGCAGAGCGCGGCGATCAGATCGAGTGCGCCCTTCGACCAGAGCTGGACAATCATGGAGCCGATCACGACGCTGTGCGGGCCCAGCAGATAGACGCCGGTCGAGTATTCGCGCGCGAAAATAAGGAAGATCAGCAGCCACGCGCCGATCAGCCCGGTGCGGACAAGCGGCAGCGTCACATCGCGGATCGCCCGCCCAGCCCCGGCGCCGGCTACGCGAGCCGCCTCTTCCAGTTCAGGGCCGATCTGCATGAGCGCGCTCGATATCAGCCGCAGGCCATAGGCCAGCCAGACCACGGTATAGGCGACCCAGATCGACAAAATAGTGCCGCGCAACGGATCGATCGGCTTGACGAAAAGGAACAGCCACAGGAAGGCAAGACCCGCCACCAGCCCGGGCAGCGCGCGCGGCAGCATCACCAGGTAATCCAACACCACGGTCCACCCGCTGACCCAGCGATGCGCCAGCAACGCCACCCCCGCATAGATCGCGACGGAAGCAAAGCCGCCGATCACCGCCACGCCTAGCGTGTTCAGGATCGCCTCGATCAGGTTCGGATAGGAGGCGAGGTCGCGGAAATGCTGCAGGGTCAGGACATCGATCAGCGACACGCCGACGCCCCAGGAGCTGACGACGGACCGGATCATGATGCCGGCCAGCGGTACGAGCACGGTCAGCCCCAGCCAGACCAGGATGATGGCCAGCGCCGGCCAGCGCCATTTGCCGAGGCGCATCGTCATGTCGCGAGCGCCTTTGCCGCGCAGCGTGACGTAATGGCTCGCATTGCGCAGCACGAAGCGTTGCAGCACCACCAGTGGCAGCGTGGACGCCAGGATCACCACGGCCACGACCGCCATGAAATTATAGCTGGGCGTGCCGAGGATGTTGGTGAGCTTGTAGAGATATGTGGTCAGCACGCCGATGCCCGAAGGGTCACCGAGCATCAGCGGCAGGCCGAACTGCTCCAGCCCGAGCAGGAAGATCAACATCGCCGCGTAGACCAGAGCCGGCCGTACCAGCGGCAGGCTGACGAACAGCGCCGTGCGCAACATGCCGGCGCCAGCCACGCGCGCCGCCTCCTCGACGTCGGGATTCACCCGCCGCAACGCCGAAGCGACATAGAGATAGACATGCGGCACATGGGTGAAGCCGGCGATCAGCGCCATGCCGAGGAAGGAATAGATGCTCCACGGCACGAAGCCGATATATGCCTTTACGGCGCCGCTGATGAACCCGACCGGACCGATGGTGACGATGTAGCCGAAGGCCAGCACGAGCGGCGAGAGGAACAGAGGCAGCAATAGGATCGGCTCGATCCAGCTACGCCCGGGCAGGTCCGTGCGCATCATGATGAAAGCGAGCATCGCGCCCACCGGCACCGCAACCGCGACCATGATCACGCCGAGCAGCAGCGAATTGCGCAGTGCCGACCAGAAGTCCGGATCCTCCATCACGAAACCGAAGGATTCGAGACTGAAATGTGTCCCCACGGCATAGAAGGGCTGATCGAGCAGGCTCTGGTAGAGGATCAGCCCGGTAGGGGCCAGCACCACCACAGCCAGCGCGACGACGCCCAGGATCCGTGTCGGCGAGAAACGGGGTGCAAGTGCAGACATCTCAGCTCCCGTTGGCGCCGGACTTCCATTTGCGCAGGAATTCCAACCGGGGACGCGGCTGCAGCGAATCCAGGAGGCTGGGGTCGAGCTTCGCGGGCACGAAGTTCGGACCGGCCTGCTTGACGACTTCGGTGAAGGAATTCGGCCCGGTCACGTCCGAGCGGATCGCCACCAGCGCGCCCTTGTCGGCGATCAGCTGCTGCCCGCGCTTGGACAGGAGATAGTCGAGGAACAGCTTGGCTGCATTGGGATGCGGGGTGTTTTTGGAGATCAGCACCACCCTCGACAGGCTGAGCGTATAGTCGCTGGGGAAGACATGCCCGACATTCGGGTCGGTCATCTCGCGGAATTGCGCATAGGGATAGGGCAGGTCATAAGCGAAGGCGTATTGCCCCGCCGCAACCATCTCGACCATCGCGCCGGCCGACTGGTAATAGCGCGCGCCGATCTTGCCGAACGCATTCACCAGATCCCAATACTGCGGCCATTGCTTGCTGTCGTACACCGCGGTGAGATAGGCCGAGCCGGTCGTCGCGACGTCATAGGTCGTCACCTTGCCCTGGTAGGCATCGCGATGGTCGGTCACCAGTTTCAGGATGTCGGCATGCGTCTTGGGCACAAGCGCCGGCGGCAGCAGGCGCTTATTGTAGACGAAGACCGTGGGATCGAGGGTCAGCGCATAGATTTGGTCTTTGTACTGCGCCCAGCTCGGCATATGCGACTTCTCGGGAGAGACATATGTCAACGCCCGACCGTCCATCACCAGCTTCATCTGCAGGTCCATCGCGTTGCTCCACAAGACATCGGTCTCGTGGTCGCCGGCGGCCTCCTGGCTGAGAAAACGGTTATAGAGTTCGGTGGAGGACAGGTCGCTCTGCTCAACCTTGATGCCGGGATACAGTTTTTCGAAATCCGCCCAGACCGGCTTGGTGTTCGGTGAATTCGTGCTGGAGAGGATCGTGACCTTCCCCTCCTTCATCGCCGCCGCGACGATATCCTTGTAGCTGTCGGGATATCCCGGCGGAATGTTCTGCGCCGATGCCGGGTGGGTTGAAGCGGACAAGGCAAATGCGGTGGCCATCACGGCAACCACGACGCTTGATTTGATCGGCATGACGCCTCCCCATTATGGTTCTTATTGGTGATTTATCGCTGCTGTAACGTCGCTATTCTAGGCGGCGGCGAAAAAGCCCATCAACTTCGCGAGGGTCTCCTCCGGCGCATGCTCCGGCAAATAATGCCCGCTGACCACCGGTCCGCCGCTGACATCGGCGGCATAGTCGCGCCAGACGTCCAGCACGTTGTCGAAAACGGCCTCGGTATGACTTTTCACGCCCCAGACGACCAGGAGCGGCGCAGTGATCTTTCGGCCAAAATCCGCCTCGTCCATCTCCAGATCCACCGTGGCGCAGGCGCGGTAATCGGCGCAGGAGCCCTTGATGGTCTTGGGCGTGAAGCAGCGGACATATTCCGCCCAGGCCTCGGGCGCGAAGATATCGAGCCCGATACCCGGTTTGGACAGCTTGTTCGTGAGGAACCATTCGGCGGGGACCGATTCCATCATGCGTTCGGGAACGCCGCCGGTCTGCGCCATGAAGAACCAGTGCCAGGACTTCATTCCGAAATTGCGCGAGGCGTTGCGCCAGATGTGCCGGCTCGGAAGAATGTCCAGCACCGCCCCCTTCAGCACCCGATCCGGATGGTCGAGCATCATGCGATGCGTGGTTCGTGCGCCCCGGTCGTGTCCGGCGACGAAGAATCGCTCATAGCCCAGCGCCTGCATCACCTCCACCTGATCCTGCGCCATGGCGCGGAAGGAGTAGTTCATGCAGCGATCGTCGGGCTCCGGCGCCGAACTGTCGCCATAACCGCGCAGATCGGTTGCGACGACGTGGAAATGCTGAGCCAGACGGTCGGCGATCTTGTGCCAGCACATGTGGGTCTGAGGGTTGCCGTGCAGCAACAGCAGCGGCGGGCCCTTGCCGCCGTGACGCACGCGGATCCGGGCGCCACTGGTGTCGATGAATAAATCGGCAAAGCCCTCGAACATGACCGCCCTCTTCTGTACCTCGCATAGGAGGCTCTTTTTATGTATACATTAATACTGATACTGGGAGATGAGTTTGGTAAAGTCAACATGCTTGCGCTGGCCTACGGCCGGCGGAACATAAGGTGAAATGGATGACGAACCCGGGCATGCAGGACAAAGGGCGAAATGCCCCGCCAGACGAGGGGCGAGGCACCATGGTCGGCGCCGCCTACGATATCCTGCGTCGACGCATCCTCAGCAACGAACTGCCTCCCGGAGCCCGGTTTCTGGAGCCGGAACTGGCCCAGCAGCTCGGCATGAGCCGCACGCCGGTGCGTGAAGCCCTGATCCGCCTGGAAGCGGAGGATCTGGTGCGCATCATTCCGCGGCGCGGTATTCAAATCGCGCCGGTCACCGCTCAGGTGATGGAGGAGATCTACGAGATCGTCACCGCACTCGAAGCCGCGGCTGCCCGGCGCTTGGCGTACACGCCCACACCCGCCCGGCTTGCCCCGCTGCGCGAAGCGTTGCAGCGCATGGATGCCGCGCTGGAAGACGGCGATCTCGATGCCTGGGGCGAAGCGGATGAGGCATTTCACCGCGCCCTCATCACGCAGGCCGGCAACGAGCGCCTGGCCGCCACCGCCTTGCGCTACCGTGACCAAGTGGGCCGGGCGCGAACCGTGACACTGCGCCTGCGGCGTGAGTTGAGGAAATCCAATCGCGCCCATTGGGCATTGCTGGAGGCCATAGCCGCCGGCGATTCCGATCGCGCCGGCCGACTGCATCGCCAGCAGCGGGATCGGGCGACGGAAGAATTGCTGACGATTCTGGGCAAGGAGCGCAATGAGGCGGAGAGGTAGCGCGCCCGCCCGGCCACCCGTCGCCATTTTCCGCCGGAATGGATACGGATAATCGTCATTGATGGAAATCAATGTATACGTTAATAGTCACCTCAAGGGAAATCCCACGTCAATTCGGAGGAACGTCCATGAGCGTGAATTTGCTGGTCCTGCCGGGCGACGGCATCGGCGAAGAGATTACTGCGGCCACCGTCGATGTGCTGCGGGCGATCGACAAGCGGTTCGGCCTGGGCTTCGTCTTCGACTATCGGGATATCGGCTGGAAATCCTACCATGCGGTAGGCAGCACCTGCCCAGACGAGGTGCTGGAACTCGGCCGCAAGGCCGACGGCATCCTGCTCGGCCCGATTTCGCATATGGACTATCCGGCCCGCGACAAGGGTGGGGTCAACGCTTCCGCTGCCTTCCGCGTGAAGCTCGATCTCTACGCCAATGTCCGCCCCGCCCGCACACAGCCTGGCCTTGGACGTGGTCATGGCGAGTTGGATCTCGTCATCATGCGCGAAGCCACCGAGGGCTTCTATCCCGACCGCAACATGGTGGAGGGCCCCGGCGAGTTCATGCCGGTGCCCGGCGTCGCGCTCTCCATCCGCAAGATCACCGCCTTCGCCTGCGAGCGCATCGCCCGCCGCTCCTTCGAAACCGCCATGCGTCGCCGCAAGAAGGTCACGGCAGTGCACAAGGCGAACAACTTCATCATGACCGATGGCCTGTTCCTCGACGAATTCCGCAAGGTCGCCAAGGAATTCCCGGAGGTGAAGACGGAAGAAGTCATCATCGACGCCATGGCGGCCCTGCTGGTGCGCCGCCCCGAGAGCTTCGACGTCATCTGCGCCACCAATTTCTATGCCGACATCCTGTCGGACCTGGCCTCGGAACTCTCCGGAAGCCTTGGGCTCGCCGGCTCGATCAACGCTAACGAGACGCTGTGCGCCGCGCAGGCCCAGCATGGCTCCGCACCGGACATCGCCGGGCAGGACAAGGCCAATCCCACCTCCCTCATCCGCTCCGCGGCCATGCTGCTGGACTGGATGGCCGAGCGCCGCAACGATCCCAAGCTTACCGACGCCGCCAAGGCCATTCAGAACGCCGTCGATGCCACTCTAGCTGATCCCGCCACCCGCACCGCCGATCTCGGCGGCTCGCTGGGCACGCGCGCCTTCACGGCCGCCGTTACCGCGACGATCCTCAAAGCGTCGTAATATCTTCGAAGCGTATAAACGAAACCAAAAGCCGCCGAACAGGGAAGCAACCATGGCATCACCCCGGATCGTCCTGCTGCATGCGACCCCTGTCGCCATGCAGCCCATCCAGACCGCGTTTGCTGAAAGCTGGCCGGAGGCCGAACTCGTCAACCTGCTGGATGACGGTCTCACCATCGATCGCGCCCGTGCCGAGGAACTGACCGAGGAGATGATCGACCGGTTCGGCGCGTTGGTCCGCTACGGCCATCGCATCGGCGCGGATGGAATCCTGGCCACCTGCTCGGCCTTCGGCCCCGCGATCGAGCGCGCGGCCGCCGAGCTGCCGATCCCGGTGCTGAAGCCGAACGAGGCTATGTTCGAAGCCGCTCTCGGCCATGGCTCGAAGATCGGCATGCTCGCCACGTTCGGCCCCTCCATCGCAACCATGGAAGAGGAGTTCGCGGAGGAGGTCGAGCGGGCGAGGGCGTCGGCACGGATCTCCACCGTCCTCGTGGCCGATGCCATCGATGCGTTGCGGAAGGGTGATGCCGAGACGCATAACCGGCTGGTCGCGGCGGATGCGCCGAAACTCTGCGACATGGATGCGATCATGCTCGCGCATTTCTCCACCTCGCGCGCCGCCTCTCAAGTGCGCAAGGCGGTAACGATACCCGTATTGACGGCGCCGGACGCTGCGGTGGCGAAGATGAAGAAGCGCGTTGCCGGGATGTAAGGCATCCGGCGATATATCTATTTCCCCTGCGGCAGGCTCCCGAACAGCATCTGATAGACGGGGGATTTCTTGCCCAAGGCACCGCTTAGATGCCGGCGGATCATGGCGGCTGCCTCGATGTTCTCGCCGCGCTCGAGCAGGTCGAGGATCTGCAGATGCTCTTCGCATTGCGCGCGTAGCCGCGTCCGATCGAGCATGGCGCGGTATTCCAGCAGGCGCCGAAGCCGGTTGGCCCGCACCAGCGCCTGGTGGAGGAACGGGCTGCCCGACCATTTCGACAAGGCCTCGTGAAAATCGGTGCCGGCTTGCAGAAGCCGCTCTGCCGGCCAGAGATCGATGTCTCCGGACAGCATGCTTTCCTGGATCTGTCTCTGCCTTCGGGCCTCCGCCGCATTCAGCGTGAAGGTCGGCTCAAGCAGTCCGGCCGGCTCGATGACCGAACGAAACCGATAGAGCTGCTCCAGAGCTTCGGGGGTTTTGACCACATACAGCAGCCGCCAGCCATAGCCGCGCTTGCGCTCGGCCCACCCCTCTTCGACCGCGCGGTTGAGGATGTCATTGGCCTCGACCTTGGTGAGGCCATAGCGCTCACGCAGCCACAATTCGGTGATGTCGCCGGGAATGACGTCCCGAATCCAATCCTCGGCCAGCTGATAATAGAAGCTGGGCGCATCGAGCGGCTGGGCGATATCGCGGTCATCCGTCGCGGAGTGCGGGATATCCTTGACGAAAAACCCGCGATTGGCGCGCTTTTCGAGAATACCGCGGCTGGCCAATACTTCCAGGGCTTCACGGATCGGCGACCGTGAAACCTGGAAACGATCGGCCAGCGCTTGGCTGCTCACATGGGTGTTCGCCGCGATCTCACCGACATGGATGAGAGCGGCGACCTCATTGGCAATTCTGGTGGTCAATGCGCTTGTCGCCATGGCTACCTTGGGCCGTTTGATCGGACCGAGGGTCATGCGGCATAGCAAACGGGCTCGTCAAGCTTCGGCTCCCTTCGACCGCGATCGCGCGCACGAGGAGCCGAAGCTCTATGCCCGGCGCTCCTAGCGTGACCCGATATTGGGATCGAAGAAATTCATGAAATGCTGCAGGACCTGGTCCGGGGCCTCTTCCTGAACATAGTGCCCGCAGTCGATCGGCGATCCCTTGACGTCCTCGATGAAGTTCTTCCAGACCGGCACGAGGTCGCCATAGACCGTTCCGGTATGGCTCTTGGCACCCCACAAAAGCAGGCTCGGCGTGGTGACCTTGTGCCCGGCATCAAAGTCGGCGCCGTCCATGTCGTAGTCGCAGGTGACGCAAGCCCGGTAATCTTCGCAGGACCCGCGGATCGTCTTCCAATTGAAGCAGCGGACATATTCCTGGAAGGCTCTCGGATCGAAATGCTTCAAGCCGATGCCGGGCTTCGAGAGCTTCCTCTCCATGAAGTATTCCGCCGGGACCCCCGCCATCATCCGTTCCGGCATGTCATAGGGCTGGGACATGAACACCCAATGCCAGGACTTCATCGCCCAATTCTTCGAGGTGTTGCGCCACACGTGATAGCTGGGCACGATGTCGATGATCGCCAGGCGTTGAATCTTGTCCGCATGGTCCAAGGCCATGCGATGCACCGTGCGGGCGCCGCGATCGTGGCCCGCGACCTGAAAGCTGTCGAAGCCAAGGCTGGCCATGACGTCGACCTGGTCCTGCGCCATGGCCCGGAACGAGTAGTTGATATGGTTGTCGCCGCCCTCCTCCGGGCCGACGCTGTCGCCATAGCCACGCAAATCCGCCGCGACGACGTGGAAATGTTCGGCCAGCTGCTTCGCAATCCTGTGCCAGGTGACATGGGTCATCGGATTGCCGTGGAGCAGCAGCAGCGGCGGCCCTTTCCCGCCATGGCGAAGATGGATCTTAGCCGAACCGAAACCGCGGTCCGGTGTCTTGATATCCAGCGTTTCAAAGCCTTCAAAACCTTCGAACATTTCCGTTCTCCATTTGCCGGCCCACCACCCGGCGGACGACGGCGCCATAAAAGCGTGCCAGGGGCCGTGACTATCCGGGGAAGAGCCACAGATCCTGCGGCCGAGCTGCCATCCAATAGCGGCCGGGCGCGAGGCCCGTGTCCCCCCAGGCCTTGAGTGAAAGCTCCGCATTCCTGAGGACATACTCGTAGCGCTCACCCAGGAAGACCGAGCGCACGAGATCGACGGGTATCGAATTGGCGGAAGGCCGGGCGAGCAGCAGGCTGCGCTCGACGCGAAGGAAACCCTTGGCAGCGGCACCGTCATCCAGCGCGCACCTCGCCTCGCCGGCCAGACGCCAATCCGCACCGCTCAGCGTGGGCACGCCGCCTTCCACGCTGTATCGGCCGGGCAGCACGTTGTTCACACCCATGAAATCCGCCGTGACGGCCGAAGCGGGTTCGAGATAGATCTGCTGGGGGCTACCTGCCTGTTCGACGATGCCGTTGCGCAGGAACAGGATGCGATCGGCAACGGCCATCGCCTCCACCTGGTCGTGCGTCACGTAAAGCGCCGAGAGGTTGAATTGCTGGATCAGTTCCCGCAGCCAGATGCGGGCCTCCTCGCGCAGCTTGGCATCGAGGTTGGAGAGCGGCTCGTCGAGTAGCAGTATCGGCGGCTGGTAGACGATGGCACGCGCCAGAGCGACGCGCTGCTGCTGGCCGCCGGACATCTGGTGCGGATAGCGCGCGCCGAAACCGCCGAGACCGATGCGTTCCAGGATCTGCTCGACGCGCGCCTTGACCTCGGCAGCCGATGTTTTCCGAAGCACTAGGCCGTAGGCGACATTGTCGAATACCGTACGATGCGGCCACAGCGCATAGGATTGGAATACCAGCCCCAGCCCGCGTTGTTCAGGCGGCAGGTTGATGCCCGTCCGGCTGTCGAAAAGCGCCCGGCCGTCCAGCGTGATGATGCCCTGTTCCGGCACCTCCAGGCCCGCGACCGATCGCAGCAGCGTGGTCTTGCCGCTACCGGAATGCCCAAGAAGCGCGATGATCTCGCCCCCGCGGAGCGTCAGCGAGATGCCCTTGAGTATGGCGTGTCCGCCCAGATCCTTGCGGATGTCGGTGACGACCAGTTCAGTCATGCAGGCGTACTCCCAGACGGAGCGCGACCGCGAGACCGGTGAACACCAGGACGAGATTCACGACGCAGAGGGCGGCGACGAGATCGAGCTGGCCATTGTTCCACAGCGTCACCAGGAGGGAACCGATGACCTCGGTTTTCGACGTCAGCAGATAGATCGCCGTCGAATATTCCCGTACGAAGGTCAGGAAGATCAGCAACCAGCTTGCGAACAGCCCGAAGCGGATCAGCGGCAGGGTCACGTCCCGCACGCCGCGCCACGGCGAGCCGCCGGTGACACGCACGGCCTCCTCCAGCTCCGGCGCGACCTGCGCCAGAGAGCTGGATATGATCCGCATGCCATAGGCCAGCCAGACGATGGTGTAGGCAAGCCATATGCCGACGATCGATTCCCGCAGCCCGGTCAGCGGCTTGAAGAACAGGAACAACCACATGACGGCGAGGCCGGCGATGAGGCCAGGCAGCGCCCGCGGCAGCATCACGAGATAATCGATGAGCCGCACGCCGCCATGGCGCCAGCGATGCTGCACCAAGGCGATGCAGGTGTAGATCGCCACCGATGCCGCACCGCCGATGATCGCGACCTCGAGCGTGTTGACGATGCCACGCATCAGCGTCGGCGCGAGGAACACCTGGCGGAAATGATCGATCGTCAGATTGGCGAAGAAGGCCGCCCCCTCGCCCCAGGCCGTGACGACGGATCGCAGGAGAATGCCGAGAAGCGGCACCAGCACCGTGGCGATGAGCCACGCCACGATGACGGCGAACGCCCATCCGCGATAGCGGCCGAGCGGAATCGGGCGATCGGCAGCACCCTTGCCACGCACGGTGACGAAACGTTCGCTGCCACGCAGCAGCCAGCGTTGGAGCATCACCAAGGGCAAGGTGGTGGCAATGATCACGACCGCGACGACTGCCATCAGATGATAGCTGGGCGATCCGAGAAGATTGGTCAGCTTGTAGAGATAGACTGTGAGCGTGGAGATGCCGACGGGATCGCCCAGCATCAGGGGCAATCCGAACTGCTCCATGCCCAACAGGAAGATCAGCGTGCTCACGAAGACCAAGGCCGGCCGGATCAGCGGCAGGCTGACGGTCAGGGCCGTGCGTATGATCCCGCCGCCGGTGACCCGAGCGGCCTCCTCGACTTCGGGATTGATCCGGCTCAGCGCCGAGGCGAGGTAGAGATAGGCATGCGGGACATGCGTCAGGCCGGCGATGAGAACGAGGCTGCCAAAGCTGTAGAGTTTCCAGGGCGCCACGCCGAACAACGCCTTTATCCACAGCGTGACGAAGCCGACAGGTCCCATGCTGACGATGTAGCCGAAGCCCAGGACCATGGGCGAAATGAACAGAGGCAGCAGGATGAGCGGCTGAAGCCAGCGCCGCCCCGGCAAATCCGTACGCGTCATCAGAAAGGCAAGAACGCCGCCGCAAGGCACCGCGATCAGCACCATGCCGGTGGCCAGCAACAAGGAGTTGACGAAGGCGCCGAGGAAATCGGGATCCGTCAGGACATAGACGTAGCTACCCGTCGAGAGAACGGATCCAGGTTCATAGAAAGGCTGATTCAGAAGGCTCTGGTAGACGATGATGCCAACCGGAGCGAGCACGGCCGCCGCGACGACCACCACGACGAACAGGCGAAACCAAGGCGGCCGTGACCGCCTTGGCCGTAGGGCCGCCCAGTCGGTGGCAGTGCTCATCGCGCCAATTTCTTCCATTGCGCGATGAACTGCCGCCGCTTCAGCGGATCGAGCCCCTCCGTGATGCTGACATCGACCGGTATCGGCACGAGTCTGTCGCCGATATCCTTCTTGATCTGCGCGGCGGTGGACATGCCGGACACATCCGACCGGATGGCGACGAAATCCGCCTTGTTCGCCATGACGTCCTGTCCCCGGTGCGACAGGATGTAATCGAGGAACAGCTTGGCCGCGTTCGGATGCGGTGCATCCTTGGCGATGATGGCGATGCGCGATATGGCCAGGACGTAGTCGGACATGTAGTCGATGCCGACATTCGGGTCGGTCCGCTGCCTCAACTTGGCGTAAGGATAGGGAAGATTGAAGCCCATCCAGTATTCGCCTGAGGCCACCTGCTCGACCATGGTGCCGCCCGCCTGATAATACTGCGATTTGGCGGCACCTTGCGCGGCAATCAGGTTCCAGTAGCCCGGCCATTTCTTGGCTTCGAAGAACGCGATGTTGTATCCCGCTCCGGACGCCTCCAGGTCATAGGTCGTGTATTTGCCCTGCAGCGCGGCAGCATTGTCCTTGAGTATCCTGACCAGATCCTCATGCGTCTTGGGGACGAATTCGGGTTTGAGCAGGCGCTTGTTGTAGACGAAAACCGAGGGATCGATCGTCGTGCCATAGGCTTGGTCCCTGGTGTGCGACCAGGACGGCAACGCACCGATCTCGGGCGACGCGTAGGTCATCGCATAGCCGCCCGCGACCAGCTTCATCTGCAGGTCCATGGCGTTGCTCCACAGCACGTCGGCCTCATGGGCCGACGCTGCTTCCGTCGAAAGAAAGCGGCTGTAGACCTCCGTCGCGCTCAGATTGTTGAGTTCGACACTGACGCCCGGATAGAGCGCCTCGAAATCCTGCACGATGAATTTGGAATTCGGCCCGTTTGCCGAGGTGAAGACCACGACCTTCTTCTCGGCCTGGGCGGCATGGATGATATCGGGATATGTCGCGGGATAAGGGGAGGCTGTTTGCCCATGAGCGGCCATTGCTGACGCGATGAGGCAGACTCCTGCCAGCACAAAACGCATCATATTTACTCCCTGATCGCTTTTGTTGTGTCGCGGCGTTGGTTTTTCGGATCGCCGCGTTAGTTGAATTTTTGTCGATAAATAACCTATTTGTCAAGGAAGGTTCCGATATATCGACCGATCTACGCGGCAGAGACCCGGGGAAGCCAAATGGGGTTTGCATGAAGCATGCGAACTCCGATATGGTCATATTGGTTTTTATAATTAAAAAAGACAGTATGACTACTCGCCAAACAGGGAGAGGACGAATGGAATATTTTGATCCCCAAAGCCTCCGCGAGGTCGGTGAGGCCCTGTTTGGTGGCGAGGGACTACCGCCGGAAGATGCGGCGATCGTCGTCGACGGCATGATCCGGGCGAATTTGCGCGGCATCGATTCACACGGCCTGTCGCGGGTGCCGATGTATCTGGATCGGCTGAGGAAGAAAGTGGTCAATCCGCGGCCGAACATCCGTTTGGAACCCGTGATGCCGGCGGTGTCGCTGGTGGACGGCGATGACGGCATGGGCTTCCTCGTCGGCCGGCGCGCCATGGACGAAGCCTGCCGCCTTGCCGGAAATGTCGGGATCGGTCTCGTCGGAGCCCGCAGAAGCACCCATTACGGCATGGCCGCGCTTTACGTTCAGCAGGCGATCGAGGCAGGCTATATCGCGCTCGCTCTGACCAATTCCTCTCCCGCCATCCCGGTCTGGGGCGGCCGCACCACGTTTCTAGGCGCCGCCCCTCTGGCCGCGGGCGTACCCGCCGGACGGCACACGCCCTATGTTCTCGACATGGCGATGACGGTGATCGCCAGAGGCAAGATCAGGCTTGCCGCCCAGCGCGGCGAACCCATTCCCCTGGGGCTTGCGCTCGACCTGGAAGGAAAGCCGACGCAAGACGCCAGCAAAGCGTTCGAGGGCGTGTGCCTCCCCTTCGGCGGCGTCAAAGGTGCCGCGCTGTCCATGCTGATGGATTTGCTGGCGGGCGTCCTGACCGGCGCCAACTATGGCGGCGATGTCAAAAGCCTGTATTTCGACCATTCGGCCCCGCAGGACGTCGGCCATCTGTTCATTGCCATCAAGCCCGACCTGTTCCAATCGCGCGAAACCTTCGACGCGCGGATGGACACCTTTGTCGAGCGCGTCAAGGACCAGCCGCGCGCTTTCGGCTTCGATGAGATCTTGATGCCGGGCGAACCCGAAGAACGAACGGTTGCCAAACGCAGCCGAACCGGGCTGCCGATTACCGACAACGTGGTGAGAGACCTGAAGGCCGAGGCGGACAAGCTGGGCCTCGCTTTCCCCGTAGGGTCTCCCGTTCCTTTGGAATTGACCTAGGCGCTGACCGCTCTCGCGATCATCAGGACCGATCAAACGGGAGCCTCGCAGCTGGCCGCTGGGGATCGGGACACATATGAGTTGCTTCGCCGCCGGCACGGACTCTGGTAGCTCATACGGGTAATGCCTATGGGAGGATCGATGCGGATCGTGGTCACGGGCGGTGCCGGCATGCTGGGACGCCGCGTCATCTCGGCCTTGTTGGCTCAGGGAAGACTCGCGGCTACGGCCCGCGGAGAAGCCCAAATCCGCGAGATCGTCGCTTTCGATATCGTCAAACCCGAGGGCTTCACCGATCCGCGGGTAACGGCAGTGGCCGGCGACCTCACCCGGCCCGAGGCGCTGGATCGGTTGATCGACATCGATACGCAGGCCATCGTGCACCTGGCGGCCGTCGTTTCGGGCCAAGCCGAGCAGGATTTCGAACTCGGCCAGAGGGTCAATCTTGACGGAACCCGCGCACTCTTGGAGCGCATCCGCCGGCTCGGGCACAGGCCGCGCTTCCTCACAACCAGTTCGGTCGCGGTGTTCGGAGGCAGGCTCCCGGCAACGGTGTCCGACGACCATGTCTGGATGCCGCAAAGCTCCTACGGCACACAAAAGGCGATCAACGACCTGCTGATCGCCGATTATTCGCGGCGTGGATATCTGGATGGCCGCAGTCTGCGCCTGCCGACTGTCGTCGTACGGCCGGGCAAGCCAAATCGGGCGGCATCGAGCTTCGCCAGCAGCATCATCCGCGAGCCGATTAACGGCGAGACGGCAATCTGTCCGGTGGCGCCAGAAACGTTGCTCTGGCTGATGTCGCCGGCCATGGCCGTGCGCAATATCCTACATGGCCTGTCCTTGCCGGCCGAAGCCCTCAATGCCGGGTGTGTAATCAACATGCCTGGCCTCAGCATCACCGTCGCCGAGATGCTGGCTGCATTGAGCCGGGTCTGTGGACCGAGGGTCGCCGCACGTGTGACGCTTGCCCTGGACCCTGCCATAGAGGCCATCGTCAATTCATGGCCGGGCAATTTCAGCGCCGATTATGCCCAGGCTCTCGGTTTCACGGCAGATCCAGATTTCGAAAGCGTGATCAATGCCTTTATCGACGAAGCATCGTCGATAGCGGTCCCGGGCATGTTTGGTGGTGACCGACATGATACGCTTTCCCGTTCGGATCGGCGCAGCGAGACATAGGGCTTGCTGAGCGTGCCGACCGGCTGCGGCGTATAGGGCCGCTCGGGCGAGGCGGGCACCTCACCCGGACGACCGAAATGATAGGGCAGGCTCAGACCGCCATCATGCTTCTCGGCACCCAGGCGCTGGCGCTCCGCCGCTTCCGGCCCGACCAGGTCCCAGAGCGACTGCCCGCTCTGCGGCAGGAAGGCGTCGAGATAGATCATGCCGCGGACACGCCCGATCTCACGGTCGGCGGCACCGGTGATCACAATGCCGCCATAGGAATGGCCGACCAGCAGCACATGGTCGAGCCGGTCGAAGCGCATCAGCGCCGCGACATCCTCGATATGGGTGTCGAGATCGACCAGCGCCGGCGGGATGTGATGGCGTGACCCCACCCCGGTGAGATTCGGCGCATAGACCTCGTGTCCGCGCGCGAGCAGCCGGCGACGGACATCCTTCCAGCACCAGGAACCACCCCAGGCGCCATGAACGAGGACGATGCACATGGAACGGACGCGGCACTTCTCGGAGAAAAGCCGGCATAGGCGATCCGGGCCGCTTCTTGACCTGAATATCTTTTTATCTCAACATGTTTTCCTACTTTCGCGTGCAGCCTCTACGAGGCACGATCGGGAAATGAGGGACCGCACATTGACCAACCGTGCGGATATCGTCGATATCGACGTCGATCCCTTGGCCGAGCGTTCGCGCCGGCGCCAGACCCTGTGGCGCATCGGCTTGCCGGTCGGCGGGGTCGGCCTCATCATCGGTTTCCTTCTCGGCATCACGATCTATGCCGACAGCGCCAATCGCGCCGGCGTGCTGGGATTGTCGGATACCCTGCTACGCAGCACCCAAGAGCGCATCGCCCTGCAAGTCGAAGCCTATCTGGAGCCGGCATCGCACGCGACGCTGCTGGCCACCAGCATGCTCGGGCGCGATTCGGCTACCACCCACGCCGACGAAGCCCGCATCTTCGCCGCCTCGGTGCTGCAGGAGACGCCACAGGTAGCCAATGTCCTGTTCGCCGACAACGCCGGCAATTTCATGCTCGTCACCCGCACGCCGAACGGTCCGGCCGGCGATGTCGATACCAAGCGCATCCTGGTGACCCCAGCCGGGCGCAGTGTCGAATGGACGACCCGCGACCGCACCGGCAAAACCATCGCCAGCCACCAGGATCCCAAGGACACCTACGACGCCCGCACCCGCTCGTGGTTCACAGGGGCGCGCGCCAAGAACGACGTGTTCTGGAGCGGCGCCTACATCTTCTTCACCACCCAGGCCCCGGGCGTCACCGCCGCGGTCCACGGCCCCGGCCCGAACCCTGATGTCATCGGCGTCGACATCCAGCTCGATGCGCTCTCCCGCTTCCTCGGCAAGCTGCCGATCGGGCGGACGGGCCGGGCCTATATCGCGACCAAGGACGGCACCATGATCGCCGGTCCCGACCCCAAGCGTATCCTGGCGAAGAAAAACGGCGAGCTGGTCCCGGCCCGGATCGACGCGATCGGCGATCCCCAACTGGCCGCCAGCTGGGATCATTTCCGGGCCGAGGGACCGGGCGACCGCGTCATCGAAGTGGACGGCCAGCGCCTGATCTCCATCGTCACGCCGCTCGCCAACAACGACCAGGACTGGTTGCTGTTCATCACCGTGCCGGAATCCGAGTTCAGCGGCTTCGTCACCGCCAATTCGCACCGGGCCGCGCTGCTTCTGCTGATCGTGGTGGCATTGGCCGTAGGACTGGCGGTCCTGCTGGTGCGCCAGGGGCTACGCGCCGACCGCTCTGCGCGGATCGTCGCCGAACGTTCCCAGGCGGTGCAGCAGCAAAGCGCAGCCTTCGCCAGGCTGGCCGCCGAGGCCGGCAAGCTGGGCGAAGGCGGTCAGCCACCGCCTGCGCTCACCGAGACCCTGGCGGAGGCGACCGGCGCCAAGCGCGCCAGCCTCTGGCGTCTATCCGACGGCGGGCAGGCTCTGCGCTGCGAGGACAGCTTCGAGCCCGCGACCGGCGGCCATATCGGCGGGCTGGAGCTGTCGCGGCAGGAGGTGCCGGCCTTGATCGAAGCCCTGATCGCCGGCGAGACGATCGACGCGCAGGATGCCAGGGTCGATCGTCGCGTCGCGGCGCTGCACTCCTCGCTGATGGCGCCGATCGGCAGCATCTCGCTGCTCGCCATGCCGATCGCGAAAGCCGGCCGGACCATCGGCACGGTGGCGCTGGAGGATGCGCGCCGGGATCCGGCCGCCATCGATTTCGCCCGCGCCTCTGCGGCATTGCTGGGGTTGGGCCTGCCCGCCCTCAGCGCCTCGGAAGCAGGGCTTTCGGAACCCGTTCCGCCCCGGCCCGGCACGCCGGTCGCCCCGCCGGAAATCGAGCCGGTCGACGCGCAGGGGATCGATCCGGCCCTGGCGCTGATCGACGCGGCGCAGCCGACGCAACATTGTGCCGCCGTGCTGGCCCTGAGCCTGCCCGACACCACGCAGCCTCTCGCGCATCAAATTGCCTGCGCGATGCAGCGGGCCGCCGACCAGCATGGCATTCCCTACGTCAAGATGATGGGCACGACGATCATCGCCGCGGCCGGCTATGGCAGCCGCACGGCAGCGGCACTGACGGACGCCGCCGCACGCCTGGCCGATGTCGCGATCGCCCTGCGTGAACATTGTGCCGATCTGTTCGAGGATACCGAGGGCGCCATGGGCTTCAGCCTCGGCCTCGACGCCGGAACGGTCACCGGCGCCATGCTGGGGACATCGCCCGGCCTGTTCAACCTGTGGGGCGAGGCCGTGCAGGGCGCCGGCGCGCTCGCGGCCTCTGCGCCGGTCGATACCATCCAGACCAGCGAACAGGCCTATCTGCTGCTGCGTCAGGCCTTTCTGTTCCGCCCACGCGGGCTGTTCCACCGCCCGCATGTCGGCGAGGCGCGCAGCTATGTGCTGGCAGGACGATCATGAGGCCGCTCGCCGTCATCGGCGCCGCGGTACGGGCGCAATCGCGCTTCGGATTGCAGCTGGCGGCACTCCTGTGGGGCGTGCTGCGCGAGGGGGTGTGGCCATCGATCTGGCGGCGCACCGTGCGCGCCAGCTTCCGCACCACTCTCAGCCGGACCGTCGGCGGCTCGCTCGGCACCATCGCCGTCACCGCGGTCATCGCCGGGCTGGCACTGGTGTTCGAGGCGATCTACTGGCTGCGCACCGCCGGTCAGCAAGGGCAGATCGGGCATATCCTGGTGATCGTGCTGTTTCGCGAGATCACGCCCCTGCTGGTCGGCATCATCCTGCTGGGGCGCGGCGGCACGGCGACCGTCGCCGAACTCGGCATGATGACGGCGGAGGGCGAGATCGCCATCCTGCGCGCCGAAGGGATCGACATCTTCCAGTATATGGTCCTGCCCCGTGCCGTGGCGTTCGCGCTGGCGGGATTCACCCTCGGCATGGTGTTCGTCGTGATCAGCCTGATCACCGGCTTCATCACCGGCAGCCTTGCCGGCGTGGTCAACACCTCGATCTTCGGTTTCCTCGACAATGTGCTGCGCGCGATGACCATCGCCGATTTCGCGATATTCCCGGCGAAGCTGCTGCTGATCGGCCTGGTCGTGGCTCTGGCCTGCTGCATGACCGGCCTGAACGCCCGCGCCGCCGATACGCCCGCCAGTCTGCTGCCGCGCGGCTTCACCCGCGGGATGACCGGCATCCTGACGGTGACGCTGATCTTGAGTGCGATCATATGAGCACGGGCCACAATATCCTCTCCCTCGACGCCGCTCGCGGCATCAGTGAATACCTGCCTCATATCCCGCTCGACTTCGCCCTCGGCGAGGGCGATTTCGCCCTCATCGAGGTCCTGGGCCCCCGGCGCGGCACGGCCTTCGCCGATCTCTGCGTCGGGCTGGTGCCGATGGCCGATGGGCAGGTACGGTTCCTCGGCCGCGATTGGAGCCAGGTGCCGCAAGCTCATGCCGATGCTCTGCGCGGCCATATCGGGCGGCTGTTCCGTCTGCCGCTGCGCGCTGACACGCCTGATGTCGCATCCCGGATCCTGCTGGCGCGGCTGCACCATACGCGGCAGCCCGAGGCCGAGCTGCGGGCGGAGGCGTCGGGACTGGCGCTGCGCTTCGGCCTGCCCGGCCTGCCCGCCGGCCCCACCCGGCTGCTCTCCGAACCGGATCTGCTGCGGGCCGCCTGCGTACGCGCCTTCCTCGGCCGGCCACGCCTGGTGATCCTGGAGCTGCCGCTGGCGGCCCAGCAGGACAATCTGATTTCGGCCTTGCTGGAGGTCGGCGCGGAGGCGCGCGGCCAAGGGGCCGCGGTTTTATGGCTGGCCGGCATCGGCCCCGCCCTGCGCAGCCGCGCCATCCGTCCCAGCCATCGGCTACGGCTGGGCGATGCCGGGCTGGTGCCGTTCCGGCTGCCGGCGCGGGTGGCGTGAGGGACCGGCCATGAAAATCCCCGCCATAAAAATCCTGCGCAACACCGACGAATGGATCGGCCTGCTGGTGCTGGTATGCATCGGCCTGTTCATCGCCGCGGCGCTGCATGCCGGCCTGCTGAGCGACTGGTTCCGGCCGACGGTGCAGCTGCGCATCGTGCTGCCGCCGACCGGCAGCCAAGGCCTGTCCGCGGGCGCCGACGTGCAACTGCTGGGCACCCGCGTCGGCACCGTGCGCCGGGTCGTGGTCGATCCCAACCGCATCTATGCCGAGGCGGAGCTGGACACGCAGGCCGAGGTGTTCATCAAGCGTGACAGCAAGGCGCTGGTCCGCAAGCAATTCGGCCTGGCCGGCGCCGCCTATCTCGACATCTCGCGCGGCACCGGCGCGCCGCTCGACTGGCATTTCGCGGTGATCGACGCCGTGACCGAGCCGGACCCGACCGAGAATATCGGCGCCACCGTCGACCAGATTAAGCAGAAGATCTTCCCCGTGCTCGACGATGCCGGCCGGGCGATGCATGCGCTGGCGGACACGTTGCAGGGCATCGACCAGGGCCATGGCAATATCGGCCGGCTGGTGAAGGACGAGGCGCTGGCGAAGCAGCTGGGCCAGATAGCTACCAATCTGAAGACCACCAGCGACCAGCTCAACGCGACGATGGTCCAGGTGCACCAGATGGTCGCCACGACGGCAGCCCCCAACGGCCTTCCGGCCCTGCTGCGCAAGGCCAATGACAGCCTGGCCTCGGTGCAGAAGGCGACCCACGACCTGGCCGGCGCCACGCCGCAACTGCCGGCGATCACTCGCAACGCCGCCACCAGCACCGCCGATCTGCCGGCCCTGCTACTGCAGACCCAGGCCAGCATGGAGCAGCTCGAGAAGACGCTCGACCAGCTTCGCCATACCTGGCCGCTCTCCAGCTCCGCCGGCCCCGAGGCGCCGCGGCTGTCGCCGGCCGAGGTCACGCCATGAAAACCCTGGCCGTCGTCGCTCGTGCAATCGCCGTGCTACTGCTGGCGGGCTGCTCCTCCGCGCCGCCCGGCCCACCGCAGGACCCGACGCTGGCCCGCCTCCGCCATGCCGGCGACACCGCCTTCGAACAGGAGCAGCCGGCACAGGCCGCCGTGCAGTACCGTGCCGCCCTGGAGCAAGCGCGCATCCGCGACGATGCCGGGGCCATTGCCAATGCCGGGTTCAATCTGGCCGCGGCCCAGCTGCGCGCGGGCAAGCCGATGGATGCGCTGCGGACGGCGGAGGCAGTGCGGGTGGAGCTGGCACGGCGCGGCATCGCCGATGCCGATTTCGACCTGATCTCGGCCACGGCGCTCTACCGGATGGGCAACCTGTCCGCGGCCGACGCCGCTGCGGCAGGGCTGACGGGTAACAAGAACCCGGCATTGGCTGACGCCGCCTGGTTCCTGCGCGGCCTGATCGCCGACCAGCACGGTGACCGGCCCGGCCTGGCCCACGCCCTCGCCTCGCTGACGCCGGCAGCTTCCCCCGCCGATGTCGCGGAGCTGAAGGCACGCGCGTCCGGCGACCCGGCGGAGGCGCTGCATGCCGCCGACCTCAGGCGCGACCGGCTGGACTATCGCGGCATGGCCCGCGCGCTGGCGCTGGCAGCCCGATTGACGCGATCAACATCTCAGGCGGCGGATCTCTACCTGCGTGCCGGGCGCAGCGCCGCCGGCCAGGGCGATACGGAGGATGCGCGTCTCTGGCTGGCACAGGCCCAGGAGATATCGCCCGATCCGGGCTTGCGCGCCGCAGCGACGCAGGCCTTGGCCGCCATCGACAAGCCCCCGGGCAGTTCATAGCCGCGTGAGATTGTCGCCCAAGGAACAGGGCTTTATCATGCTCGCCCGTATCATTCGCGGAAGACGAGCATGGATGAAGAGATCGACTGGCTCAGCCGCCTTCTGGAAATGATCCCCGTCAGCGGCCGGGTCGACTACCGCTGCCTGCTGGCGGCACCGTGGCAGCTGGGCCTGCCGGAATTGGAAGCCGGGCAGATGCACTACCACATCGTGCTGAACGGCTCGGTCATCATCGAAGAGCCCGGCAGCGGGCCGCCGCAGCGCTTGGCCGCCGGGCAGATCCTGCTGCTGCCGAAGGGCGCCCACCATCTGCTCCATGACGAGAGCGGCGCCCCGCCGGTGCCGGCCCGCAACCGGCGAGGGTTGGCCGTGACCTTCACCGAGAATGAGGGGACGGGCGAGCACTTGGACATGCTGTGCGGCCGTTTCGTCGTGGCCCCGATGCATGAGCGGCTGCTGCAGAGCTACCTGCCGCCCCGGTTGATCGTCAGCACCGCCGAAAACGGCACGAATGCGGACCAGCCGGGAACGAAATCGCAGCTTTCCGCCCTCGTGTCATTGATGCGCATGGAATCGGCGACGGACCATCTGGGCGGCCAAGCCATGCTCGCGGCACTGTCCACGGCCGTCTTCGCGCTGACGCTCAGGCTGGCCAGCGAGACGCAGGAGGCCCCCGCCGGCCTGTTGGCGCTGGCGGGGCATCCCCGACTGGCGCCGGCCCTGTCCGCATTGTTCAACCAGCCGGCCCATCCCTGGTCGCTGCCGGAGCTCGCCAGCCTCTGCAGCATGTCACGGGCCACATTCGTCCGGCACTTCCAGGATAAGATGGGGCGTTCGGCCAGCGATATGCTGACCGAAATCCGCATGATGCAAGCGGCGAACGAGATGCGCCGCTCCGCCGCCTCCACGGGCGCCATCGGCGAAAGCGTCGGCTATCAGTCGGAAGCGGCGTTCCAGCGTGCGTTCAAGCAGCACATGGGCGTGACGCCCGCACAATGGCGGCGCGAGGGCCGGCAGCAGGCGGCCGCCGAGGCGTGAGCCTCCGGACAGCCGGTCACGCCCACGGCTTCAGATACCGGCTGACCCAGGTGGCGATCATCGCCGCGGCGTAATCGGCATCCGCACGCCGCGTCAGCAGGTGATCGGCGTCATCCAAGGAGATGAAGCTCTTGGGATGGTGCGCCGCGCCGAATATCCGGCTGGCATTCTCGACGCCGACGGTCGCGTCCAGCGGCGCGTGCAGCACCAGGAGCGGTCGGTTCAGCTGTGCGACCCGCTCGTGCAGATCGTGCCGGCGCAGATCGGCGACGAACTCCCGGCTGACGACGAAGGGCCGGCCCGCCAGCATCACCTCGGCCTCGCCATCCCGCTCGATGGCCTCGAGGCTGGCCGGGGCGAATTGATGCAGGACATGGGCAACGTCGAATGGCGAGCCGATCGTCGCCACGGCCTTGATGCTCGGCATGTCATGCGCGGCGGCCAGCGCCGCCGTGCCGCCCAGGCTGTGGCCAACCAGGATGGACGGCTCCTTGCCGGCGGCGATCAAGGCGTTGCTGGCCTGGACCAGATCATCGACATTCGCGGCGAATGTCGTATCGCCGAACCGGCCGTCGCTGGCGCCGAGACCGGCAAAGTCGAAGCGCAGGACGCCGATGCCGTTCACGGCCAGCGCCTTGGCGATGCGGGACGCCGCCAGGCTGTCCTTCCCGCAGGTGAAGCAATGGGCCAGGATGCCCCAGCCGCGCACGGCGCCGTCGGGCAGCTCGATACGACCGGACAACCGGTTGCCCCGCCCTCCCTCGAAATCGAAAATCTCACCAGCCATCTCAGCCTCCATCGGGATCGCAAGACGGATCGCGGTCGGCAGGTACCCGGGAAGGCACCTGCCGATCGGAGGCCGCTCAGGCGGCGGTCACCGGCTCGACCGCCGGGAAATCGACGGTCGTGTCGTTGATGCGGTTGAAGACGTTGGTGAAGACGGTCAGTGCGATCGCCAGGCTGATCTCGACCAGCTGTGCGTCGGTGTAGCCGGCGGCCCTGATCGCGTCGAGCTCGTCGCGGCTGATCGTGCCGCTCGTCTGCTGCAGGTTGCGGACGAAACGGACGAGCGCGTCGCGCTTGGCATCGCCGGTCGGCTGGGCCGCACGGATCTGCTTGAGGGCGTCGGGCTGGAAACCCGCCAGCTTGCCGAGCAGGCTATGGGCGGCGACACAGTAGTCGCAGCCGGCGATCTCGCTGACCAGGAGCTTGATCGTCTCCAGATCCTTCTTGCCGAGCGTGCCGGCCGAAAGCACGCCCTCGGCGGCCAGGACGGATTTGAGCGCGGGGGTGTTGAGCGCGCCGACAGCCGCATAGAGGTTGGGCACGCCGCCGGCCGTCTTCTTGATCTGAGCGAACAGCTCGGCGGTGGCGCCGGTGGCGGTGTCGACGGCGGGGGTAGAGATGCGTGAGGTGTTCATGTTGGTCACTCCCAGTTGGGCGTTGCTGATGGGAGTGAACTTAGCTCGCTCGAATGAGCTTATGAATGCCTTAAAAGATCACTAAAATGCTCAATCGTCTCAAAAGAGAACAGCCACGATTCAAGGCACGACCACAGGACCCGTCGGATCGAGCCTTCACTGCAGCTGCGGCTTCCGCAGGAAGCTTGCGCGGTCGGCGGATTTGATGCGCAGCCAGGATTCGCGGCCGTCGCGCAGGATGCGCATCGGCACCTCGGCGCCAGCCGGGCCGCTATCCCAGAGTTTGCGATAGAGGTCGGCCAATCCCACCACCTCGCCATCGCGGATATCGGCGATGATGTCACCCGGCTGCAGCCCGGCTTCGGCGGCAGGCGTGCCGTCGGTCACGTTCATGACCACGACCTTGCCGTTGCTTTCGGCCGAGAAGATGCCGAGCCAGGGGCGCGGCGGCCGGGCGGCGCGGCCGCGCATCACGAGGTCGTCCAGGATCGGCTTCAGCAGGTTGATCGGCACGACCATGTTGATGTCCATGGCAACGCCGGCCCGGCTCATCTCCAGGCGCAGCGAGCCGATGCCGAGCAGCTTGCCCTCGGCATCGATCAGCGCCGCGCCACCCCAGGATGGATGGGCGGGCGCGATGAAGATCGCCTCGTCCAGCAGGTATTCCCAATAGCCCGCGAATTCCTGCTTGGCGACGATGTTGGCTTGCAGGTAGCGGCCGATGCCATCGGCACAGATCACCGGGGCGCCGATATCGGCGGCGTCGGTATTGCCCAGCTCCAGCGCCGGTACGTCCAGATTGCCCAGCGCCTGCACCAGGCCGAAGCCGCTCTCCTGATCATAGGCCAGCGCATGGCCGCGCACGATATGGCCGTCATTGCGGATCAGCCAGACCTCCTCGGCCTCCGTGATCAGGTAGCCGATGGTCAGCACCAGCCCATCATCGCGGATGACCGCGCCGCTGCCCTCGCGCCGCGTGCCCAGCGTCCGTGCCGTGAATGCGCCCTCGGGAATCGATGACCGCACGGTCACGATGGATTGCAGTACCGGCTCGATATCCATGCTGTCCTCCTGCTGGGCGAGGAGCCCCAGGTCGCGGCCCTAAGGTCCGGACATGGGTACCACGGCCATGCCGCGGCTGGGCGTCGCCCAAGCAACCTCAGTCTAGCATGGATGCCCGGCTATATCGTGCACGCCGTTGCAGGAGGAAAGACCGGCAGGAGTGAAAGCTTGAACCGGCATGCTGCCACCCCGGGGGATTACGGGGTGGCAGCCGCTGCCGGTCAGGCTGTGCGCACGCCAGGCTATTTAGCCTGGAAGACCGCAACGCAGCCGTTCGGACAGCTCTTTCCGGCCGGGATCGGCACGAAAATCTTGTTGGTCTTGTCGTCGACCGCGACCGAATGGGCGCCCTTGTCCGTTTGCAGATTGCCGATCCACTTGTCGGTGGTGGCATCGATCACGCCCAGCACGGGACCGTCCTTCCAGTCACGCGAGGCGGTGTAGAACTGCTTGACGGTGGGGTTGTAGGCCACCTCGTCCTCGCCGCTGACTTGGGGGATGCTCGTGGTCTTGCCGGTGTCATAATCGAGGACCACGGTCTGGGTCCCCTTCTTGCCGGCGCAGCCGACCAGCAGCTTCGACCCCGGCCCATGGACCAGGCCCGACGGCTCGCAGCCATTGATCGGAAAGAACTTCACGACCTTCATGGTTATCGGGTTGAAGACCGCGACCGCGCCATGGCCGCTTTTTTCGTAAGCGGGGACCGAGACATAGAACATGCCGGTATCGGCGACATATTCCGGCTGCTCGATGCCATCGCTGGCCTCCGGCACGATGACCTTGGCCAGAATCTTGTGGTCCTTGGTCGAGAACAGGGTCATGAAGGCCGGCTCATCGGCATTGTTGGCCGCCACGACCAGCCCGTCGCGGGCATCATAGGCCATTTCGTCGACCCGCTTCTTGCCGCCGGTCGGCACAGTGGCGATGAGCTTGCCGGGCGGGGTCGAGTTGTCGATGACCTTCAGCGTGCTGTCGCCGTCGCCGGCCCAGATCTGCTTCATCTCCGGCACGGCGACGACGCCGTCCGGGCCACTGCCGGAATTCTTCTCTTTGGAGCCGACGAAGCCGCCGACGCGATAGAGGAACTTGTCGGCATGGGTGTCGATGACGTCGACACCCGCATTCGAGCGGTCGGAGATGTAGAGCTGGCCGGCCGCCGGATCGATGTTGCTGATGTCGAAATTGTCGAATTTCGTACCGGGAACGGGGATGGTGCCGATCTGCGAGACATTGGCCGCATGCGACTGTCCCGGCATGGCGGCAAGGATGCCGAACGCGCAGGCGAGCAGGCCGGCGTATTTGAGGGTCGAGATGGTCTTCACTGTTGTCTTCCCTTGGCTGCGCAGTTCCGGATGATTGGCGCGACCTGGCGGCGGCAGCTCGCCGTCCCGGCCGCATGCCCCGGGGGAGCGACCCCCCAAGGCATGACGTGGCAAGGCGGTACTAGAAACTGATGTTGGTACCGGTCAGCAGGGTGACGCCCGTATAGCCCACGGGGGCGCTACCATGGGTGGTGTACTGGGTCCCGCCAGTGTCGTAGTCGTTGAGTTCGAGAGCGCCCACGAGCGAGACGCCGGGGCCGAGCAGGTAGGAGCCGCCGGCTATGAGCTCATTGAACTTCGGCGTGCCGGTGCCCAGGCCGTAGACGTTCTTGTACATGCCGCGGCTGAACTCGGCGCCGGTCGTCCACTTGCCGATCTGGTAGGTGAAGCCGACGTCGACGGTCTTGTTGAGGGTGCCGCCGATACCGGCCGAGATGCCGGCGGGATTGTCGCCGGCCAGGACACCGCCGCCGCCCAGATTCTCCAGCTGCTCATAGGAGATACCGATCGAGAACGGTCCCCGCGTCGCCGAGATGCCGGCGTTGTAGGCCATCGGATTGCCACGGTTGAACGGCGCCTTCGTCGGCGGCGGATTTTCCTGCTTCTGCGCCGCGCGCTGGAACGAGACGTTGCTCGCGATCTTGACGCCCCCCACATTGCCTGACCACAGCAGGGTCAACGAATAGTCGTTGTAGAAGGAGCCGGGCTTGCTGGCGTTGACGAAGGCCGACGGGTTCGGGCCGGTATCGCCCGTCGAGACGTCCGGCGCATAGGAGAAGCCGAACTGGAAACCCTGGATGGTCGGCGAGTAGTAGACCATCTGCGTCGGGTTCTTGGTACCGAAGGACGCGGTGGTCGTGTTCGATATGATGCCGGAATTGACGAGAGCCAGGTTCGGCGAGTTGGCGCTGAACATCGTGTTGGGCGCGAATTCCGGCGCGATGACCGCCTTGGCACGGCGGGTATCGGTCACGTCGCCGATGCGCAGCTCGCCCAGATTGTCGTTGGTTATACGCGCAAAGGACTGCTTGACTTGGGATTTCGTGCCCTGCTGGTTGGTCGGGGACAGATGGCTGAAATCGTACATCTGGATGAAGGCGCCGCCGCCCCAGCCATTCTGGAATTTCGTGTTTCCCGAGAAGGTGATGTAGCCATATTCCTGCACCATGCCCGGCTGATGCTTGTAGCCGGTATCGATGCCCGTGTTCGTGCCGCCCGGCGGATTGGCGTTCTCGTGAAGATTAAGGAGATAGCCACCTTGGAAATAGCCGCTGATGCTTAGCTGAACGGGCAGGTCCGTCGCCGTCTTGGGCGCGCTCTGCGCCATGGCGGCATGCGGCAGCAATGCCGCGGACATGAGGGCAGTAGTGCCCAGCAATGCCTTCTTCATGAATCCCCCCTGGGTTTTTTGACCCCGGATTTATTCCGGTATGGAAGGATTTAATCGAATTCCTACCGCTTCACCATAAGTAAAGTCGGGTAATGATTTATACAAATTTGTATATAACGGATTTGATTTGCGTCGATTATACAATAGAAGTGGCATCAAATTTCTGATGCTAGACTGGGGTATCTTTGTCTTCAACCGAAGATGGAGCCAGTATTATTTGGCACAAGCGGATCGTGTCGGCGAGATTGATTTTGATTCCAATATGGGAAACGTTAACTTGACCATTGGCGGCGACGGCGTAGAAATGTCGAAGTCATTCGAGGTGAACCTTGAACATATTGATGATCGAAGATGACCCGGAAACTGCCGCCTATGTGGCGCAGAGCCTGCGGGAGGAGCGTCATGCGGTTTCGCTGGCGAAGGACGGCCCAGAAGGGCTTGCCACGGCACGCAACGGGGGCTGGGATATCATTATCGTCGACCGGTTGCTGCCTGAGCTCGACGGCGTTTCCGTCGTACGCCGCTTGCGGGCCGAAGGGATCGAGGCGCCGGTCCTGTTCCTTACGGCGCTGAGCGGCATCGACGAGCGGGTCGCCGGGCTGAATGCCGGCGGTGACGACTATCTGGCCAAGCCCTTCGCCCTGTCCGAATTGCTGGCCAGGGTGCAGGCGCTGGGACGGCGGTCCCGGACGACCGTCACTACCGTGCTGCGCATTGCCGATCTCGAAATCGACCTCATCGCGCACAAGGTCTTTCGCGGTGGTTGCGCCATCGACCTCCAGCCACGGGAATTCCAGCTCCTGGAATATCTGATGCGCTATTCCGACCAGGTCGTGACCCGCGCCATGCTGCTGGAGAACGTCTGGGGCCTGCATTTCGACCCACGCACCAACGTCGTCGAAACCCATATCAGCCGGCTGCGCGCCAAGCTCAGCCGGGGCGACAAGCCGGACTTGATCCAGACTGTGCGTGGCAATGGGTACCGCCTCCGTGCCCTTGCCTAAGATCTTCAGGACGTCCAGCTTCCGGCTGACGCTGCTTTATTCCGGTTTCTTCCTATTCTGCTGCCTGGTGCTGTTCCTGGTATTCTATTGGGCGGCGGCGGATTCCATGGCACGGCAGATCGATAACTCGGTGGCGAGCGAGATCGGCGAGATCAAGGCCGACGCCAAGACCCAGGATATCGACTCGCTGAAATCCACGGTCGATCTGCTCGCCAAGACTTCCGCGGATTTCTCCTATCTGCTGCAGGACCGCGACGGGCATCGGCTGGCCGGCAACCTACCGGCGATGACGCCGACACTGGGCATCTCGGAACAGCCGAACCAGATGGATCCGGACGAAGGCAAGACTCTGCGAGGCAGAGGGGTGAGACTGCCCAACGACGTGTTCCTGTTCGTGGCGCTCAGCACCTATCAGATGCACCAGATGCGCCAGGCCATGGTCAAGGCGTTCCTGTGGGGCATGCTGGTCACCCTGGTCCTGTCCCTGATCGGTGGCACCTTCATGAGCTTGAGCATTCTCGGCCGCGTCGAGGCGTTGAGCCGCGCCAGCCGCGAGATCGTCGACAGCGACATGAAGCGCCGTATCCCGCTGCGCGGCAGCAACGATGAATTCGACCATCTGGTCGTCAGCCTGAACGCGATGCTGGACCGCATCACGGGGCTGATGGACGGCATCCGGCAGGTATCGAGCGACATCGCCCACGATCTGCGCACGCCGCTCACCCGGTTACGCCAACGGGTCGAGGTGACGCTGCACCGCGAGCAGGACGTGTTCTCCCTGCGGCTGGGATACGAGAAGACGCTGCGCGACATCGATTCCATCCTGGAGATCTTCGACGCGCTGCTGCGGATTTCACGACTGGAATCGACGTCGCCAGCGACCCAGTTCCAGCCCGTGGATTTGACCGAGGTGCTGCTGACGGCGGTCGAGGTCTACATGCCGATCACCGAGGAGAAACACCAGATCCTCACCGAAATCGTCGCACCCGGCCTGACGGTGGTGGGCGACCGGCAATTGCTGCTTCAGCTCTTCGCCAACGTCATCGAGAACGCGCTGCGCCACACCCCGGTCATGACCGAGATCCAGGTGCGCGGGCTGTCGACCGACGACGCCATCCGCGTCACGGTCGAGGATAACGGCCCCGGCATCCCGGAAACCCAGCACGATCTGGTATTCCGCCGTTTCTTCCGCTGCGACCCCGCCCGGCGCGGGCCGGGCAGCGGGCTGGGCCTCAGCCTGGTCGCGGCCATCGCCGCCTGCCACAATTGCAAGGTCACCCTGGCGGACACCGCGCCGGGTCTGCGCGTCACCTTCGAATTCCCCCGGATGACCCGAACCTGAAGCGGGGTGCCGTCAGCGCTTCCGGTTCAGGATGACGTGGACGGTCTTGGTCTCGGTATAGGAGAGGATGTCCTCCAGGCATTCCTCGCGGCCGACGCCGGAATTGCCCATGCCGCCAAAGCCCGTGCCAATGAAATGGGTCGAATAGCCGTTGACCCATTGGTACCCGGAATTGATGCGCGCGGCGGTGCCCAGTGCATTGCCGATATCGTGGGTCCAGATGGCGGCGGTCAGGCCGTATTGCGTGCTGTTGGCGACTTCGATCGCCTGGTCGAGGTTCGACCATTTCAGCACCGACAGGATCGGCCCGAATACCTCCTCCTGGGCGATGCGCATATGCCCCTCGACCCCGGCGAAGACGGTCGGCCGGATCCAGTAGCCCCGCTCGAACATCGCGCCTTCCGGCCGCGCACCGCCCGTCATCAATCGGGCGCCGTCGTCCTTGGCAATGCCGACATAGCGCTGCACCTTCTCGTACTGCACCCTGGAATTGACCGGCCCCATATCGGTGTCGTCGCGCATCGGGTCGCCGACCTTCAGCGCGGCCACGCGGGCGACCACCCGCTCCAGCACCGCATCGTAGATCGATTCATGCAGCATCAGGCGCGAGAGCGAGCCGCAGGACTGGCCGGACCAGGTGAAGTTCATGCCCTTGACCGCGGCCTCTGCCACCTCGTCGAGGTCGACATCGGGGAAGACGATCATCGGGTTCTTGCCGCCCAGTTCCAGCGTCACCTTCTTGACCGCGACCTCCGCCGCCGCGCGCTGGATCGCCATGGCGGTCGGCACCGAGCCGATGAAGGACAGGCGTTTGATCTTCGGGTGGCGGACGATGGCGTCGCCCACCGTGCGGCCGCCGGTGACGATGTTGAACACGCCGGGTGGCAGGATGTCTTTGGCGATCTCGGCGATGGCCAGTGCCGAAAGCGGGCTCGTCTCCGACGGCTTGATCACCATGGTGTTGCCCGCGACCAGCGCCGGCATGGAGCGCGCGACCAGGAACAGAATCGGGTGGTTGAACGCCACGATGCGGCCGACCACGCCAAAGGGCTGGCGCGTCGAATAATGCAGATTGCCGGTCGAGGCCGGGATGGTCTCGCCCTTCAGTTCGTAGCCCAGCCCCGTCATATGGTCGATGGTGTTGACGGTGGCGTTCACATCGCCGCGCATCGGCGTGATCGTGTTGCCGGTGTCGGTCACCTCGACCTCCAAAAGCTCCTTCTGCTTGGCCTGCATGGCCGCACCCAGGCGGCGCAGGATGGCGGCACGCTCGCGAGCATGCAGCGCCGCCCAGCCGGGTGCCGCCTTCTGCGCGGCGGCGACGGCGCGGTCGACGTCCTTGGCCGTGGCGGCGGGCGAACGGCCGATGGCCTGCTCGGTCGCGGGATTGACGGAATCATCCCATTCATTGCTCTCGCTGGCGACCAACGCGCCGTCGATCAACATGCGATCGGCCGTGAACTGCATGACCACCACTCCCGCTTCAATATCGTTATATCCAGCGATATATAGCGATATTCGTAGCGGAGCAATGCCGAGGTGGCTCAAGGACTTGCCAAAGCCGCCGCGATTGACGAACTTGCGAGGATGTTCCCAAGCTTTGTGGAGAAGACCGCCCGCGATGGCATCACCCGAGCAACCCTCCGCTCATCGCTTCCATGGCCGCGACGGCATCGAGCTGGCCTATCGCGAGATCGGCGAAGGCCGGCCGCTGGTACTGGTCCATGGTTTCTTCTCGACCGCGACGGTCAATTGGCTGCGCTACGGCCATGCGGCGAAGATCGCGGCCAAGGGCTATAGGGTGGTGATGCCGGATCTGCGCGCCCACGGCGACAGCGCCCGGCCACACAATCCGGATGCCTATCCGCCTGATGTGCTGGCCGATGACGGCTTCGCCCTGATCGAGCATCTGGGGCTCGACGACTACGATCTCGGCGGCTATTCGCTGGGCGGCCGGACGGCGATCCGCATGCTGGCGCGCGGCGCGACGCCAACCCGCGTCATCATCGCCGGCATGGGGCTGGAGGGCATCATCCGTACGGCCGAGCGCGGCGCGCATTTCCGCCATATCCTGACCCATCTCGGCCAGTTCGAGCGCGGCTCGCCCGAGTGGATGGCCGAGGCGTTCCTCAAGACCGTCGGCGGCGATCCGGAGGCACTGCTGCATCTTCTCGACACCTTCGTCGACACCGACGAGGCGACGCTTGCGCGCCTGAACCGGCCGGCCCTGGTGCTGGCCGGCGCCGAGGACTACGACAACGGCTCGGCCGAGGCGCTGGCCCGAACCATGCCCGACGCACGCTTTGCCACCATCCCCGGCAACCATATGAGCGCCGTGACACGGCCCGAGCTGGGCGACGCCATGGCCGAGTTCCTGGGGAGCGGTGCCGCATGCTGACCGGCCCCGCGCTCACCGGCCGCTGCCAATGCGGCGCCGTCGCATTCGCCTGCAGCGGCCATCCGCTCGGCCTGTTTGTTTGTCACTGCCTCGAATGCCGCAAGCAGTCGACCTCGGCCTTCGGCATGTCCGTACCGGTGCGGCGTGCCGATTTCTCGCTCACGCGCGGCACCCCACACCTCTGGACGCGGCCGACCGACAGTGGCAACACGCTGGAATGCGCCTTCTGCGAGGCCTGTGGCAGCCGCCTCTGGCATGTGCGCTCGTCGGCACCCGACATCATCGGCATCCGGGCCGGCGCACTTGACATCGCCCTGGACACCTCAACCGCCATCCACATCTGGACCAGCCGCAAGCTGCCCGGCATCGTCATTCCCGCCGAGGCAACGCAATATCCCGAGGAACCGCCGCGATGAGTGCGGAGACCATACCAATGGACGGTCTGCACCAATGGACGGTCTGCCGCTGCCCCGCCGGCGCTGCGCCCTGGCGGCTCTGGCTTCCGCCAACGCCATGGGCACCCTGGACGTCAACATCGCCAACACGGCGCTGCCGACCAACGCAAGGCAGAAGCATCGCGCGCCTAGCTAAATGCCGGAGCCGTCGCTGACGAGGAACCCGCCGCGCACGGCTTGGACGATCTCGTCCGCCTCCTTGCCGCCACGGCGGCGCGGATGGGAGGCGGTCAGGACATGCTCGGCGACGATGCGGCCGGGCGCGCCCGAGAGCACCACGACCCGGTCGGCAAGATAGGCGGCCTCGTCGATATCATGGGTGACGAACAGCACGGTCTTGCCCGTATCGGCACGGATGCGGATCAGCTCGTCCTGCAGGTTCTCGCGGGTGAAGGCGTCGAGGGCCGAGAAGGGCTCGTCCATCAGCAGCACCTCGGGCTCGACCGCCAGTGCGCGCGCCAACGCGATGCGCTGGCGCTGGCCGCCGGAAAGCTGATGCGGCCAACGCTGGGCGAGGTTGTCGAGCCCGACGATCTTGAGCGCGGCATGCGCCTTTTCCAGCCGTTCGGCGCGCGCCATGCCATGCTCCAGCCCGAAGGCCACGTTGCTGACCACCCGGCGCCAGGGCAGGAGCCGCGCATCCTGGAATACCAGCGCCACCGGCCGGATGGCGTTGCGCGCATGGATCCGCACCGTGCCGTGGCTGGGTTTCGCCAGATCGGCGATGACGCGCAGCAGGGTCGATTTGCCGACGCCGGAGGGACCGACGATGGCCAGGAATTCGCCGCGGCGGATGTCCAGGTCCAGTTCGTGCAGCACCTCGGTCTTGCGGCCGTCACGCTCGAAGGTCAGCGACAGCTTGTCGATGGCGATCACGCTTTCCATCGGAGCAACCAATTCTGCAGGGCCACGAAGCCGGTGTCGAAAGCGCCGTAGAGCGCCGCCATGGTCAGCATGTAGACGACGACGATCTCGGTCGCGAGCAAGGACGACGCCTGCATCATACGCTGACCGACGCCGGTGACGCCGAAGATCTCGGCCGCGACGACCGACATCCAGGCCTGGCCGAGCGCCGTGCGCACGCCGACCATGATGCTGGGCAAGGCCGCCGGCAGGATGACCTTGACCAGACGCGCCCAAGGCGACCGGAAGCCGAAGGCGTCGGCGACTTCGATCAGGTCACGATCGACGCCACGCACGCCGCCTTGGGTCGCGAAGAACACGATCCAGAACACGCCGACCGCGATGATGAACAGCGCCGCCCCGGTACTGACGCCAAACCACAATATGGCGAAGGGAACCCAGGCGAGGCCCGGCACCGGCCGCACCACGCGCACGACCCAGGATGTCAGGGCATCGAGTGTGCGGAACATGCCGGTCAGCGTCCCCAGCGTCACGCCTAGCACCGCGCCGATGCCAAGGCCCAACACATAATGGCTGAGGCTGGATTCGACCGAATCGAGCCAGATGCCGGATGTCACCTCCTGCCAGAAGGCCGCGGGGAGCGCGCTCGGTCCCGGCAGCAGCGACGGGTTGACGATACCGAGGCGCGGCATCGCCTCCCACAGAGCCAGGAACGCGATGAACCCTATGGCGGCAAGTACCGTGGCGCGCGTACGGCTCATTTGGCGGCTACATTCGCCTTGTCATAGAGCGAGGTGTCGAACAGCCCGTTGAAGGAGACCTCCTTCTTCAGGGCACCCAGCTTCACCTGATAGCTCTGCATCAGCTTGGCCGGCCCGATGATCTTGTTGGGATCGATCAGCCACTTGGTGGCGGGCGAACGCAGTGCCGTTACGATCGTCGCATTGTCGACGATGCCCTTGCCCAGCGCCACCTGGATGAACGGTGCCACCGTCTGCGGCTCCTTCGTCGCCAAGGCAGCGGCCCGGATGAGGTCGCCGACCAGGCCCTGCACGGCGTCACGGTGTTTGGCGAGGAAGGCGCCATTGACCGCAACCACGGTGCCCGGCTGGCCCGGGAACAGCTCGTCGCCCGAGGCCTCCAGCTTGATGCCCGGGTTGCGCTTGGTCACGATGGTGACGGTCGGTTCGCGGATTGTCGCGCCCTCGACCGCACCGGCCAGCACCGCCTGCTGGGTCGCATCGATGCCCATCTCGACGACGGTGGCATCGGCCTTGTCGACCTTGGCCACTTCCCAGAGCCAGTATTGCAGCGTCGTGTTGGGCACCGAGCCGAGCGGCTGGGTCGCCAGCCGCGCCGGCTTGCCTGTGGCGGCATGGAACGCCTTGAAGGCCTCGGCCGCCTTAACGCCCGGCTTGAAATAGGCGGCCAGCTTCGGTGTGGCGACGAAGACGTTCTCACCGGTCGCGGTCGCCGCGATCACCTTGACGTCGACGCCGCGCGAGCGCGCCACCGCCAGGGGCGCGACACCGCCGACATAGAAATCGATCGTGCCCGAGGCCAGAGCCTGGATCATGTTCGGGCCGGACTCGAAGATCTGGAACTTGAGGTCGAGACCGCTCTTCTTGGCCCAGCCTTCCTGGTCGGCGATGAAGATGGGTGCCGTCCCCATTACCGGAATGACGCCGACACGCGCCGTTACAGCACTCGTGGGCACGGTATCCGCCTGCGCGACCGTGCCCAGCCCCAAGGCTGTGGCAAACGCCATGGCGGCTAAAAAGCGGCGGCGGATCATCGGTCGTCTCCCTGTTCCCAGATGCGTTCTGTCACATACACAAGCACAACTGGAGCGTAAACCGCCTGAGACGAGGGTCTGGGGCGCGGTAGCGCAGGGGCTTCGCCACGGGAAGGCACGGCCGCCGCCGCTGCTTTTGATGCTTTTTCTCAAGCATGCGATGCGCGAAACTGGTCCGGTCGGAACCAATCGGAGAGGGCCGCCATGGCGCATCGCATCTTCCTCGCCGGCGCCGCCGGGGTCGTCGGGCAGCGCTTGACGCCGTTGCTGCTGGCCGCCGGCCACCGTGTCGCGGGCACCACACGCTCGCCCGAGAAGGCGCAAGCCCTGGCCCGTCAGGGCGTCGAGCCGGTCGTGGTCGACGTCTTCGATGCGGACCGATTGGCGCAATGCGTGGCCGCTTTCCGGCCGGATATCGTCATCCACCAATTGACCGATCTACCGCGCGGGCTGGACCCGGCCCTCATGGCCGAGGCGGGGCGACGTAACGCTCGCATCCGCACCGACGGCACGCGCAATCTGATGGCAGCTGCCCTCGCCGCCGGCGTCCGGCGCTTCATCGCCCAAAGCATCGCCTGGATCTATGCGCCCGGTCCCACGCCGCATCGGGAAAACGCCCCCTTGGACACCCGGGCCGAGGGCGCCCGTGCCGTCACCATCGGCGGGGTGGTGGCCCTCGAAAACGCGGTGCTGAGCACGCCGCCGTCGCTTACCGGCATCGTGCTGCGCTATGGCCGGTTCTATGGGCCGGGCACCGGCGCGGAGACGCCGCCGCCTGGCCCGCGCGTGCATGTCGACGCCGCCGCCCATGCCGCGCTGCTGGCGCTGAGCGCGGAGGCCCGTGGCATCTACAACGTGGCCGAACCCAATGACGAGGTCGCCACCGCCAAGGCTGAACGCGAGCTCGGCTGGCGCGCGGATTTCAGACGTTAGAGTGAAAGCCCGATCGGCTTCCGACCATTCCAGAGTCGCGGCCCGTTCAGTTCACCAGACCTATCCGGGACGCGATCAGGGCGGCCGCGGCGCGCGTACCAACCCCAAGCTTCCGGTAGATGTTCTCCACATGGGTTCCGGCCGTACTCGGAGAAATCCCGAGTATCCGGGCGATCTCCTTGTTGGAGCTGCCCCTTGCGAGATGCGCAAGGACCTCCCGTTCACGCTGGGTGACCTGTGGTGAAGATGATCCCTGGGAATGAAGCGACCTTCGAGGCATCCTGCACGCGGCCATGACCGCATTTGCGGCGTCGACATCCAATCTTCCCGACGCGACTTCCCGGGCGATTTGGTCCGAAGCGGCCGGCATATCCTTTCCAAGGCGCTCGAGCCTCGATGCGGTTACCGCGAACACACAGGCCTGAAGGGCCCGAGCCGCTTCAGTCAAATCCGGCGCGCGAAGTCCTCGCGGATACCCGCTGCCGTCGAGCCGCTCGAAAGCCCGACAGGCGAGCATCGCCTCCCCCTCGAACATAGGAGCGCGCTTGAGAATGCGTTCCGTCCAATGCGGAACGAGCCGGACATGCTCTTCGTCCGCCTCGCTCAGCGGCCATCTGCGCTCAAGGCTGGCGTTTGGTACCGCAACCCGGCCCAGGCCGTGGAGTAGAGCAGCTCGGACCAGGCGTCCCTCGGTCTGAGCGTCGAAGCCCAGGGTGGAGGCCGTAAGTGCGGCAATCTCAGCGACTCTCCGCGAATTCAGGAAGTCGCCGGGCAGTTTCAGATCGCCGTAATCGGCAAGCAATTCGGCAAAACCATCCGCGTCATCCTCCGCCGCCGAAATCGCATCACCTGCATGGGCGGCTGCCGAGGGCCATGCGTCCTGCTCCGCGATTTCGGCCAGCCACGCCGGGGCATGCTTCAGCGCGAGACGCGCAAGTACCGGGTCGTAACGCCGGCCGGCCCGTGTCTCGACGAGGTGAAGGCCTTTGGACAGGCCATAGACCCGCGTATAGATTTCGAGGTCGCCGCAAAGAGCGACGATCTGGGCCAGAAGATCGATCTCTTCACCGCGGCGACCGGCGGGAATTCCGCTGCCGTCCCAATTTTCGAAGAGATCCAGCGCCCCCAAGCCGACCGCCGGTGCCAGCCCCAATTGGCGCGCCATTTCGATGGTGGCCTCGCAATGCGCCTGGGCAAGCGGGCGTATATAGGCCTCCAGGGTCTCGGAAAGCGCAGGACGACTGAGGAAAGGGTTCTGTCCCTCGATCATCCTGGCCCGGCCGGCGATGTCATCGCCGAAGAGGTCGGCGAAGCCTTGGGCATTCGCCGTGCAGCCCGCCCAGCGAATGAGCCCCAATGCCGAGGCACAAGCCGAAACTGCCGCCTGGCCCGCCACCAGATCGGCCAGGCGCCATGCGAGCAGGGCCGTCCGCGGCGAATGGTCGATGGGCTGACCCATGCTGAGATCGGCTGCAAATGCCAGGCAACCCAGGGCTTGCAGCGACGGAATGTGTATCTGCGTCGTCAACGGCGGATCCTGTGGGGGAGGAGCGGACACCAGCCATCGCACGTCATGGGCTCGTCCGCACTCGGGCGTTTGCCCGATATCCGGCGGCACCCCGTCGAATGTAACCCTGGGCTCCTCGCAGACGACGTCGGAGATCGGTGCCGTAGCGTCAACACTTGGAGCCCATATGATGAAAAATTTCCGTCCTTGCCTCGCCGCGACGGCCTTGACACTGCTGAGCGCGACGGCCGCCGTCGCCCAGCCCGCCTCTTCGGGAACCGCCAGGAACGTGGTCGTGGTCCATGGCGCCCTTGCTGACGGCTCCGGCTGGAAAGCCGTCGCCGATATCCTCACCCGCGACGGCTACAAAGTCACCATCGTTCAGGATCCGCAGACGACGCTCGCCGAGGATGTGGCGGCGACCCAGCGAATTATCAATCGACAGGATGGACCCACGATCCTGGTGGGCCACAGCTATGGTGGTGCGGTGATCACCCAGGCCGGGACAGACCCGAAGATCAAGGCGCTCGTCTACGTCGCCGCCGTTGTGCCGGAAATCGGCGAGAGCACGGCCAAGCTGGCCACGTCCATTCCGGCGGCAAGCAATGACATCCACCCCACCCCCGACGGCTTCCTGATACTGGATCCCGCCAAGTTTCCCGCAGATTTCGCGGCGGATGTTCCCGCTTCCGAGGCGAAGTTCATGGCCAATTCGCAGGTTCTCGTGTCAGGAGCGGCATTCACGACGCCTGTAACGATCGCCGCATGGCACGACAAGCCGAGCTACGGCATCGTGCCGACGGCCGATCGGATCCTCAATCCCGACCTGGAACGTTCGCTCTACAAGCGTGCCAACGCGAAGGTGACCGAGGTGAAGGGATCGAGCCACGCCGTCTTCCTGTCTCATCCCCGCGCCGTGGCGGATGTCATCGAACAGGCCGCCCACGAGGCCCGCTGACAACCCCAGGCCCAACGCCGTGCATCTTGGTTGATGCGCCGGATGACGGCGATAGCGTCATCCGGTGCTTCTTCCTGCCGTGATGAGACTCTAATCCACGCCGCGCTTCAGCCTGAAGGTCGCGGTGTGGGTGAAGCGGTCGCCGGGGTAATTGGCGATCGCCATCTGGGTCAGCCGGTCGCGCTCGTCATAGAAGCGGCGCAAGACCTGGAGTGCCGGATATCCGGGCTCGGCGCTGACCGCGCGCGCCTCCACCTCGCCCAGCGCCGTCGCGGTGATCTCCTGGCGGATCTCGGCCAGGCGTTGGCCGTATTCCTGTTCGATCAGCCGGAAGATCGGCAGATCGGCGGTTTCGATGCGCGGGATGATGCCGCCGAATTCCGGGCGGATATAGACGATCAGATGCGCCACCGGGATGGTGAAACTGGGCAGGAAACGCAGCATGGACAGGCTGATCCATTGCTGCCCCGGGCTGCAGGGCAACAGGGTGGCCAGCCGCTCATCGGCGACGATATCGGCGCGCTCCAATACCTTCATCCGCGTCTGCCGGGTAATCAGCAGCAGATCCTCGACCGAGGCCGCGTCATGCACCAGCTTGGGCTGGGCCGGCAGGCCGCGCACCAGCGTACCGACACCCTGGCGCGCCGAGATGACGCCCAGGTCGCGCAGCTCGCGCAGCGCCTGGCGTACCGTATGCCGGCTGACGTTGAAGCGCTCGCACAACTCCAACTCCGTCGGCAGTTGCGAGCCCACCCCGTAGCGGCCATCCTGGATGTCCGCCAGCAACGTTCGCGCCAGAGCGGCGTAGCGCGCGGAGGATTGCGGATATCCAAGCGCCGCCTGTCTTTCTGCCTCCTCCGCCATTCTCCCCCCTCTCGATCTTTAGGGTACCAACCTATCATGGCCGGTGCCCAAGCCGCGTCAAAAGCGCTTGACGCCCGTCGGACCTGACCCATAATGTACGGACAACCGGACAAAGTAATTAGAAATCAGTCGAGCCGGTGCGGGAGGCGTATTCGAATACCCATTCCGCGACGTAGTCCGGCCCTTGAGGGGGGACGGAAGCAGGGAGCGACGCCGTGGAAGAGCTGCGAATCGTCTCGATCAATGGCTGCTTGGGCTATGGCTATGAGGTGGCGAGCCTGGAAAACGGCATCGCAGCCAAGCCCGCGCTGATCGGTGGCGATGCCGGCTCGACTGATCCCGGTCCCTACTATCTCGGATCCGGCACCTCGCTGGTCAAACGCGCACAGATCCTGCGCGACCTGACGCCGGCCCTGGTCAAGTCGCGCGCGGCCGGCGTGCCGTTGGTCATCGGCTCTGCCGGCATGGGTGGCGGCGAGCCCAATCTGCAATTCGTCCGCCGCATCCTGATCGACATCGCCCGCGAGCATGGGCTGCATTTCAAGCTCGCCACCATCCATTCCGAGATTCCGAACGAGCAGGTGGCGCGAGCCGTACGCGACAAGCAGATCACGCCGATGCCGGACGCGCCGCCCTTGACCGAGGAGCTGGCGCTGGCGTCCTCCCGCATCGTCGGCCAGATGGGCACCGAACCCTTCGCCCATGCGTTGGCGCAGGGCGCCGACGTCGTGCTGGCCGGCCGATCCTGCGATACGGCGATCTACGCCGCCTTGCCGATCGCGCGCGGCTACGATCCGGGCCTGGCACTGCACATGGCGAAGATCATGGAATGCGGTGCGCAATGCGGCATTCCACTGGCGGCCAATGACAGCCTGCTCGGCACGATCCGCCGCGACCATTTCGAAGTGCGGCCGCTGGCCGAGCGGCGCATCTGCACGCCGGAATCGGTCGCGGCGCACACCATGTACGAGCAGGGCCATCCGCTGATCCTGTTCGAGCCGGAGGGCGAGGTCGACATGTCCAACGCCCAGTTCGAGCAGGTCGACCGCCAGACCGTGCGCGTCTCCGGCTCGCGTTTCCAGCCGACCCGGCGCCTTCGCATCAAGCTGGAGGGTGCCCGGCGGGTGGGATATCGCGCCTTCACGCTGGCCGGCATCCGCGACCGCAATGTCATCGCCAGTCTCGACAAGATCGAGGCCGCCGTGCGTGCGACGGTACGGAGACTGCTCGATCAGGGCGTCACGGAGGAATCCTTCAAGCTGGGCTTCCGCCACTATGGCCGCGACGCGGTGCTGGGGCCTTATGAGACGGTGCGCACGCCGCCGCATGAGGTCGGCACGGTAATCGAGGCCGTCGCCGACAGCCAGGAGCTGGCCGATTACGTGCTCTCGCTCGCCCGCTCCTCCTTCCTGCATTGCCCGTTCGACGGGCGCAAGACGACGGCCGGCAATTTGGCCTTCCCCTCATCGCCCTCGGACATGTCGGCCGGCGAGGTCTATGAATTCAGCGTCTACCATCTGATGGATGTCGACGATCAGCTGGCATTGTTCCCCATGGATTGGGAGACCCTCTGATGGCCCGGCTCGAAGACCTCGCCAGCGTGTTGCGCAGCAAGAATGCCGGCCCGTTCCAGATCACCATCGACGTGCTGTTCGAGGATGAGGCAACGTATCGCCGGGTCCGCGACAGCGCTGCGATGACGCCGGCCGCGATCGCACCGCTCTATGGCGTGCCGGGCCAGTTGGTCAATGTCATCCCGTTCGACCGGGTGCGCGCGATCAAGATCACTTTCCCGAGGCAGTCGGGCGAGCGGGGCAGCGGCTCCGCCTTCGACCGCGACGTCTATGGCGCGCAGCAGCACGGGCCCCTGGCGGAGGTCGAGATTCCGTAACGGGCCAGACGCAAGAGATACCAGCCGCCGGCGGCCAAGACCGGCGGGAAACCAGCCGATGCCCCGCACGCTTCAAGCGGGTTCCAAGGATCGGCATACGAAGGGAGTAACCGGGACATGTTCGACCGTCGTGCCGCCTTCCGTCTCATCGCCGCCGCAGCCTGCGCGCTGCTCATGCCGGCCGCTGCCACGGCGGCGGATTTCCCGGCCCGGCCGATCAATCTGGTCGTGCCCTATGGCCCCGGCACCGGCAGCGACCTGATCGCCCGCGTCGTCGCCCAATATATGGGCCAGCAGCTGAACCAGAGCGTCATCGTCCAGAACCGTCCCGGCGTCACCGGCGGCGTCGGCACCATGGACGTCGTCCATGCCGAGCCAGACGGCTACATGCTGATCTTCGGCACCAACGCGACGCTGATCACGACGCCGATCCTGTACAAGAAGATGAATTACGATCCGACCAAGGATCTGACGCCGGTGGCGTTGGTCGCGCGCGGCGCGCTGATGCTGGTCACCCGCACCGCCCCCGGTGGCGCCAAGACGCTCAAGGAGCTGACCGAGCAGCTCAAGGCCAAGCCCGGCACCTATGGCAGCACCGGTCTCGGCACCAATGGCGACATCATCTCGCGGCTGATGCTGAAGCAGATCGGCGCCTCCGCCAGGCTGGTGACCTATCGCGGCAGCGGCGATTCCCTGATCGGCCTTATCCAGGGCGACACCACCTTCGTCATCGACACGCCGACCGCCGTGCTGCCGATGATCAAGAACCACCAGCTGCGCCCGATCGCCGTCACCGGCACGGACCGGCTGAAGGAACTGCCCGACATGCCGACCTTCGACCAGCTGGGCGTGAAGCTCGACGAGACGACCTGGTACGGCATCCTGGCCCCGGCCAAGACGCCGGCCAATGTGGTCAAGGTCTTGAGCGACGCCATCGAGCGGACGGTCAAGGACCCGAAGGTACAGGAACGCTTCGAGGCCCTGGAGATCTATCCGGCCTTCACGGATGGCGCCGGCTTCAAGAAATTGCTGATCGATGAGGAGAAGAGCTTCGGCGGCTTCATCCGCTCGACCGGCATCAAGGCCGAATGACCGGCCACCCGCGACCGCATAAAGACAATCGGAGCTCATCCATGATCGACGCCGTGCTCGAGGCGGGTGCCCAGGATTTCGAGAAGCATGTGGAGCGCCTCCAGCGTTACATCCGCCAGCCTTCCGTCTCGGCCGAAAATCGCGGCAATGAGGAAATGGCGGCAATCCTGGCCCAGGATCTCGAGGCCCTGGGCGGCAAGGCCAGGGTCGTGCCCGGCGTCGATTTCCCGATCGTCTATGCCCGTTTCGATGTCGGTGCCCCCTGCACCGTGCTGATCCATTCGATGTACGACACCACGCCGGCCGACGAGGAGGGCTGGGTCGTCGATCCCTTTGCCGCCACGCGCATGGATTACGAGGGTTTCGGCGACTGCATCGTCGCGCGGGGTACCGAGGACACCAAGGGGCCGGTGACGATCATCCTGGCGATGATCGAGAACCACCGGAAGGCCGGCGTGCCTTTGCCGGTCAATCTGATCCTGCTGTTCGAGGCCTCGGAGCTCGGCAGCGCCTCGATGCCGCCCTTCATCGACGCCTATCTCGATGAGCTGAAGGACGCCGATGTCGCCTATTGGCCGTTCTTCACCGGCCGCGCCGACGGCACGGCGGTAGCGTGGCTGGGCTGCAAGGGCCTCGCCACCATGAAGCTGCGCTGCAAGGCCGGCGATTGGGGCGGGCCGGTGCGCTCCGAGATCCATGGCGCACATAATTCCTGGGTCGCGAGCCCACCGATGCGCCTGGCCCAGGCGCTGGCGACGTTGAAGACCCCGGATGACCTGGACGTCGCCATCGAGGGCTTCTACGAGGGGCTGGAACCGCCGACCGAGGACGACCGGCGCATACTGGCCGTGCTGACCCAGCGCCTGGATCCGAAGAAGATCCTCGACGGCATCGATGTGAAACGCTTCAAGCAGGCGAGTTTCGCGGACGCGCTCTACGCCCACTGCTTCGTCACGGATTTCAATGTCGCCGGGCTGCAATCGGGCAATGTCTTCGAAGGGGGGCATAAGGCGAGCGTGCCGAGCGAGGCGGTGGCGGCCATCGATTTCCGCCCGCTCGAAGGCATGTCGATGGAGAAGATCGAGACGGCGATGCGCCGCCATCTCGACAAGCACGGCTTTCCGGAGGTGCAGGTCGAGATCCAGAGCGGCTATATCGGCGCGCGTCTGCCGATCACCAATTGGGCGGTGCAGGAGCTGCTGGGCGCCTACAAGGATTGCGGCTTCGACCCGGAGGTCTGGCCGCGCACCGCCACCGCCATCGCCGCCGACCTCTTCGCCCGCAAGGTCGGCGTACCATGGCTGGCGACATGCCCCGGCCATGCCGCGCGCAAGCACTCGGCCAATGAGTACATCACCATCGCAGGTTTCCGGGACGCCATCGAATTCATCACGCGGCTGATGTGGCGCCTCGGCACCGCGAAACCGGGCGCCGCCAAGGTAGGGGCTTGATCATGCTGGAGAAGGTCGTCGACGTCGCCGAGACGGAATTCGAACGCCATGTCACGCGGCTGCAACGCTATATCCGCCAGCCCTCGGTCTCGGCGGAGAAGCGCGGCAACGAGGAGATGGCGGCGATGCTAGCCGCCGATATCGACGCGCTGGGCGGCGTCGGCAAGGTCGTGCCGGGCGTCGATTTCCCGATCGTCTATGGCCGCTTCGATGTCGGCGCCGAGCGCACGGTGCTGATCCACGGCATGTACGACACCCAGATCGCCGGCGAGCCGGAATGGGTCGTCGACCCGTTCGAGGCCGTGCGCATGGATTTCGAGGATTTCGGCGAGTGCATCGTCGGCCGCGGTGCCGAGGACACCAAGGGCCCGATCGCTGCCACGTTCGGCATGATCGAGAGCTACAAGCTCGCAGACGTGCCGCTGCCGGTGAACCTGATCCTGCTCTTCGAGGCCTCCGAGCTCGGCAGCGCCTCGCTGCCGCCCTTTGTCGAGGCCCATGTCGAGGAGCTGCGTGACGCCGATGTCGCCTATTGGCCCTGGCATTCCGGCCATGCCAATGGCGAGGCGGTGGCGTGGCTCGGCTGCAAGGGGCTGATGTTCTTCGACCTCACCGTGCGCAGCGACGCCTGGGGCGGCCCGTCGCAAGAGATCCACGGCATGCAGACCGGCTGGATCGGCAATCCGGCCCATCGCCTGGTCCAGGCGCTGGCGAGTTTGCGCACGCCGGACGATCTCAAGATGACGGTCGACGGCTATTACGGCGCCGGCGACCCGATGACCGAGGACGACCGGATGCTGATCAAGCGTCTGGCCCAGCGCCTCGATCCCAAGACGATCCTGAAGAATCTGGGCGCCCAACGCTTCAAGCAGGACAGTTTCGAGGCCGCCTTGACCGAGCATTGCTTCGGCTCGGAATTCAATATCGACGGCATCCGCGCCGGCCATGTGATCGAGGACGGGCACAAGGTCAATATCTGCCAGGAGGCCGTGGCCTCGATGGATCTGCGCCCCTTGCCTGGCATGAGCGTCGAGCAGGTGACGGCCGCGTTGCGCAGGCATTTCGACAGCCACGGCTTTCCCGAAGTCGAGATCAAGGTGAAGAGCGGCTATCTCGGCGGCCGTCTGCCGCTCAGGCACTGGGCGGTGCAGGAATTGCTGGGCGCCTATGGCGATTGCGGCTTCGATCCGGAGATCTGGCCGCGCACGGCGACGGCGATCGGCGCCGATCTGTTCATGAACACTGTCGGCATCCCCTGGCTCGCCAGCTGCCCTGGCCATGCCGGCCGCAAGCACGGGCCCAACGAATATGTCCAGCTCTCGGGCTTCGGCAAGGCCGTGCCATTCATCTGCCGGCTGATATGGCGGCTCGCCCATGCCAAGGGCATGCCACCCCGGGTGGCATCAGAAAGATAAGATTTTCGATCGATGAGCAGCATGCGGCCGCGAAATATGCAAGACTGAGGCCGCGACAAGCCGGCACCAGACCGGCAAGGCGAAGGGAGGCGTCATGGATAACCTTCGACAGCCCAGCGACAACCCGCCTGCGGCGGGCGCACCATTCCACAGGTCGTTCTTCGCCCAGCGCGACCTTTATGCCGGGCTTCTGGTCATGGCCTTGGGCCTGGGCTCGATCGTCCAGGGCCTGCACAACACCATCGGTTCGCTGTTGCAGATGGGGCCGGGCTACTTTCCGATCGCGCTGGGCGCCTTGCTGGCCTTCGTCGGATTGCTGATCGTGCTGAGCACCTTCATGCCGGACACGGCGGCCGAGGAGGCGGATGGCGAGCATGGCGGCATCCAGTTGCCGGATTGGCGCGGCTGCATCGCCATCGTGCTGGGCGTGTCCAGCTTCATCGCCGTCGGCGTGCCCTTCGGCCTGGCGCCGGCGACATTCGCCTGCGTCTTCATCTCGGCACTGGGTGACCGGCAATCCTCGCTCAAGGGCGCATTCGTCCTGGCCATCGTGCTGACCACCATCGCGGTCGTCATTTTCTGGTGGGGGCTGAAGGTGCAGTTCCCCGTGCTGCGCTGGTGAGCGGCATGATCGAGATCGCACTCCAAGGATTGTGGCAGGGCTTCGGCGTCGCGTTGGAGCCCACGAACCTGCTCTGGTGCTTCATCGGCGTCTTGTGCGGCAACGTCGTCGGCGTACTGCCCGGCATGGGCGTGACGGCGACGATGTCGGTGCTGCTGCCGCTGACCTTCGCCATGAAGCCGGTCGCCGCCATCCTGATGCTGGCCGGCATCTATTACGGCGCCATGTACGGCGGCGCCATCTGCTCGATCCTGCTCAACCTGCCCTGCCATGCCTCGCATGCGGTGACCTGCCTCGACGGCTTCCAGATGACGAAGCAGGGACGCGGCGGCGTGGCGCTGGGCGTCACCGTACTCTCCTCCTTCTTCGGCGCCTCCTTCGGCATCACCGAAATGGTCTTCTTCGCGCCGATCCTGGTGGCGCTGGCCTTCCAATTCGGCCAGCCCGACATCTGCTCGCTGATGCTGCTGGGGCTGGTCACCGGCTCCACGCTGGCCAAGGCTTCGCCGTTGAAGGGCGTGGCCATGACGCTGCTGGGCCTGCTTTTAGGCTTGGCCGGCACCGATCAGAACACCGGCGAACAGCGCTTCACCTTCGGCCTGGTGAATATGTTCGACGGCATCGAGATCGTGTCGCTGGCGCTCGGCATCTTCGGCATCGCGGAATTCCTGCGCAGCGTCAACCGGATCGCCCGCATCGACGTCAGCGGCGCCAGCATCCGCATGCGCGACATGCGACCCTCCCGCCAGGATCTGCGCCAGGCCGCGCCCGCCATGCTGCGCGGCACGATCATCGGCAGCCTGTGCTCGCTCATCCCCGGTACCGGCCCGACCATCGCTTCCTTCGTTTCCTATGCCATGGAGAAGAAAGTCGGCGGCAAGAAGGTCAAGCTGGGCTATGGCGCAATCCAGGGCGTGGTCTCGCCCGAGGCCTCGACCCACTCCTCGGTGCAGGGCGACTTCATCCCGACCATGTGCCTAGGGATTCCCGGCGATCCCGTGATGGCGCTGATCCTGGGCGCGCTCATCATCCAGGGCATCCAGCCGGGTCCGCAGCTGATCAGCACCAATCCCGACATCTTCTGGGGTCTGATTGCCAGCTTCTGGATCGGCAACATCCTGCTGGTGCTGCTCAACATCCCGCTGATCGGGGTCTGGGTCCGGCTGCTGCGCATCCCCTACCGCTACCTCTATCCGAGCGCGCTCTTCTTCATCTGCATCGGCGTCTACAGCGCCAACAACCAGATCTTCGACGTCGGCGAAACGCTGTTCATCGGCGTCGTGGGCTATCTGCTGGTCCAGCTGCGCTTCCCGATGGCACCGATCCTGCTGGGCTTCGTGCTGGGGCCGCGGCTGGAGGAGACGTTCCGGCGTGCCATGCTGGTCTCCGACGGCAATATCTGGGTCTTCATCGAGCGCCCGGTGAGCGCCTTCTTCCTGGCGCTGACGCTGCTCATCATCCTGCTGCAGGTGGCGTTCAAAGTGAGCCGCTGGCGCCGACCGCCCACGGCGGCGGCCGTCGTCACGGACGACCATACCCGACACCAGGCCGCGGTCGGCCGGTGACTTTTTGAGGGTCTGGATCCGAAGGCCTGGTCAGTCTTACGAATGGGCGTGATCGATCAGGTTGTCGCGTAGCCTGACCACCATCTTCTGCAGTGCCGAGAATTCCTCCGGCGACAGGCCGGTCGCCTTGACCAGGTTCTTCTGGCCGCCCTTCTCGCGCAGCGCCCTGCCCGCAGCGGTCAGGCTGATCAGCACCTGACGCTCATCCGAAGGATCGCGCTGCCGACGCAGATAGCCGAGCGATTCGAGCTTCTTCAGGATCGGCGTCAGCGTATTCGATTCCAAAAACAGCCTTTCGCCCAGGCTGCCGACGGTCTCGTTGTCCTTTTCCCAAAGGGCGACGAGGGTGATCCACTGGGTATAGGTGACACCCAACTCCTCCAGGATCGGCTTATAGGCACGGCCATAGGCAAGGTTGGCCGAATAGACGGCAAAGCAGAGGAAATCGGCCAGTTTGGGGCCATCGGAAACAGGCATGGTCATCTCACAAGGTCCGGCGAGGGCAATTTTACCACCTATATATAGCGCATGCGATGGGATCGTTCAAATGGAACGATCGCATGCGCTTAAATCGCGTTATTGACAGCATTTCGAAATCTCGATATATAAATCGTGTCCGATTAAATCGGACTTGATTAATGTGGTTCCACTCCTATTTAAATCGGATGCGATCAAATATGATGCGGCCGAAATATGAGAAAGCGGATGAATAAAGGCCTTCTACTGGCGTCGGCCCTGGCCGTTGCAATCCCGGCCGTGCTCGGCGCGAATGTCATCATGCCAAGGGCATCGTCGGAATTGACCGGGGCGCATGCGGCACCCGCCGGCGTGGCGCAGCCTCTCCCATCGCTGCTGCAGACCCGTCGATGGGCGAATGCCACCGGCCTCGGTCCACAGGATCTGCAGGGCAACGTCGTGCTGGTCAATTTCTGGACCTATTCCTGCATCAACTGCCTGCGCGCCTTGCCGCATATCCGCGAATGGGCGGCCAAGTACAAGGATCGCGGCCTTGTGGTGATCGGTGTGCATACGCCGGAATTCGCCTTCGAGCGCGACGCCGGCAATGTCGCGAAGGCTGCAGCCAGGCTCGGCGTGACCTATCCCGTTGCCATCGATAGCGATTTCCGCATCTGGAACGCCTTCGGCAACCAGGCATGGCCCGCGATCTATGTTTTCGGCGCCGATGGGCGGCTCCAGCGCCAGGTGCTCGGCGAAGGCGAGTATGACGAAACTGAACGGACGATCCGGCAACTGCTCGACGAGGCCCACAAGGGAGCCCCCGGAGGCGTCGTTCAGGCGGCGATCGAGGCGACCGGCACCCAGGTCGCGGCCGATCTCTCGGATCTGCGCTCGCCCGAGACCTATGTCGGCTATGACAAGGGCGGCAATTTCGCCTCGGCCGATCCGGTCGTGCCGGACGCGCCGCAGCAATATCGGCCGCTGAACGACATCCCGCTCAATGGCTGGGCCCTGTCGGGGCGGTGGCAGATCGGCGGCGAATACATCAGCCTCGCCGGCACGAGCGGCAGCATCTTCTATCATTTCCACGCCCGGGACCTGCATCTTGTCCTGGCGCCAGGCGCCAACGGCAAGCCGGTCCGCTTCCGGGTCACGATCGACGGCAAGCCGCCAGGCGCCAACCACGGCACCGATACCGACGCACAGGGTTTCGGCACCGTGCGCGCGTCCCGCCTTTACCAACTCGTTCGCCAGGCCGGTCCGGTGACGGACCGCAATTTCGCGGTCGAGTTCCTCGACCCCGGCGTGCACGCCTACGCCTTCACCTTCGGATGATGTCCTAAAGGCGGCCTGTCAGGGCGGCCGCATGGGCGGCTCCCGAGACCGCCATGGCCAAGCGGCTCGGCACGGGAGCGGCTCGTCCTTGGCTGGCCCCGGCTTTGGGTTTGGCGCGGAGCGTCACCGCGTCCAGGATCGGGCCTCGGCTTGAAGCTTGTGCGGGGTCTCGTCCCCGTCCCGGTATCTAAGCTTCATCGCCAGGACGGCGTTGATCAGCGGGGGCACCGCGAAGACGAGAAAAAAGGCGGTGTAGCCGACATGCGCCGCGACAAGATAGCCCCCGAGAAGCGGGCCGGAAGCGCCGCCGAGCCGGCTCAGCCCCATGCCGAAACCGATCGCCGAGGCACGCAATTCCACCGGATAGATCTCCGCCGTGATGACGTCCAGGCAGCTGAACGTCGCGACGGTGCAGGAGGTCAGGCCGAACCCGAAGGCCATCACCCCGGCTGGGCTGGTGATGAACGCGAAGAGGGTGATGAAGACGCTCGCACCGATCCAGAAGACGATGAAGCAGCGTCGGCGCCCCCAGACGTCGAGCAGCATGCCCATGGCAATCGTCCCGAGCACCGGACCGATGCTGACGACGAGGAAGTAGATGAACGTATTCCGCATGCTGATGCCATGAGCCATCAACATGGACGGCAGCCATTGGGTAATGCCCGCCGAGACCATCGCGATCAGGAAATACATTGCGCCGATGATCAGCGAGGACTTGAAATGCTGGCTGGAAAAGAGCGCGAACCAGTTGGTCCGCGGTGCCGTCTCCATCTGGGCGAGCGCCTGCGTCGATGGATGCTGGCGGCCGATCCTGGCGAGCACGGCCAAGGCCTCGTCCCGTTTGCCGCGCGCGAACAGCCAGGATGGCGATTCCGGTCCCCAGAACACCAGAATGACGGCGACAACGATGGGCGTGGCGCCAACAGCGAAGAAGGCCCGCCATCCGAAATGGGGGATGACCACCAGGGCCGCAAGCGAGGCCAGGATCCATCCGCCGAGAAAGCAGGATATGACCGCCGCGACGATGGCGGCCCGGCGGCGCTCGGGCAGGAATTCCATCAGCCAGGCGACGCCGATCGGAACGAGCCAACCGAGCCCGAGCCCCGTC
>DATJJW010000233.1:0-9299 GCA_035491935.1 Allostellaceae bacterium | reverse complement strand
GTCGCCGCCGCGCACGACCAGCGCGCCAATATTGGTCGACCAGGCGGAGGGAGGCTGATCCGGCTTCTTCATCAGCGCCGGGAACAGCCAATTCGGCTTGCCGTCGGGCCCGGGACCGAGATCGCCCTTGGGATTGTCGATCTCGACGGAGCTCAGATTGACCTGATGGTGGAACAGCCCTGACGGTTGGATCGCTACCGCCAGCTTCCCGATCGAACCGAAGCGGCTTTCCGCCTTGAAACCCGCCGGGTTGGCAACCTGTACATCATCCGCCTCGAAGACCGGGGTGCGCCGGAACAGGTGGAGATCGATATTGCGGATGGTCACCTGCCGTCCCAGCGTTTCGGTGGCCTTGCTCTCGACGATCGGCTTGAACCAATTCCAGTCCCAGAACACGGCGAGCAGCACCAGCGCCACGATGATGAGGCCGGAGATGATCGGCAGGCGATGCGTAAACTTGACGGCCATCGGGCACCTCGGCGAGGGCAGTACGGCGGGCCATCTTCATCGGATGGCTCCTACGGCAAACAGCACGAGGCGCCACTTGGTTGCTTCCGATCACGGGTCCGGGCGACAGAAGGTGGGAAGAGTTTGACGAGTATTGGCCAATAAAAAAGGCCGACCCCTTGCGGGGCCGGCCCTTCACGAAATTGAACTTTCTTTAGTTGCTGGAGACCAGCCACTTGGCGAGGGCTTCCGCCTGGACCTGGCAATGCTTCTGCAGGAACCAGGCGGCGGTGATCTTGTTGGTCGCCGGCACCGTCTCGGGGATCGTGTGGACGGTAATCGTCTCGCTGCCGTTCGGGCCGGTGATCTTGTACTGGCCGCCATCCTTGAAGATGACCGAATCCGGCACGCCGACGCGCGAGGTGCCGCCCTTGAACTGCAGCGAGGTCGCCTGGTCGGCCTTACCGCCGACCGGCGCCAGCGTCAGGGTCGCCGGCTGCGAGGCGTTCGGGCGCCACATGTCGTATTCGACCGCCTGATGGATGCAGACGTCGCCGCCATGCGAGGAATCGATGACCCAGGGATCGGTATCGGGGCCGGTGGCGACGTTGCCGGAGGCCAGCGCCGCCGCCGTGGCCTGGTCGCCGGTGCCGCGGATGACTCCGGGGGTGGCCTGCTCGGTCGCGGCCTTCTTCAGGAGCGGGCTCAGCATGTCGGTGACGCTGGCGGTCTTGGCCGTGGCGGCTGCCGTCGGAGCGCCGGTGAAGGGGCCGTTCAGCGTCGTGACCGAGCCGTCGGCGGCGATCAGGGTGACGCTCTGGCCGGCGGCGAGGGTCAGCGACTGGGTCGCCGGCACCTTGTCGCCGGGCTGGAACTTGGCGTTGGTGGCGCTGACCACGATCAGCGACGGATCATCGGCAAGCGCGGTCGCGATCGAGAGGCTGAACAGACCGACCATGCAAGACGCCATAAGGTACTTGCCGAGCCGGGAGCAGCGCGATCCTTTGCTGGAAGTCATCATCATCCCCCAATCAGAAGCCGTGCATTCTCAGTCGCGGCGTGGGTTTTGTTGCGGTGACTCAGTAAAAAGACGCTAAAAGGTTAATATTGCGTTGGCGATTTGGGAAAACCAACAGTTTCCGTGGCTTTCCGGCATTTATTCTCTATAATACCGCGACGATTTGCAGAAAGTGAAGCCGCCTCCGGAGCAAGATTTACACGGTCTCGCCAAGTTGCCGACGCGCGGCGGTCAAGGTATTGGCGAGCAGGCAGGCAATGGTCATGGGACCGACGCCGCCCGGCACGGGGGTGGCAGCGCCGGCGACGCCCTGGAGGGAGTCCCAATCGGCGTCGCCGACCAGCCGCGTGCCGCCGTCGGGCTTCTCGATCCGGTTGATGCCGACATCGATGACACAGGCGCCGGGCTTGATCCAGTCGCCCTTGACCATCTGCGGCCGACCGACGGCCGCGACCACGATATCGGCGCGCCGGCAGATATCGGGCAGGTCGCGGCTCTTGGAATGGGCGATGGTGACGGTGCAGCTTTCGCGCAGCAGCAGGGCCGCCATCGGCTTGCCGACAATGTTGGAGCGGCCGACGATGACGGCGTTGAGGCCGACCAGCTCGCCCAGCGTGCGCTTCAGCATCATCAGGCAGCCGAGCGGCGTGCAGGGAACCATGCCGTCGAGCCCGACCGCCAGCTTGCCGGCATTGACGACATGGAAGCCGTCGACATCCTTGGCCGGATCGATGGTGGCGATCACCTTCTCGGCATCGATATGCCTGGGCAGCGGCAGCTGGACGAGGATGCCATGGACGTTGGGATCGGCGTTGAGCCGCCGGACCAGGTCGAGCAGGTCACCCTCGCTGGTCTCCGCCGGCAGCTTGTGCTCGAAGGAGCGCATGCCGGCGGCCAGCGTCTCCTTGCCCTTGTTGCGGACATAGACGGCACTGGCCGGATCCTCGCCGACCAGCACCACCGCCAATCCGGGGGGCTGGCCATGGCGTTGGACGAACGCGGCGGCACCCGCTGCCACCTCGGCACGGATGTCGGACGCCAAGGCCTTGCCGTCGATGAGGCGCGTGGTGATGGGCGAGGTTGCAGGCGACATGGGGCGGTGCTCCCGGAGTTCAGTTCTTGGACGGGCTGGCCCGGCGCCAGGTGGGCTCGGCATGGCGCGAGATCCATCTAGCGATGGAGGGGCCGGTCAGCACAACGCCGAAGACGCGCAGGGTCTGGACCGCGAGGACCAGCGGCGTATTGGAGTGGCTGCCGACGGCGATGATGGTCACCGTGTCCAGCCCGCCGGGGGTCGTCGCGAGATAGGCGGTCAGCGGGTCGGTATGGATCATCGCGACCAGCATCCAGGCGGTGAGCGCGCAGAGCAGGATGATCAGCAGCGTCGCCATCAGCAGTTGCGGCAGTGCCTTGAAGGCGCGGATCAGGACCTCGCGGTTGAAGCCCAAGCCGATGTACCAGCCGAGGCCGGTATAGGAGAGGGCCAGCAGCCAGGCCGGCAAGGTGAGATCGACCAGACCGAAGCCCTGGATGGTGGCACCGATCAGCATCGGCGCCAGCAAGGGGCCGGAGGGGATGCGGAGCTTCCAGCCGAGATAGGCCCCGACAAAGGCGATGCCCAGCGTCTCGATCAGGGAGAGGAGATGCGGATGCGGCGTGGCGGCGGCCAGCGATGATGGGATCGGCGCATCGGAGATGCCGAGCAGGATACGCGACACGGCCGAGGCCGAAAGCACGACCACCAGCACCCGGACATACTGCATGAAGGCGACCAGCCGGATATCGGCGCCATAGGCCTCGGACATCGCGACCATGGCCGCGGCGGCGCCGGGCGTCGAGCCCCAGGCGGCGGTCGTGCCGGGCAAGATGCCCAGCTTGGTGATCAGCCAGCCGACAAAGGCGCTGGCGATGATGGAGGTGCCGACGGCGATGCTGATCTCGAACCAGTCATTGGCGACGGACATCAGGATCGACGGCGAAAGCGAACGGGCGATGAGGCAGCCGATCACGGCCTGGGCGCAGACGACGCCGAAACGGGAGGATTTCAGCCCCGCGCCACCGACGCCGAAGGCGACGCCGGTCAACATCGGACCCAGGAGCAGCGCCGCCGGGACCTTGAACGAGGTCAGCAGCCAGTCCATCGCCATGGATACCACCAGCAGGATCACCCAGCGCCAGGGATGGGCGGGCCGCAGATGTTGGGACCAATATTGCAGGAGGGAGCTCGGCAACCAATCGATCCGGGCAATGAGTAGGGAAACCCTGCCCGCCATTCTTGCCATCATGGCGGTGTGTCGGGGCAGACCTCAAGGCGACGCGGCGGGCGAAGCCGGCAAGGTCTTGATAGCGTTGGACTACTTCGGCACCTTAACAGATGGGGGAGGGCCAACCATGGATAAATCGGCAATTCAGCAATGACATTCGCCGATCCCGCCGCCGGATGACGCGGAAGGCCCGTGATGCGCGGCGGCCTGTCGTTTGGGGCGCCTGGCGCCAGCGGCCGGCGCTAGGAGGCCTGGGCATCGGCCGCGTGGGCCTTGAGATCCTTCAGACTGCAATAGGCCAGTGCCCCTTCATGGGTCGCGCGCAGGACGACCTGCGGTGCATGGCCGGCCTCGAATGCTTCCTGCCAGCGCGGCGCGCATAGGCACCAGCGGTCGCCGGGCTTGAGGCCGGCGAAACCGAATTCGGGCCGTGGCGTCGAGAGGTCGTTGCCGCTGGCTTTCGAGAAGCGCAGGAACTCCGCCGTCATCACAACACAGACTGTATGACTGCCCAGATCCTGGGCCGAGGTATCGCAGCAGCCATTGCGGAAGAAACCGGTCAATGGATCGAAGGAGCAGCTTTCCAGCACGCTGCCCAGCACGTTGCGTGCCCGTCTGCCGCCGCCACCACCACCGCTACCATCCTCGCGGAACATTGCTTTTTCCCTTGTCTTGACTATCGCCGGTCCGGCCCGTCTGGCTGAACCGACACTCATCCAGGCTTGTTGTTAACTATGTCGTTAACCATGTTGTTAACGAACTCGTCTCTTCGATCCTTTTAGTATGGAGGCAAAAGATGAAGCTGTCTCTCGCGGCAATCGCGCTGGTCGGCCTTTCCTCCGCTGCCATGGCGGCAGACATGCCGAGTTCAAATATGGTGGGCAAACATCTGCTCGACGCCAATGGGACGCCGATCGGCCAGGTCGTCGGCATGGCTGATCACGGCCAGCAGGCGGTGATCGCGACGCCGGACGGCCATCGCATCAAGATGGATACCAGCCGGATCACCCAGGGTGACGGCCAGAATACGCTGATCGCCGTCGGCGGCAGCCAGGCCGATGAGCTGAATCGGATAGATCGGCACGCGCCCATTGCGAACGGCGAATAGATCCGGTCGACCGGCGGAATGGATTTGAATGGAATGAATTTTGACACGTGCCCCTTCCGTTCGGGAGCGTCGCGATCTAAAATTGATAGGAACAGGGGGAACAAGAACGTGTCATCAAGGTGGGTAGCATGATGCTGCCGATCATCGACGATTTGGGCATTCTGCCGCCGATCGGAGCCTGGGCCGAACTGGCCCTGGTGCCGGAATGGCCGGAATTGGGACCGAGAGAGGTCCATGTCTGGGCCGTGATCGGCACGGACAGTCCCGATGCTGCAAGACGCCACCGCCAATTGCTTTCGGAAGAGGAGTTGGCGCGCGCCCAGCGCTTCATCCAGCCGAGCCACGGCATACGCTTCACCCGCAGCCATGCGGCGCTGCGCTTGGTGCTGAGCCGCTACACGGCCCAGGCGCCGGAGGCCTTGGTCTTCGACAAGAGGGCAGGCGGCAAGCCCGTCCTGGTCGAGCATCCCGCCATCGAATTCAACCTCGCCCATTCGGAAGAGGCCACGGTCGTCGCGGTCACCCGTGCCGGCGATATCGGCGTCGATGTCGAGGCGCTGAGGCCGATGGACGATGCCGACGGGTTGGTCGAACGCTTCTTCTCGGCCTACGAGTTCGAGGCCTATATGGCTCTGCCGCCGGCACTCAGGGAAGCAGCCTTCTTCACCGCCTGGACACGCAAGGAGGCCTACGTCAAGGCGCTGGGCGAGGGTTTAGCCACGCCGCTCGATTCCTTCTCGGTCAATACCGACGTGCCGGCCCGGCTGCTCGAACCGGTCGAGCCGCCCTGGACCTTCCGGCATCTCGATCTCTCGTCGGGATATGTTGGCGCGCTGGCGTCGCCGGTGGCGGGCCTTGCCTTGCGTGGCGGCCGGATCGAGCTTTGAGCCGTCAATCGCGGCCTCGGTGCGATCACACATCCGGGGGCGGCGATTTCCTGTCCAGTGATACTGGGCTCATCAAGCCGACTGCGATGCCGTCGGGATCTTCGATGACCGCGTAACGCGCGCCCCAAAAAGCGTCGTAGGGTTCCTGCAGGCCGCGATATCCGGCGCCGGTCATGTCGCGGAAGAGATCATCGACATCCTGGCGCGTGGGCAGGCTAAAACCCACGACGACGCGGCCCTTCAGGTTGGTTCGTCCCGTCCAGCCGCTGTTCCAGATTTGCGCGAAGGCGGTGGAATCGAGATCGAAGTCGATCGCCTGATCCGCCGGCTGTCCGGCGACGCCGGCATGATGCGCACCCGTGGAGGTGCGCCAGATCGCCGTGTCGGGAATCTCCACGCCAAGTTTGCGGTAGAACGCGACCGAGGCGTCGAGATCGCCGCAAACGAGATTGATCTGATCGAAGGTAGGCTTGCTCATGATCACGCCACTCCCTGTCCAGGGGTTGGGACGGCCGCATGTCGGTGTGGCCGCCCTCGAGTCTTCGAGGCGCGCCTAGTCCTTGAGGCCGATCACGTTGCGATAGGCGCAGTGGCTGGTATTGACGAGACGGTAACGCCATTCGACCGGCCGGTCGTCGAAGGAGAAGGCCAGGCGCTCGATGCGCAGGAGCGGCGTCTGTGGCGCCACGCCCAGTATGGCGGCGGTCTCGGCATCGGCGGGGCAGGCGGTCAGCGCTTCCTCCACCCGCACCACGGTTACGCCGAAGTGCTCCTGATAGAAACCATAGATGAGGCCGCCGCGGTTCTGGAATGCCTCGCCGGTCAGTCCCTTGAAGATGTCGAGCGGCAGGAACAGCCGGTCGAGGATCAGCGGCTTGCCGTTCTCGCAACGCAGATTGACGATCCGGGCCAGCGGTGCCGTGCTGCCCAGCTTGGCGCGGATGTCGGCATCGTCCTCGCCGTCGATGTGGCCATCGAAGACGTCGCAGCCCAGGACCTCGGCATCGATGGTGACGGGGCGCCCCGTCTCGTCGGCGAGCTGCGAGAAGGACTCGAAATTCTCCTGATTGTTGTAGCAGGCGACCGTGGTGCCCCGGCCCGCCTGGCGCAGCAGGATACGTTCGCTGACCAGCAGGTCGATTGCCTTACGGACGGTGGAGATGCTGACGCCGAAGCGGTTGGCCAGTTGCGGCTCCGTCGGCAGGCGATGGCCGGCGCGCCAGCGGCCATCACGCAGATCGCTCAGGATCTCGCGTCTAACCTTGGTATAGAGCGGTGCGGTCACCGAGGTGGCCGCAGCGTCCTGCGTGGTTTCGACTTCTGTCTCTTCCCTCATGGCGCCCGATTCTGCCCGGCGCCGCACAGAATGTCAAAATATAGGAAGGTATCTTACGAACCTGGCGCGTCTTCGATGTCAGTGCCCGGATGGCGCGCCCGGCTGCTTCAGGGGCACCGCGCGGGCGATGGCGTCTACGCCCAGGCAATTCTCGACGATGCGGCTGATCACCGGCAGGTCGGAGAAGTCGATCTTGTAATGCCGCGTCGCCAGGGCGTGGCTCAGCATGCAAAGATCGGCGATGGTCAGGGTGTCGCCATGGCAGAACCTGCCGGTGGCCGGATCGTCCGCCAGCTTCTTCTCGCCATTGACCATGCCCTCGCGGAACCAGTGACGCAGCCAGGCATCGCGCGTTTCGGCCGGCAAGCCGAGCGTGCCGGTAAGGAAGCTGCGGATGCGCGGCACGATCAGCGGATGATGGTCGGCGACGAAGATCTGCGAAAGCGAGCGCACCCGTTGCCGACCGCGCGCATCCTTGGGCAAGAGCGGCGGGTCGGGGTAAAGCTCCTCGAGATATTCCAGAATCGCCATCGACTGGGTGAGGGGCGGGCCGTCATCGACGATCAGCGAGGGCACGACCGCCTGCGTATTGACGCAGAGATACTCCTCCTTGTGCTGCTCGCCGGTGTCGAGGTTGATCATCGTCTCCTCGTAGGAGATGTTCTTCAGGTTCATCGCCATGCGCACGCGGAACGACGCCGCGGAGCGCCAGAAGCCGTACATCTTGATCATGCCGCCCTCTCCAACTTGGAGTGACCCTATGGTCACCATCTGCCCCGGCAACAGGCCATAAGACGGAATTGGCTGCAAGTTGGTTCTGAGGTGCGGGCTGCCTCCCTTGCGCGATTAACGCTTGTCTTAGCTGCCCAAGCCGCTATCGCTGCCCTCAGCCCGAAACCGAGTGTGGGGGGATGATGACGACGACGACGGCTGCCGCGACCATCAAGACGGCGCATTTCCTGCCCTATACGACGATCGCCTTCCTGGGGTTCCTGTCCGTCGGCATTCCACTGCCGGTACTGCCGATCGAAATCCATGCCAAACTGGGCTATGGAGCCGCCGCCATCGGCGTGGCGATCGGCGCGCAGTCGCTCGCGACCGTGTTCACCCGGCAGCTGGCCGGCCATCTCAGCGACACGATCGGTGCCAAGAAGGTGTCGATGCTGGGGCTGGTCGTCGCGGCGCTGGTCGGGGTGGTCTATGCCCTGTCGATGCGCCTGCCCCTGCCGGCACCGGCGGCCTTCGCGCTCATGCTGGCTGCCCGGCTGCTGCTGGGATTGGCCGAGAGCTTCTACATCACCGGTTGCCTCGCCTGGTCGATCTCGATGGTCGGCGTCGCCCATTCCGGCCGCGCCATGGCCTGGAACGGCATGGCGATGTACGCCGCTATCGCCTTCGGCGCGCCGCTGGGCACGTTTCTCTATGCCGGGTGGGGCTTCCTCGCCGTGGCGGGCGTCACCGTGGTCCTGCCATTGATGGCACTGCCTATGGCGATGGCCATGGTGCCGGCGCCGATCAGTGCGCGCCGCGGCAGCCGCAGCGTCCTTGGCGGCTTCATCGCGATCTGGATTCCCGGCCTCGGCATGGCGCTGGCATCTTCCGGCTTCGGCACCATCGCGGCCTTTCTGGCGCTGCGTTATGCCGAATCCCACTGGGCGCATGCCGGCTGGGCCTTGACCGGCTTCGGCGTGGCCTATCTCGCCATGCGGCTCTTCTTCGCCGGACTGCCCGACAAGCTTGGGGGCAAGCGGGTGGTCATCCCCTGCCTGATCGTCGAAGCGGCTGGTTTGGTGCTCATCTGGCAGAGCGTGCATCCGCTGATGGCGCTGGGTGGCGCCATGCTGACCGGGTTGGGCTATTCGCTGGTCTTCCCCTCGCTCGGCGTCGAGGCGGTGCGGCATCTCGCCCCAGATAATCGGGCCATGGCGCTCGGTGCCTATCTTGCCTGTTTCGATATCGGCCTGGCTGCCGCCGGCCCCATCATGGGCACGGTCGCGGGCAGCTATGGCCTGCCGTCGGCCTTTCTGGCGGCGGCCTGCGCGGCGCTGCTCTCGCTGGCGGTCGTGGTAACCCTTTTGGGAAAAAACCGCGCCGTATAGTATGAAGCCTATCTGTCAACAAATCGGGTTATTTTCCGATCGCCATGGCAGGCGTTGACGGCGAAGGTATTAAATAAACCATTGGAAAACATATGGTATTATTCCAAATGGGTGAGGTTGCCGAATAATTTAATAATGTA
>DATJJW010000232.1:0-5601 GCA_035491935.1 Allostellaceae bacterium | reverse complement strand
CGTCGCTGGCCCAGCACAATCCGCGGATGAAGATACCGGCGCTGGTGCTGGATGACGGCTCGTCGCTGATGGATTCGCCGTTGATCTGCGAATATCTGGATTCGCTGCATGACGGGCGGAAGCTGTTCCCGTCATCCGGACCGGAACGCTGGACGGCGTTGCGTATCCTGGCGCTGGGGGATGGCGTCTGCGATGCCGTGTTGTTGCGCCGTTACGAGATGGTCAGGCCCGAGGCCTATTGCTGGCCCGATCAGCTCGCCAAGCAGACTGTGAAGATCAATCAGGGGCTGGCACAGCTCGATCGCGATGCGGCGGGTTTCCGCGCAGAGCCGACAATCGGCGAGATCGCGGTCGCCTGCACCCTTGGTTATCTCGATCTGCGCTTTTCGGATGACGGCTGGCGCGACCGCTGCCCGAATCTTGCGCATTGGTATGCCGGGTTCGGCCAACGACCGAGCATGCGGGCGACCGAGCCGCCGAAGGACTGACGATGGACGCGCAAGCCATCATCGACCTGCTGGGCCTCCAACCGCATCCCGAAGGCGGCTATTACCGCGAGACCTGGCGCGATGAGCCGGGCGAGGGCGGCCCGGATGAGAGTCGGCGCGGCAGCGGCACGGCCATATATTTCCTGCTGCCGGCGGGCCAGGTGTCGGCCTGGCACCGCGTCGATGCGGTCGAGATTTGGCATTGGCATGCAGGTGCGCCCTTGCAGCTCGACATTGCCGCCGATGGCAAACGCGAGAGCCGGATACTGGGCAACGATTTGGCGGCGGGCCAGCGGCCACAGGGCATCGTCCCCAAAGACGCCTGGCAGAGCGCAAAGTCGCTCGGCGACTGGACGCTGGTGGGCTGCACCGTCTCGCCGGCCTTCCGTTTCGAGGGGTTCGAGATGGGCGTACCCGGCTGGGAACCTTGAGGCATGGTGATGGGCGTGTTGCAAGAAAGCGTGCTTGCCTTGGGGCCCGCCTTCTTCTATAAACCGCGCCTTCACGCTGGTGGCTGGCTACGCGTGGGCTTCCCCGCGTCTTCGGGCATGCCTGTCGCCGCTTGATCAACATGACTTTGGAAGAGAGAAATGCCCAAACTGAAGACGAAGAGCGGGGCGAAGAAGCGGTTCAGCCGCACCGCCACCGGCAAGATCAAGATGAACGTCGCGCATAAGCGCCATCGTCTCATCTCCAAGCCGCAGAAGATGAAGCGTAAGGCTCGTGGCACGACCACGTTGCAGCCGGGTGATACCAACCTGGTGCTGACCTATATGCCGTATCTGAGGGGCTGAGACCATGGCACGCGTCAAACGGGGCGTTACCACTCACGCCCGCCACAAGAAGATCCTCGATCTGGCCAAGGGCTATCGGGGTCGCGCCAATAACAGCTATCGCATCGCGATCGAGAAGGTCGAGAAGGGCCTTCGCTACGCCTACCGCGATCGCCGGAACAAGAAGCGCAATTTCCGCGCTCTGTGGATCCAGCGCATCAATGCCGGTGTGCGTCCGCTGGGCCTGAACTATTCGCAGTTCATCAACGGCCTGAAGCTGGCCGGGATCGAGCTTGACCGGAAGGTCGTGTCGAACCTCGCGATCACGGAGCCGACGGCTTTCGTTTCGCTGGTCGAGGCGGCGAAGTCCGCGCTGGCGAAGAAGGCGGCCTAACGGCCATGGCTTTGCTCACCGGGCGATTTAGCGGGCGGTAATGACGGCCCGATGATCGCTCTGGCAGCGGAGCGGTAGCAGACTGGGTGGCAATCGTAACATTGCCACCCCAGAAGATCGGAGGGCCGAGGCGAAAGCTTCGGCCCTTTTCGTTTTCGAGGATGGAATGAGCATGGAGCCATTGGAAGGCTTGCGCGACCGGTTGATGGCGGAAGTGGCTGCGGCCGACAACCCCGCGGCGCTGGAGCAACTGCGCGTCACCGCGCTTGGCCGCAAGGGCGAGATCACCGAGCGCATGAAGCAACTGGGCACGCTCCAGGGCGATGCGCGCAAAGAAGCCGGCGCTGCGCTCAACCGGGTTAAGGACGAGGTCCAGGGCGCGATCGAGACCAAGGCGCGCGGGCTCGCCGATGCCGAGCTCGATCGGCGCCTCGCCGAAGAGAAGATCGATGTGACCTTGCCGGTGGCGCACGAAGGCACCGGCCGTATCCATCCCATCAGCCAGACCATCGACGAGATCATCGCCATTTTCGGCGAGATGGGCTTCAACCTCGCCGAAGGTCCGCATATCGAGGACGACTTCCACAATTTCACCGCGCTCAACATCCCGCCCGACCATCCGGCGCGGCAGGAGCATGACACCTTCTATCTGGCCGAGCAGCCGGACGGCAGCCGCAAGGTGCTGCGCACCCACACCTCGCCGGTGCAGATCCGCACCATGCTGTCGACCAAGCCGCCGATCCGCATCATCTGTCCGGGCCGCACCTTCCGTTTCGACTACGACGCCACCCATTCGCCGATGTTCCATCAGGTCGAAGGGCTGGTGATCGACAAGAGCGCCCATATGGGCCATCTGAAGGGCGTGCTGGTCGAGTTCTGCCGTGCCTTCTTCGATGTCGACGATCTGCCGGTGCGCTTCCGCCCCAGCTATTTCCCGTTCACCGAGCCATCGGCCGAGGTCGATATCGGCTGTGGCCGTTCCGGCGGCGAGCTCAAGATCGGTAATTTCGGCAAGTGGCTGGAGATCCTGGGCTGCGGCATGGTGCATCCCAAGGTGCTGGCCAATTGCGGTATCGATCCGACGGAGTATCAGGGCTTCGCCTTCGGCATGGGCATCGAGCGTATCGCCATGCTGAAGCACGGCATTCCGGATCTCCGCACCATGTATGATTCCGACCTCCGCTGGCTGAAGCATTACGGCTTCGTGCCGCTCGAACGACCGAGCCTGGTGGGAGGCCTCAGCCGATGAAGATCACGCTCTCCTGGCTGAAGAGCCATCTCGACACCGCCGCCGACCTCGACACCATCGTCAAGACCCTGACCATGCAGGGGCTGGAGGTCGAGGAGGTCATCGACCGCGCCAAGGATCTGGCACCCTTCACGGTGGCCCATATCGTCTCGGCCGAGCAGCATCCCAATGCAGACAAGCTACGAGTCTGCATGGTCGACACCGGCAAGGCGACGCTGCAGGTCGTGTGCGGTGCGCCCAATGCGCGGGCCGGCCTCAAGGTCGTCTTCGCGGCCGAGGGCACGACCATCCCGCGCAACGGCATGGTGCTCAAACCGACCAAGATCCGCGATGTCGCCTCCAACGGCATGCTGTGCTCCGCCTTCGAGATGAACATCTCGGAAGAGCATGACGGCATCATCGAACTGCCGGTGGATGCGCCGGTGGGTCAGCCTTTCGCTTCGGTGCTGGGTCTGGACGACGCCGTGATCGACGTCAAGATCACCGCCAACCGGGCGGATTGCCTGGGCGTGCGTGGCCTGGCGCGCGATCTCGCCGCCACCGGTATCGGCACGTTGAAGCCGCTCGCCGTGCCGGAGATCAAGGGCAGCTTCGCCAGCCCGATCAAGGTCACGACCACCGACACCAAGGCCTGCCCGCTCTTCGTCGGCCGGCTGGTCAAGGGCGTGAAGAACGGTCCCAGCCCGAAATGGTTGCAGGACCGGCTGAGCGCCATCGGCCTGCGCCCGATCTCGGCCTTGGTCGACATCACCAATTTCATGACCTTCGATCTCGACCGGCCGCTGCATGTTTTCGATGCTGCCAAGGTCAAGGGCGATCTGGTCGTGCATCCGGCCAAGGGTGGCGAGAGCCTGTCGGCGCTCAACGCCAAGGATTACGTGCTGGAACCCGGCATGACCGCGATCTCGGATGAGACCGGGGTGTTGAGCCTGGCTGGCGTCGTTGGCGGCAGCTCGACCGGCTGTGACGAGGGCACGACCGACGTCTTCATCGAGGCGGCCTTGTTCGATACGGTGCGTACGGCGGCGACCGGCCGCGCGCTCAACGTGCAGAGCGATGCGCGCTATCGCTTCGAGCGCGGTGTCGACCCGGCCTTCGTCTTCGATGCGATGGCGATCGCGACCCAATTGGTCATCGACATCTGCGGCGGTGAGGCCTCCGAGATCACCGTCGCCGGCGCCGAGCCTACATGGCGCCGCACACTGGCGATCCGGCCGTCGCGCGTGCCGTCGCTGGGCGGCGTCGAGGTGCCGGTGGCCGAGATCCGCCGCATCCTGACCACGCTGGGCTGCGTCATCACCGCTGAGCAGGCCGACGGCACCATCGAGGTGACCGTACCGTCCTGGCGCGCCGATATCGAAGGCGAGGCCGATCTGGTCGAAGAGGTGCTGCGCATCAACGGCTATGACCATATCCCGGTCGTAGCATTGCCGCGCGTCTCGGTCTTGTCCAAGGCAGCACTCGATCCGGTGCAGCGGCGCACGGCGCTGGTGCGCCGCCTGCTGGCTTCCAGGGGCCTGGACGAGGCGGTGACTTTCTCCTTCATGGCCAGCACCGTGCTGGAGGCCGATGGTGGGCGCATCTTCGGGCCGATTCATCCGGGCTTGAGGCTGATCAACCCGATCTCGACCGATCTCGACGTCATGCGGCCGAGCATCCTGCCGAACCTGCTGACCGCAGCCCAACGCAATGCCGATCGCGGCTATGGCGACGTGGCATTGTTCGAGGTCGGGCCGCAATATGCCGACGACACGCCGGCTGGCCAAAGTTTGGTGGCGAGCGGCATCCGCTTCGGCCGCACGGGCGCCAAGCGCTGGAACGACCCCGGCCGCACGGTCAACCCCTTCGATGCCAAGGCCGATGCCATGGCGGCATTGGCGGCGGCCGGCGTGCCGGTCGAGAACCTGCAGGTCACGGCCGATCCGCCGGGCTGGTACCACCCCGGCCGCGGCGGCTCGATCCGCCTGGGGCCGAAGACGGTGCTGGCACATTTCGGCGAGATCCATCCGCGCCTGGCACGCGCCATGGGGTTGAAGAGCGCGGCAGTGGGCTTCGAGGTCTATCTCGATGCATTGCCGGCGCCGCGCAACGTGAAGAGCAGGGGCGCTTTCCGCCCGTCGCCCTTCCAGCCGGTCGAGCGCGACTTCGCCTTCCTGGTCGATGCCGGCGTCACGGCGGAGCAGGCGCTGCGTGCGGTCCGCAGCGCCGAGAAGAAGCTGATCACCGAGGTCAGGCTGTTCGACGTCTATACCGGCCAGGGCGTGCCGGAGGGCAAGAAGTCGCTGGCCTTGACCGTGGTGCTGCAGCCGACGGAAGCCACATTGACCGACGAGGCGATCGAGGCGGTCTCCAAGCAGATCGTAGCCGGCGTCGAGAAGGCGACCGGCGGCAGTTTGCGTGGCTGACCCCACGACCGATAGCCGCATGAAGGGCGGGAGCCGCCCGCAGCGCTTCTGGCACCGGCGTTCCTGGCCGCAAGGCTCTGGGCGCCGGTGGCTGGTGCGGCTGCTCCTGCTCCTTCTGCTCCTGCCGGTCGTGATGGTGGTGGTCTATCGCTTCGTTCCGGTGCCGGTCACGCCATTGATGGCCATCCGGCTCATGGAAGGCGAGGGGCTGTCCAAGGACTGGGTCGGCTACGACCAGCTTTCGCCCAATCTGCGCCGGGCGGCGATCGCATCGGAGGATGCGACCTTCTGC
>DATJJW010000231.1:0-11651 GCA_035491935.1 Allostellaceae bacterium | reverse complement strand
AGATCCGCAAGGTCGGCGGCTACAAGAAGGGCGATCGCGTCTTCCACCAGAAATTCGGCGGCGGCACGGTGACGGCGGTCGAGGATAACAAGCTGACCATCTCCTTCGACCATGCCGGCGAGAAGAAGGTGATGGACGCCTTCGTGCGTAGAACTGACTGACGCCTAAAGTTTTTCTTTAGACCCGCTTCAGGATTATTAAATTTACGGATAGGTTGCCGGCGGGCGAAAATCGCCCCGATCAAGAAGAACCAACAGGGCAGGCTGCATGACATCGACTGAAGAGACGAGGAAGCACGGCTATCGGGCGCGTATCGGCTACACCTCACCGATGGCCGCGACCGAGGTGTTCCCCTACGAATTCTATCGCATGGCGCCTCCAGGCGTGACGCTGGTGCTGTCGACCATGGCGGTGCTGGAGCGCACGGCGGACGAGGTCGATCGCAGCTACGATATCAGCCTGAAGGCGGCGAAGGAGATCGCGCGGACCAGGATCGACCTGATGGTGCTGGGCGGCGTGCCGATCAACCTCGCGCGCAACACCGATCCGGAGGAGCAGATCCGTCAAGTCGAGAGGGATATCGGCGTGCCGGTGGCGACCAGCATCACCGCGCAGAACGATGGCCTGAAGAAGCTGGGCGCCAGGAAGGTCGCGATCGGCCATCCCTTCACCCAGGACCAGAACGAAAAGTTCAAGGGCTATCTCACCCGCTACGGCTATGAGGTGACGGCGGTGAAGGGGGCGGAGTACACCGGCCCGACCATCGGCCATATGCCCCAGAACATGGCCTTCGAACTGGGCCGGGCGCTGAAGCAGATGGCGCCCGACACCGATACGATCTGGCTGCCTTGCCCGCATTGGGCGATGTCGGACATGATCGAGCCGATGGAACGCGAGCTCGGCGTCGGCGTCGTCGGTTCGCTGCCCTCCATTGTCTGGCACGCGCTGCGCCGTTGCGGCGTCAACGACAAGATCGAGGGGTTCGGCCGGCTGTTCCGCGAGTTCTGAGGTACTAACATCCCATCATGGCCGGCCATGATGCGTGAAATACCGATGACCAAGAAAAAGAAACCGGGAGGCATCATGGCGTTCAAGGGCATTTTGAGGTGGATTCTGCCGGCACTTTTGGTTCTGGCACCGGCCATGGCACCGGCCATGGCACTGGCCGACGACTTCCCGTCCAGCCCGATCAAGATCGTCGTGCCCTATCCGCCGGGCGGCCTCACCGACACGGTCGCGCGCCTCATGGCCAAGGAGCTGTCGGCCAAGTGGCATGGCAGCTCGATCTATATCGATAACAAAAGCGGCGCGAACGGTAATATCGGTGCCGAATATGTCGCGAAGTCGAAGCCGGACGGCTACACGCTGATGATCTCGGCGGGGGGGCCCTTGAGCTTCAACAAGAACCTCTATCCCAAGCTCGATTACGACCCGGCAGCCTTCGCGCCGATCGCCGTGCTGATCAAGAGCTACAGCCTGATGGTGGTCAAGGGCGGCTCCGGCTTCAACACGGTCAAGGACATCATCGACTATGCCCGGGCCAATCCCGGCAAGCTCACCTACGCCTCGGCCGGTGTCGGTTCGACGCCGTTCCTGGCGGCGGAGCTTTTGAAATCGATGGCCCATGTCAACATCACCGAGGTCTCGTATCGCGGCATCGCCCCGGCAATGACCGACGTCATGGCGGGCCAGGTCGACATGATGTTCCCGGAGGTCGGCGGCGCCTTGCCGCTGGTCCGCTCGGGCAAGTTGAAGGCCATCGCCTTTGGCGGCGATGCGCGCGCGCCGGCCTTGCCCAATGTGCCGACCGTGGCCGAGACGCTGCCGGGCTTCCTGTCGATCACCTGGTTCGCCATGGTGGCGCCGCCCAAGACGCCGGATGTCATCACGGCCAAGATCTCCGCCGCTGTTGCCGAAGTCGAGAAGGAGCCGGCGGTGCTGCAGCAGTTCAAGAACTTCAACATCGAACCCGTCGGCAGCAATCCCGAGGAGACCCGCGCCTTCATTACCCAAGAGGGCAAGCGCTGGAGCGCCGTGCTGAAGGGCGTCAACCTCAAGATCAAGGGCTGAGGCCGCCGCCATGATCGCTCCCGACGACAACAGGAAGCACGGCCACCGCGCGCGCATCGGCTACACCTCGCCCATGGCGGCCACCGAAATCTTCACCTACGAATTCTATCGCCTGGTACCGGAGGGGGTGAGCCTGGTGCTGTCGACGCTTGCGGTGCTGGAGCGCAATGCAGAGGAGGTCGATCGCAGCTTCGATATGAGCCTGCGGGCGGCCAAGGCGATCGCACGCACCGGTGTCGATCTCCTGGTGCTGGGCGGCGTGCCGATCAACCTCGCACGCGGCACCAACCCGGCGGAGCAGATCGCGGCGGTCGAGCGCGAGATCGGCGTGCCGGTGGCGACCTCGATCACCGCGCAGGTCGACGGGCTGAAGAAGCTGGGCGCCGGGAAGGTCGCGATCGGCCACCCCTTCACACCGGACCAGGACGAGAAGCATCGCGACTATCTCACCCGCTACGGCATGGAGGTGACCGCGATCAAGGGCGTGGGCTTCACCGGGCCGACGCTGGGCCAGATGCCGCGTAACGCCGCCCTGCAGCTCGGCCGCGAGCTGATGGCGATGGCCCCCGACACCGATACGATCTGGATGCCGTGCCCGCATTGGGCGATGTCCGGCATGATCGAGCCGATGGAGCGGGAACTGGGCGTCGGCGTGGTGGGGTCGCTGCCCGGCATCGTCTGGCACGCGTTGCGCCGCTGCGGCATCGACGACAAGATCGAGGGATTCGGTCGGCTGTTCCGCGAGTTCTGAGCAAGACAAGACGGGCAAACCGCCATTCGGGAGGCATTATGGCGTTCAAAGCGATTCTCGGGGGAATCCTGCTTGCACTCCTGACCGCATCGCCGGCCCTGGCCGACGCCTATCCCGGCGATACGGTCAAGATCGTCGTCCCCTATCCGCCGGGCGGCCTGACCGACACGGTGGCGCGGCTGATGGCCAAGGAGCTGTCGGCGCGCTGGCACGGCAATGGCGTCTATGTCGACAACCGCGGCGGTGCCGGCGGCAATATCGGTGCCGAATACGTGGCCCAGTCGAAGCCGGATGGCTATACGCTGATGATCTCCGCCGCCGCCCCCTTGAGCTACAACAAGGACCTCTATCCGCACCTCGATTACGATCCGGCCGCCTTCCAGCCGATCTCGGTGCTGATCAAGGGCTACAGCCTGCTGGTGGTGAAGCCGTCCTCGCCCTTCAAGAGCCTGAAGGATCTGATCGACTATGCCCGCGCCAATCCGGGCAAGCTGACCTATGCGTCGAGCGGCAACGGCTCGACGCCCAACCTGGCGGCCTCGCTGCTGAAATCCTTGGCCCATATCGACATGCTCGGCATCACCTATCGCGGCATCGGCCCGGCGATGAACGACGTCGTGTCGGGGCAGGTCGACATGATGTTCCCCGAGGTCGGCGGCGCCTTGCCGCTGGTCAAGGGCGGCCAGCTGCGCGCCTTGGCCTATGGCGGCGACAAGCGTGCGGCGGCGTTGCCCAACGTGCCGACCGTGGCCGAGACGGTGCCGGGCTTCCTCTCCGTCACCTGGTTCGCGATGACCGCGCCGCCCAAGACGCCGGATGCGATCACCGCCAAGATCTCCGCCGACGTCGCGGCGATCCTGAAGAACCCCCGAGTGGTGACGCAGATCGAGGCCTTCAGCGTCGAACCGGTCGGCGGCACGCCGGCCGAGACCAGGGCTTTCATCAATCGCGAAGCCAAGCGCTGGAGCCAGGTGCTGGAGGGCAGCACCATCAAGATCAAAGGATAGAGATCAGGTTCGATCCCGTGCTACTGCTGCCCCCGACGTTTTTATCCGAGGTAGCTTTTATCCCATGATCCCCGTCTCGCCCCGCCGTTCCGGCGAGCCCTTGTGGCGCCTGGCCGTCAATGCCGCTGATGAGGTTTCCGCCGATGCCTATGCCGCGGCACTGGGCGAGGTCGCGACCGCCGTTACCGCTTTCGAGACGGAGGCCAAGGGGCCATGGCTGGTGCAGGGCTTCACGCAAGGCAAGCCGGATCTCGACGTGGTCGAGGGCGTCCTGGCACTGGCCGCCCTCGCGATGGGGCAAGGGGAGCCGATGCTGGAGGCGGAACTGCTGCCCGATGTCGATTGGCTGAAGCTCAATCAGGAAAGCTTCCCGCCGCTGCGCGTCGGGCGCTATTTCGTCCATGGTTCGCATGTGGCGGAGCCGGTACCGTCGGGGACGGTGGGCCTGCTGATCGATGCCGCGACTGCCTTTGGCACCGGTGAGCATGCGACGACATATGGCTGCCTGAAGGCGCTCGACCAGATCGCGCGGCGCGGCCGACGCACGCGCATCCTCGACATGGGCACCGGTACCGGCATCCTCGGCATCGCGGCGGCCAAGACCTGGAACGTGCCGGTACTGGGCTGCGATATCGACCGCAACTCGGTCAAGGTCGCGGCGGAGAATGTCCGCATCAACGGTGTCGCGGCGCTGATGCGCTGCGTGCCCAGCGACGGCTATGTCGGGACGCAAGTGCGGCAGGGTGCCCCATACGACCTGATCTTCGCCAATATCCTGGCCCGGCCGCTGGCCGCCATGGCGCCGGACCTGGCGCACAACCTGCTGCCGGGCGGCATCGCCATCCTGTCGGGGCTGCTGGCGCATCAGGAACGTTATGTCGCCGCCGCCCATCGCGCGATGGGCCTGGTCTTCCAGCGCCGCATCGCCCGGCAAGGCTGGCACACGCTGATCTTCGAGAAGCCCGGCTGGGTGGTGGAATAGGTCGCTCTGGCGGCCGTCCGGCGGCGATTTCTTGCGCGCCGGTGCTCGAAAGCCATTCGCTATTCGACTCACCAGAGCGACTTCCGAAACAGCCATTGAAGTGGAAGGGGAGTACGCTCCACGGCTTGAGGAGAGCCGGAGCAGGGTGCCCGTCGGCACCGTCACGCTTTGGCCTGCATCCCGAGGATTCGAGAACCCCTAGGAGGCATGGCCAAACTCGTGTCGCAGGATCGGTGCCATCGAATGGGCGCGGATGTCGCGCCGGGCTACCGATCCTATATCCCTAGTCGAAGACCAGGGGCAGTCTGCTGAAGATGCTTAGGCCGCGTGGGTGTGAACCGAGGAGCGGGCCTGACGCGGACGGAACTGGATCACCTGACCGCGGATCTGGGTCGGCTTGCGCTTGACCAGCGACACGATCTCCTGACGGGTGATGCCGATATCGGCCAGGGTACGGTCGTCCAGCTCGCTGAGTTCGCGGATCGCGCGACGCTCTTCCAGACGCAGGACCTTATCGGCGATTTTGAGGACGGTTTCGATGAACTTAGCCATTGTACTTTCCTTTCCCGAAACGGGGCGCTTTCATTGTGCGCCGCACCAATTTCGCAATGCACGATGAGACATTAATCCTCTCAGTATACGGAGGAAGGTGGGTAAACGCATTGCTGCCTGCTCTTTCCGCATGGCGCCTTGTTCAAGGGTTAACAATTTTGCAGAGCGCCGTTCGCAACTGCGGAAAAACCTCGACTTTTTGACTTTTCCGATCCTTCGGGGCCAAATGACATGCGTTTTTGCGATTGGGGCCATGACCTATGTCCGAGTGCAGAGAGATATATCAGGGCGATGAATCGCTGACGCGCATGCTCGGTGTGGCCGGCTCGTCCTATGATTTGGCCGGGTTGCGTAGCTTGATCCATGCCGTCCTGGCCGCCCCCGAGCCGCGCGACGCCGCCGCCTGGACCCGTCTGGTGGCACGCGATCCGTCGCCCGCGCTGGTCGCCCAGCTCCAGGCGTTGAAGAGGCTGCTCGCGACATCTGCGACGGGGGCATCGAAACAAACGAACGGGGCACCGGACCATGCCAAACGCCTCGCCGATCTGCGTGGCGCCTTGGGCAGCCAGGGCATCGACGGCTTCATCGTGCCCCGTACCGACGCGTTTCAGAACGAATACGTGCCTGCCTGCAATGAACGCCTCGCGTGGCTGACCGGCTTCACCGGCTCGGCGGGGTTGGCAGTGGTGCTGAAGGATCGCGCGGCGATCTTCGTCGATGGCCGCTATACCCTACAGGCGGCGGTCCAGGTCGATACCGGGAACTTCGAGATCTGCCACCTGATCGAGAAGCCACCGGAAGGCTGGATGACCCGGCATCTGGGGCAGGGCGCCCGGCTCGGCTACGACGCCTGGCTGCTCACCCCCGATCAGCTCGCGCGCTACCAGGCGGCCGCGCGCAAGGCCGGCGCGTCGCTGGTGCCGGTCGAAGCCAATCCGCTTGATACGGTTTGGACGGGACGCCCGCCGCAGCCGGTGGCGCCGGTCGAAGTCTTCCCGGTGAGCCGGGCCGGCAAACCCTCGGCCGACAAACGGCGGGAGATCGCGGCCAAGCTGATCGAGGAGGGGTGTGAGGCGGCGGTACTGACTGCGCCGGAAAGCTTGGCCTGGCTGCTCAACATCCGCGGCGCCGATGTGCCGCATACGCCTTTGCCCCTGGGCTTCGCCATCCTGCATGCCGATGCCAAGGTCGAGCTGTTCATCGATCCGCGCAAGCTGCTGCCGGATGTGACGCCGCATCTGGGGTCCGAGGTGACCGTCGCGCCGCTGGAGTCTTTCGGCGCGGCACTCGACGCGCTGAAGGACAAGGCGGTATTGGCCGATGCGGCGAGCGCCGCCGCCTGGGTCTTCCTGCGCCTGGAGACCGCCGGCGCCCGTGTCATCCGCGGCAGCGATCCGACCCGGTTGCCCAAGGCCTGCAAGAACCCGGTCGAGCTGGACGGCATCCGCGCCGCTCATCGCCGGGATGGGGCCGCGATGGTGCGGTTCCTGGCATGGCTGGAGGCGCGCTTGGCCGATGGCGACACTCTGGGCGAGATCGCCGTCGCGGATAAGTTGGAGGCGTTCCGGGCGGAAGCGCCCGAATTCCGCGACCTCAGCTTCGACACCATCTCCGGTGCCGGCCCCAACGGCGCCATCGTCCACTACCGCGTGACGCCGGAGACGGATCGAGTGCTCGAACCCGGCTCGTTCTACCTGCTCGATTCCGGTGCCCAATATGTCGACGGCACGACGGACATCACGCGGACGCTGGCCGTCGGTACACCCGGCGACGAGATGATGGATCGCTATACCCGCGTGCTGCAGGGCCATATCGCGCTGGCTTCCGCCATCTTCGTCAAGGGGACGTCCGGGGCGGCGCTCGACGTGCTGGCGCGCCAGCCGCTATGGCAGGCCGGCCTCAACTATGATCATGGCACCGGCCACGGCGTAGGCCACTATCTCAGCGTCCATGAGGGCCCGCAGCGCGTGCATTTCCAGAGCAAGGACGGCCAGGCGCTGCTGCCCGGCATGGTGATCTCCAACGAGCCCGGCTACTATAAGGCCGGTGCCTATGGCATCCGCATCGAGAACCTGGTGGCGGTGCGCGAGGCGGTGTTGCCCGGGGCGGAGCGGGAAATGCTGGATTTCGAGGTGCTGACCCTGTGTCCGATCGATACGACGCCGATCGACGTGACCTTGCTCAGCCCGCATGAGATTGCCTGGATCGATGCCTATCATACCCGTGTCCGCGCCGAGATCGGCCCGCTGATCGAGGATGAGGCAGTGCTGGCCTGGCTCGAACGTGCGACCCAACCTTTGTTGGCCGAACCGGATTAGGAGTTGCCGTCATGGACATGAACGAGACGCCCACATTGCCGGCCATCCCGGGCAGTCTTGCCGGCCGCAGCATCCTGCTGATCATCACCGGCGGCATCGCGGCCTATAAGTCGCTCGACCTCATTCGGCGCCTGGGCGAGCGCGGAGCGGCGGTCAGGGTGGTCATGACCAAATCCGCCTGCGAATTCGTGACGCCGCTTTCGGCCGCGGCCTTGAGCGGCCATCCGGTGCATACCGAGCTGTTCTCGCTGACCGAGGAGGCGGAGATGGGCCATATCCGCCTGTCGCGTGCCGCCGACCTTATCGTCGTGGCGCCGGCCACTGCCGATATCCTGGCGCGTATGGCGGCCGGCATGGCCGACGATTTGGCGGCGACGGTGCTGCTCGCCACCGACAAGCCCGTGATGGTGGCGCCCTCCATGAACGTCATGATGTGGGCCCATGCCGCGACCCAGGCGAATGTCGCGACGCTGCGGTCGCGCGGCATCCTGCAGGTCGGTCCCGATGCCGGCGATCTCGCCTGCCATGAGGTCGGTGGCGGCCGCATGGCCGAGCCCCTCGAGATCGTGGCCTCGATCGAGGCCTTCTTCACCGGCCGGGCCACGAAATCGGTTTCGCCCTTGACGCTGCCGGCGAGCCATCCGCTGGCCGGCAGGCGCGCCATCGTTACCAGCGGCCCGACCTTCGAGCCGGTCGATCCGGTACGTTTCATCGGCAACCGCTCCTCCGGCAAGCAGGGCCATGCCATCGCCGGCGCGCTTGCGCGGCTGGGTGCCGAGACGATCCTGATCTCGGGGCCCAGCAACGAGCTGGTGCCGCCGGGCGTGCGTCTGGTCGCGGTCGAGACGGCGCAGCAGATGCTGGATGCCTGTGAGGCGGCATTGCCCGCGGATATCGCCGTCTGCGCCGCTGCCGTCGCCGATTGGCGCGTGGCCGATGCCGCGCCCCAGAAGCTGAAGAAGGGTGTTGAGGGGCCGCCGGTGCTGCATCTGGTCGAGAACCCGGACATCCTGGCTAGCCTGGCTCAGCGGACCGCCCTTCGGCCGCGCTTGGTCGTAGGCTTCGCGGCCGAGACCCAGGACGTGGTCGAGGCTGCGATATCCAAGCGCGAGCGCAAGCGCTGCGACTGGATCGTCGCCAATGACGTTTCGACCGGTACCGGCACCTTTGGCGGTGACCAGAACACCGTGCATCTGGTAACGGAAACGGGCGTGGAGCATTGGCCGCGCGCCGACAAGATCGTTATCGCCGAACGCCTCGCTCAACGCATCGCCGACACTTTTGCCAAGGCCCCCATCCTGTGAACCCTTCCGTCGTGAACTATCCAGGGAAGATCGAGGTCGCGGTCACGCGCCTCGCCCATGGCGCGCATCTGCCGCTGCCTGCTTATGCCACCGCCGGCAGCGCCGGTCTCGACCTGATGGCGGCGATCTCCGAGCCGATGACCCTATTGCCGCTCGGCCGCGCGGCGGTGCCGACCGGCCTCGCCATCGCGCTGCCCCATGGTTACGAGGCGCAGGTGCGGCCGCGCTCGGGCCTGGCATATAATGAGGGCGTCACCGTGCTCAACGCGCCCGGCACCGTCGATGCCGACTACCGCGGCGAGGTCAAGGTCATCCTGGTCAATCTGAGCGACAAGCCGGTGACGCTCACGCCCGGCCAGCGCATCGCGCAGATGGTCGTGGCCCCCGTGACGACGCTTGCTTGGGCCGAGACGGAGCTCCTGCCCGAGACGGCCCGTGGCGCCGGCGGCTTCGGCTCGACCGGCAAGGGTTAGGCCTGCCGCCGGCTGGATTGCCGTTCCCTATGGATTCAGCCAGGCGGCGCCGCGCACGCCGCTGGCATCGCCATGCCTGGGCGGCACCAGCCGGGTCACGACATGGTCGGTGAAGGCCCATTTGCCCCAGCGCTTCGGGATCTCGCGATAGAGCAGCGCCTCGTTGGACATGCCGCCGCCCAGCACGATCACATCGGGATCGACGAAGTTGATGATGCTGGCGAAGGCGCGCGCGGCGCGGTCCAGGTAGCGTTCGACCGTCTCCGATGCCGCCTGGTCACCGGATTCGGCCGCCTTGAAGATCTCGATCGCCGGCAGAGGCCGGCCGGCGCGGTGTTCATGGTCGGCGGCCATGCCGGGGCCGGACAGGTAGGTTTCGATGCAGCCATCCTGGCCGCAATAGCAGCGCCTGCCCAGCCGCTCGTCGTCCCGGGGCCAGGGCAAGGGATTGTGTCCCCATTCGCCGGCGATACCGTGCGGGCCGTTCAGGATGCGGCCGTTGACGACGATGCCGCCGCCGACGCCGGTGCCGAGGATGGCGCCGAAGACGATCGAGGCCCCGGCCGCCGACCCGTCCACCGCCTCGCTCAGCGCAAAGCAATTCGCGTCATTGGCGATTTCGACCTTGCGGCCGAGCGCCTCGGCGACCATCACCTGGAAAGGCTGCCCCTTGGGTGCGTTCGGATCGACATGCCGGCGCGGGCCCGAGATCGAGGATACCGCTCCCGGCATGCCGATGCCGACCGAGGCGGGCGACATGGCGGCCGGCATATCCTTGTCCAGGAGCCTCACCAGATCGCGAATGGCGAATGCCGTGGCGTCGTCGCGGTCCGGCGTCGCCACGCGTTGCCGGGCGATCTCCTGCCCTGAAGGGTCGAGCAATATCCCAACGATCTTGGTGCCGCCGAGGTCGATTCCGATGCGCCAATCGGCCATTCCGTCTGCTCCCTATGGTTGTGCCGCCCCGGGCGATGCCGCGCGTGCCGAGCTGTCGACGATGCGGCGGCTCCCGGCCAATTTGCTATAGGCTTTGCTAACGATCTTGATGATAATACCGGTCCCGTTGGGGGCTTTTGCCCAAATGCCCGGACGTAAGAACGTCGTTTAGAAAGATAGCCATGGCCGCGACCATCCTCATCGTCGAAGATAATGATCTGAACATGAAACTGTTTCATGATCTTCTCGAGGCGCATGGCTACAATACCCTCCAGACCAAGGATGGCATGGAGGCGCTGAAATTGGCGCGCCAGCACAAGCCCGATTTGATCCTCATGGACATCCAGCTGCCCGAAGTCTCGGGGTTGGAGGTGACCAAGTGGATCAAGGAGGACGACGAGCTGAAATCGATCCCGATCATTGCCGTCACAGCCTTCGCCATGAAGGGCGATGAGGAAAAGATGCGCGAGGGCGGTTGCGAGGCCTATCTGGCCAAACCCATTTCGGTCGCCCATTTCATCAAGACCCTGAAGCAGTTCCTCGACTGACCAAGCGGCCACCTCGGCATCGCATTTTCTAGAAGGCACGTTCGGTTCATGTCCGGCTGGGTTCTCGTCGTCGCTGAAGGGCAAGCGTCGGTGCTGCCCGGCATGTTGGCTGAGCAAGCGTTCAAGACGCTGCTCGGGCCGCCCACCCGTGACACGATGGAGCTGGTGCGCCGAGAGCGGCCGGATGCGATCCTGATCGATTGCGTGCCGCCCATGGTCTCGCTCCTGGACTTCTGCCGGCTGGTCAAGAGCGACCTGTATGTCGCCGAGACGCCGGTGGTCATGGTCACCGCCGATCCCAATTGCCGGCGCCAGGCGATGACGGCCGGCGCCGATGACTTCATGACCCCGCCCTTCGATGCCCATATCCTGCCGACGCGGCTGCGCGCGCTGATGCGCTTCAAGCAGACCATCGACGCTGCAACCTTGCGCGAGGTGCCGGTACGCGAGGCGGGCGACGTGGCGCTGGTCCCCCATATCCTGATCGTCGAGGATGACGAACTCGCCCGCGATAGGCTGGTCGCCCATATCGAGGCCGCGTCGTGGCGTGCCAGCGACGTCGGCGATGCCGATGCCTGCCTCGCCATGGCGCTGGGCGGCGACGTGGATCTCATCATCGTCAGCCTTGACCTTAGCCGCGATGCCAGCGGGCATGGCGCCTTCGAGCTGGTGACGCGGCTGCGCGGCACAGCCGAGACGCGGCTGCTGCC
>DATJJW010000230.1:0-3241 GCA_035491935.1 Allostellaceae bacterium | reverse complement strand
TGCCTGAGCATGCGGGGCTTGGACATGCGGTTGTTGAACGTGTGGCTGCTGAACGTGCGGCTGCTGGATGTGCGCTTCGGGAGGGCGCACCGCTTGCGGGCGGACAGGCTCCCGACGGGCCATCGGCATATGGACGGCCGGCTCGCGATGCTCGACTTGCGGCCGCGCGGGGGCGACGTGTTCCGGGGCGATGTGTTCCGGAGCCCGGGGCGACACCTCGGGGTGAACCGCCTGCGGGTGTTCCTGCGGCCGTACCGGGGCCGGGTGCTGTATCGGCGCGACATGCGCGGCCGGCGCTTGCACATGCGGCTGGGCGGGTGCGGCACGGAAAGGTGCGGCGACGGCGGGCGCGGCATGGGACCGGACCGCCGGGCCCTGCGCGTGCGGTGCCGCGCTGAACGGACGGGGGGCGGTATGTAGCCCGGCTGCCAGATGCGGGGTGCGTGTCACGACATGCGGCGGAGCCTGGGCCGGCCGGCCCGTGGGGCCGAAGCGTCCGGCCTGGCTAGGCCGGGTTGGCGCGCCGGCGCTGTGGAACGAGGCTACCGTGCGGATTTGCGCATTCGGCCGGACATGCAGCAGCCCGCCCTGCACGGGCCGGGCATCGATGAAGGTGTTGCGATTGACCACGGTCACGAAGCGCTGGTTGATGTGCACGTCGTTGTGGAAGTTGTTGAAGGTCTCGGCACGGATGAAGCGTCCGTGGTTGAAGGGTGCCAGTCGATCATGCGGCACGCCCCAGTTCCAGCGTTGGAAGATCGCGAAACTGACACCGGCCGCGATGCCGGCGCCGATCCCGATGCCGATCCAGCTCGGTGTATAGATCTCGCCAGGGCCGAGCGGGACCCAGCCGACGCTGGGGCCTCCCGCGTCGACCACCACCGCGTCGGGATCGCCGACGAAGCTGACCAGTGCCGGGGCATAGACCGGCCGATCGGCGACCGGGCCCGGCGCCCAGGCCCACCAGCCGCCGACCTGTACCCAGCGGCCGTAATGGAAGGGCGCGAAGCCCCAAGGCGCATTGTCGACCCAGGTCCAGCCCCAGGGGGCGACCCACTGCCAATGTCCTTCGCGATACGGTGCCCAACCGCTGGGCACGTCGGTCGGGACCCAGACATTGCCGTAATCCGGCACGTTGCGCCATTGGCCATACTGGTCGAGTTCCTCGGCACCGGTGACGCCCGGCGGTACGAAATGCGTGTAGGCAGCGTCGACCAAGGCGTGCTCGCGACCCTCCGTCCAGCGATCGAACTCATCGAGTTCGGCCGGGGCCTGCTGCAGGCTCACGGGGTCGCCTTCGGCGATGATCTCGCCGCCGGCATCCACCGCCTGGTTGGCGTCTGCCGTGGCGAAGCTGCCCTGACCGTCGAACGCGGCCATGCGCGCCGGGTTCTGGTCGTCGCCGGCAACGATGCGATAGAGCCCGTTGGTATCGAGCGAGGCCGAGCCGGCCGGCGTATTCACCACATAGCTCTCGCCCGGCTGCTTGCCGGCGACATGGACGTCGACCCGGCCCTGCGGCACGTTGAGCTGCACCTGATTGTCATTGAGCTGGACGACATCGACCTCGGTGTCGCCGTCGAGCCAGACGCGCGCGGCACCCACTTCGATTTCGGCCTTGGCGCCGGGCTGCGTCCAGACCGCGCTGCCGGTCAGCATCGGCGTGTTCGACTGCGCCTGGCTCCAGCTGTCATCATTCTTCTGGCGTTCGGAGGCCAGGCCCGAGATCAGCGACAGCTGGCCGACCCGCTCCGGCGGATCCTGCGGGTTTGATTGCGCCAGCGCCGCCTGGCTCAGGACCGGCACCGGCGGCATGGCGCCGATCAGCAGGGCCAGGGCGGTGGTCAGATACAGACTTGCCGGGCGGCGCCTGCGCAATGCTCCCGTCTCGCTCGGGGTCTCGCCCGGATCCATGGCTGTCGGACTCGTATTCTCGGACAATATCGGGGGAACGTGATTCACCATGGCGGCTTCCTTCATACGCCAGCATTCATCGAGGCGCGTACCATATTCAACGTCGGCAATAGAACGGTCATTCCCGCCTTATTCAGGGCATTGTTGCGGCAGGATGGCGGCAAAGGGGCAGGAGGTGGCCAGGACGGACATGGCTGCTGGAACACCGCCCGGCATGGCTGGTCCCAGTGCGATACGATTTCGCTTGATCGCAACGCCTGCACATACCAAATCTTGAATCCTGAAGCCGGGGAATTATCCTAGTTTCACGTGTGCGGGTGCCGATTGTCGGGCCCGTCTCGTCTGCTCGCTCGCCGTCAAGAGGAGGAGGCATAGCGCCATGAACCGCTTGTCCTTGTTCAATTCGCCCTTGTTGCTGGGCTTCGATCATTTCGAGCGTGCGCTCGATCGGGTCGCGAAGAGTTCGGCCGATGGGTATCCACCCTATAATATCGAACAGATCGGTGATGATCGGCTGCGTATCACGCTGGCTGTCGCGGGCTTCACCATGAGTGATCTCTCGGTGCAGATTGAAGACAATCAGCTGGTTATCCGCGGCCGTCAGGTCGACGAAAAGGAGCGTATCTACCTGCATCGCGGCATCGCCGCCCGGCAGTTCCAGCGCTCCTTCGTGCTGGCCGAAGGCATCGAAGTCGCGGGGGCTTCGCTCGACAATGGGTTGCTGCATATAGAAGTCGTGCGCCCGACCGTTGAGCCGAAGGTGCGCAAGATCGAGATACGCGGCCAAGCCGCCACAGCAGCCGAATCCGACGCTTCGACCACAGCCGTCGACATCACGCCGAAGCAGAAATCATTAGCCTGAATAACCCCAGGCCGAAAAAACCTCTGCCGGAATAGCCATTGCTATCGAAAGCGTCAAAAAGGAAAGCTTTGAGTGACGATTCGGTGCGTAGCCTGTTCCGGTAGCCGCATCGTCGGGCGACCACTCTCGATGCTGATCCGAGCCGCCTCGCAGGTATGAGGGGCCGTGATCGCTACCAGGTCGGCCGGCAGAAAGGATTGGAGTCCATGAACGAGTCCCTCAACAACCCGCGCCACTTGTCCGCTACTGACTTGGCCGGGCTCGGCATACAGGATCTGGCTTTCATCAAGCGCATGACTGTTGAGGATGAAATTGTCTATGCCATCTTCGCCGCCGATGGGACCCAGATGGGCGTCAGCGACGACCGCGACATCGCCTTCGCCGCGGTCCGTCAGCAGGGGCTGGAGCCGCTCAGCGTCCACTGAGGGCGCGCAGGACAAGGCTGAACAAGGCATTGAGAGCGTC
>DATJJW010000229.1:0-4676 GCA_035491935.1 Allostellaceae bacterium | reverse complement strand
GACAATGCCGCTGGTATCGACCATGTAGATGGCATAGTCGGTTATCGACTCGATCAGAAGCCGATAGCGGCTGTCATCCAGCAGGAAGGCCTGCTTAGAAGGCTCATCAGACAATTAGGGCACCCTATACGCGCGTCGTGCTCGCCAAAGCGGATGGCTATAGAGGGGAGAGGTCTGGAACCTCGCACCCATGGCGGCCTTCCAACAAATCCGCATCCCCGGCCTCCTGTTCCGTCAGGATGCACTTCTCCTTTCGGACCGGTGACGCGCTGCGCCCGGAAGTACACAAGCCACTGCAACCAATACGCGTTCTGAAAGGGCAAATACTATACTCTTGGATGCTACAGCCCGTAAACGGCAGCGGCTGTATCATGGAACAGCTGGCGCTTCTCCGAGACGCTGAAGCCTGCAATGACCTCGAGATAGGCGCCGTAAAGCTGCCGGAAGCTATAGGCGAGCCCGCAGATCGGCATATGGCTCGCGAACATGCAGCGGTCGGGACCGAAGAGCTCGATGGTCTCCAGGATCCATGGGCGAACCTGGGCGACCGTCCAATGGATGCCGAAGATGCACTCCAGGCCGAAAATCTTGACCGCGACGTTGTCGCAGGCGGCAACGTCGGCCAGGGCGCGCTTCCAGGCCCTGTGGCCCTCGCTCGTCAAATCGATGGGCCAGCCCATCACAGGCAGGATGAACTGTATGTCGGGGTGGCTGGCGGCCACCGGGGCGAGATCGGGCAGCTGAGACGCGAAGATCTCGATCTCGCAGCGCAGGTCGCGACCTCGGAGCGAAGCGATGCCACCCCGCCAGGCGGCGTCTGACAGGAGGTCGGGCCGTGGCGCGAAACGGAGCTGCGGGTTCGTCGGATGCCAGCCGAGATGCTCGCGGACGCATCGAACGTGCCGTACCGCGGCATAGGCATCCAGGGTGCGCTCCAATTCGGGATTGAGAAAGTCGACCCGGGCGATCATCCCGTCGGGCCTGCCGGTGGCCTGTGCCACCTCCTCTGCCCATCGCACCTCGCCCACGGGATCATCTGAAATGAACTCGGCCCAAACTGTCTTGACGACGTTCAGACCCTCGACGTCCCGGGTGTAGTCTTCGGGCAGGTACACCCTCGGCATGGCGTTATAGTCGCCGACGAGGGCCTCGAAACCTGCGCTGCGCTCCGCGAACACCGGATAATGCACGCGCCGCGCGTCGAAGAAATGCTGGTGGCAATCGAGAATCGGGAGTGTGTCGTCAGTCATGACCCTGAGCCGCTCCGTGAACAGAAGATCTCACCCAGTGCCGCCGCTTCGGCGGAAATCGTCTCAACCTTATGTTATCCGGGCACGATGTCATAGATGGAGGCGCGGCAACCGGATTCGGCAGGGGTCCCGGCTGGCGAAATAGTGCAAAGATGGCGTCCATGCGGTACCCGGAAGGTAGGTAATTTGATGGCCGACGCCGAAAAATCCCCACGCGACAAGAAGACTTCCATCCTGTTCTTCATCCTGCTTCTGTATGCAGGGTGCTTCATCATCTATTACGGCCTGACCTATGCCTTCTACGCCCTCCTGGCGGGCCCGAACATCTTTGCGCCGGCGGCTTCCTGCACAGTCACCGGAGCCGGTGCCAAGGCCGCCTCGGTCTGCCAGACCCTGGTAGCCCTGCAGGCAAAATTCGTCTCGCCCTGGTTCTATGGCGGCCTCATCGTCACGATAGGCGTCTTGGTAGCCTGGCGGTTCAGATCGAAGAAAACCGCATGATGTAGCTGCTGCCGCCCCCGGATGGCCTCCTGGGGCTCGGCAAATGCGGTCGGCTTTCCATCGATAGGGTGATGCGGTGACCTTCTTCGAAAGCCTTCTTGTCCTGCTTGCCGTAGCGATCCTGCTGTTGCAGGTGTCGCGCCGCCTGGCCATCCCCTATCCGGCGATGCTGGCGGCGGCCGGGGTTGGGCTGGCGCTCATTCCCGGCGCGCCACGGATCATGCTCGATCCAAAGACGGCTCTCGCGCTGTTCATCGCACCGGCGCTGGTCGATGCCGCCTTCGACTTCCCGGCCGGCGCCGTCTGGCGGCTATGGCGGCCGCTATTCGCGCTCGCTGTCGTCGCCGTGGTACTGACCACCATCGTGGTCGCCTGGTGCGGTATCGCGCTGGCTGGGCTGCCAATTTACGCCGCCGTTGCCCTGGGCGCGATCGTCGCCCCGCCGGATGCGGCGGCGGCCGTTGCCGTCCTGCGCACCGTCAGGATGCCGCCGAACTCGGTCGTCGTGCTGAAGGGCGAGAGCCTGCTCAACGACGCCACCGCCTTGCTCCTGTTCGGCGTGGCGGTCTCCATCCAGAGCCATGGCGGCAGCAATTGGAGCTGGGCGCTGCATCTGGGATTGGCGGTGCCGGGCGGCGTGCTTCTGGGCGTCATCCTGGCCAAGCTGTTCCGGCACGTCATCCCGCTGGTGGCGGGCACGCTCGGCGGCAATCTGTTCGAATTCGTGTCAGCGTTCGGCGTCTGGATCATCGCCGAGCGGATCGGCGTCTCGGCCGTGCTGACCCTCGTGGCCTTCGCGATGACGATTTCCCGCGCCGTGGGCCGCATCGTTCATCCCCGGACGCGCATCCACAGCTTCGCCGTATGGACCTCGGCAGTCTTCTTCCTGAACGTCCTGGCTTTCCTCCTTATGGGGCTTCAGGCGCGTGTCATCGTGGAGGACATGTCGCCGTCTCGACTGCGCGAGGCCGCCCGCTTTGCGTTCCTGGTGGTGGTGTGCATCGTCGCGGCCCGCGTCGCGTGGGTCGTGCTTTACGACTGGCTTGCGCGCCGGTTCCGGGTGCTGCGGGGAAACTATCGGCCTCTGACGATGGCCCACAGTGTCCTGGTCGGCTGGTGCGGAATGCGGGGCCTGGTGACCCTCGCCACGTCCTTCGCGCTGCCGCCGACATTTCCGCAGCGCGACCTGATCGTGCTCACGGCCTTCGCCGTCGTGCTGGCAACCGTCATCATCCAAGGGCTGACGCTGCCACCGCTCATACGCATCCTCAAGCTCGACGCCCATGATGGGTCCGCAGCCGAACTGGCGGAGGCGCGTGCCGAGCTGGCGAAGGTTGCCCTGGACGCCCTGGACGGCAAGACCGGCACCGCCGCGGATCACCTCCGCTACGCCTTTCGCGCAGTCCAGTCCTCCGTGGCAACGCCCCCGGATCCGAGGCCCCTCGAAGAGAAGAGAAAGCTGGGCCTTGCCGCCTTGCGTCGCCAGCGCGAACGCCTGGAGCAGCTGCGTGCGGAATACCGCATCGATCCCGATAACTATCTCATGCTCCAGGAAGAACTCGATTTCCAAGAAGTCACCCTCGCCAGCGAGGAGGAGCGGCGGATCGAGGAGAGCTGATACGCTACGCGGCCGCAATCGGGCATCCGACAGCGACGGTGCCATGCTACGGCTTGAACCGTTAATCATTGTTAACCACGTTACAGGCGTCTGAGAGACTCCCAGGTTCTCAGACGTGACCAGGTGCACCCGCGGTAAGAAAGCTGCCGCGGGTGCATCATTTTTTGCCCACTCCCAGTCGGCGGGCATAGCCCAAACGACCATGGCGCCGGTACCGTCCTGGCCGTGCCTCGGACGTCCCGGCGATCGCGCTCAAGGCGCTTTGACGCCGTCGCGTTGCCGTTCACCGGGGCTGGCTCCGTTTGCCGAGAGCCTGCCTGACCTTCTCATGGTAGGCATCCGGATCGGCCTGGATATCCAGCCATAGCTGCTTCCAGCGCCCATAGCGCGGGCTGAGCTCGACCAACGCGGCATCCAGGCGGCCATAGCGGAACAGGCAGGCATCGATGTGGCTGACGATGAGCGGGTTCGGATGCAGCCGAACCTCGATGTCGTCCCGCAACAGGGTATTCACCGCTTGGCGTTCCCGGCCCGCGCCAAGCGCATCCGCCAGCAAGCCCAAGGCAATGGCCGAGGAGCGGCTGCGGCCCTGCTCGCAATGGATCGCGACCAGCGGGTCGTCGACCGGCCCGTCGAAGAAATCGCGGCCACGAATGACCCGTCTGCCGAAATCGATGGCCTGCTGGATCTGATCGATGGACGGCCCGACAAAGGTGCCGATCGCGGTCATGCCGATATCGTCGAAGCGCAGGCGCAGCAGCCTTGCACTCTCCCCTTTCGTTGCCTGAGCCAGGGCCAGGTCGAGCTCCGGCTCGTCGCCATCGGCCGAACCGCGGATCGAGATCACCGCCTCGGCATCGGCGGCCCTGCCAAGTTCGACATCGGCTCTGGATAGGATACGGACGCGCATCGGCTCAACCGGGATCTCGAAACTTCCACTCCGATGAGGATATGGTGGGCAAGGTTCCTGGAACCACCCAAGCGACGGACACGGAAATGACAATGCATCCTGTGCGATTTTGCGCCGTATTGGCCTGTCTCTTGGCTCTATCGGCCTGCTCCGCCGACAAATCCTCGCAGGCGACGCCTCACGACCAGGCCGGTCCCTACGTCACGCTCGGCGGCGGCGTTCATTGATCTAGAGCCTGATGAGATTTAGTTGAATCGCGGCGGCGATTATCCCTTCTCAATTTGTTGTGGTTCTGATTCAAGAATAGGGCTGGATATGGAGGCCAGCTCTGATGGGTCGACCATATTCTCTGGATTTGCGCGAGCGGGTGGTTCGCGCCGTCGAGGTTGAAGGTCTG
>DATJJW010000228.1:0-40159 GCA_035491935.1 Allostellaceae bacterium | reverse complement strand
GGAGCAGCGGCGTCTCGGCCGGCGAGGGCATCGGCTTCGCGCGCACGGTACGCGGCGTGCAACAGCGCTTCGTCGTCGATCCGATCTCGCTGAAGAGCCAGGAGGCGCGCCGCCTGCACGAGCAGCGCGCGGCGATCGCCGACGTCTTCGAGAAGCCCGCGACCATGACCATCCGCGAGACCGACACGGTCATCCCGGGCCCGAGCGCGCTGGTCAAGCTGGTCATGGACACCGGCCGCAAGGGCGTCGCCGTGCAGCGCTACAAAGGCTTGGGTGAAATGAACCCCGAGCAGCTGTGGGAGACGACGCTCGACGCCAATGCCCGCACCCTGCTGCAGGTCAAGGTCAACCAGATCGATTCCGCCGAGGAGACGTTCTCGACCCTGATGGGCGACATCGTCGAACCGCGCCGCGAATTCATCCAGGCCAACGCGCTGAACGTGGCCAATTTGGACGTCTGATCGCTTTTGCGTCTCTCGAGCGGAGACAGAAACCGATCTCGGGCGGATGGTCTTGGGTTTGTAAGGCCGATGTCGGGGATGGGTTCTCCATATCGAGCCCGCTTGTCCCGACCAGGACAAGCGGGCTCGTACGGGACGCTATCGGGGGTGGATAGCCTGTATTTTGTCCGAGGCTTCATTGGGGGCCGCGGCCGGCTCCTTTTCCCGGCAAAGCCAGGCATGCAGGATCACCATCGTGCCTCCACCCAGGATCACCGGCTGGGAGATGAGGGTGCGTAGAAAGACCGGCAGGTGGTTCAAGGTCTCGTCCGGTACCAGCATGCCGCCGAAACCGAGGAACAGCGACAGGCCGACGATCCGCAGCGCCCGGTCCGAAAGGGGCTCGCTGAAAATCATCCTCGCGGAATGGCAGCAGACCACGCCGAAGAGCAGGGTCGAGACTGCGGCGATGACGACGCCGGGAATCATGGCGAACAGCAAGTCGATTTTCGCGAAGCAACCGAGAACGACGAGCATGATGCCAGTCGTCAGCGTAACGAAACGCGACCCCACCTTTGTTGTCTGCAGCAAGGATAGGTTGGTGGCGTAGAACACCGTGGCAAAGCTGCCGAAAATGCTGGCAAAGGTCGATCCCAATGCCATGGCGAAGACCCCCTGCGCGATGCGTCCCTTCGCGATCTTCGCCCCCATCCATTTGCTCAACAGCTCATACATGGCCATGGATTGGACGCCGGTCGGAATGAGCGCCAGCAGAAAGATCAGGACGAACAGCGGCCGGACACCAAAGCCGAACAGGAAAGGCTGGGGGACGATGAAAATGGGAATATTTTTCGCCACATGGAATGTGCCCGGCAATACGCAGAAAAACACGACGCTGCCGAAAATCATCGAGATCAGCACCGCACCGCGTCTTAACAGGACATTGTTTTGCAGCATGAGGATCAGCAGGCAGGCCAAGGGAATGACGCCGAGCACGATATTCCAGACAGGGAAACCGGGCGATGTGGGCTCGCCCAGCCAGTGCGGCACCGTGGCGCTCGCCAAGGGGACCATGGCCAAGGTGATGATCACGCCGGCAACCACGGGATTCATGAAATAGCGCGAGAATAAGCCGATCACGCTCACGCCGCGAACGGGCACGGCGAGCAGGCACCAGATGAGGGAAGCGACGAAAAACGAGCCGAACGCGACGCCGAGAGTGCTGCCGGGGAAATGTCCGAGGACGATCAAGGCCGACAAGGTCGGTGCCCATGGCCCTTGCACGACCGGCAGCCTCAGGAAAAGGACCGACTGGAAGATCGTGGTGATGCCGCAGGTCATGAAGCAGATACCATAGAGGTACGCGACCATCCCGGTATCCAGGTGATAAGCCCGTCCGATGATGCCCGGAAATATCAACAGCATCGGCATGACCGAGATATTCTGGATGGAAAGGAACAGGTTTTCCCAAAGCGGCACTTTTTCGTCGACACCGACGTCGAACTTGAAATCCGCTTCTGCGGTATTGCCGTGTGAGTTTCGCACTTTCGCCTCCCTGGCCAACACGGTTGTATTCCGTGTGATTGTTTTGATGATCATTCACCCCAGGCGATGCGCCCGTGCTCCATACGTCATACCGGCATCACGAGGCCGCATGTCTTTCGATCCGTGCCGGCTCGCCGCCTGCTGAGGACCGTATCAAGGGGAAATACCGATCCAACCATGTCGCCAGCAGCTGATGGACGCGCTTGTTGGCTTCCGCGAACATGAAGTGATCCGTTTCGGCGAAAAGATGCAGTTCGGTCGGACGCCCGGCGCGCTTGAACATCTCGATCGACTGCTCGGTCGGCGTCACCGAATCATCGGCGCTGTGCAACAGCAGGACCGGGCGCGGCGCGATCGCCGAAATGACCTCCTCCGCACGGAAATCGAACATGCTTTGCGCCGTTTCGGCGGGAAACCGCTGGATCGAGCGCTCCAGGACATGACCCTTCAAGTGATCGGGAATGGGCACGATGTCGTACCGGTCGACCATCAGGGAGGTTCCGGTACTGGCGCGATGTTCCCGGCCTCTGCGCAGCATGTCGGTGAAGCGTTGCCAGGCTTCCGGTGTGGAGTGCTGGCCCTGGAATTTTCGTTCGCCATTGCCCCAGCCGCCGGATGACACCACGGCCGCGACACGCTCGTCCACGCCGGCGGTGTAGATGGCCACGGCGGCGCCGAAGCTGCTGCCGAGTACGGCGATCCGCCGCGGATCCACTTGTGGCTGCGTCGACAGGAAATCGATCGCTGCCCTCGTGTCCTCGACCTGCTCCAGGCAGATCAGACGGCCCCGTTCACCCTCGCTGTCCCCACATCCCCGCATGTCGAACCGCAGGACGACATAGCCGAGATCGTCGAGAATTTTGGTGGGACCGAGCACGTTGGCCGCACCCTTATGGCTGCCGAAGCCATGAAGGACGATGAAGGCCGGGCGATCCTCTCCAGGCCGCATATCCGTCGGCAGGTGAAGAACGCCGGCCAGCCGTACCGCGCTCCCGAAGGTGACGTATTTTTCGCGCAATGCCCTCTCCTCAGGCGGCTGCAGGCGGGGTGATGCCCAGGCTTTTGGCATAGGACACGAGCCCCACACCCGTGGCCCAGGGGGGTACGGCCTCATAGGCCACGATGTCCGGCCGCCTTTCACCCAGCGCGCCGGCAAGGGCGACCCAGGCGAGCAATTCAAAAGCGCCTGCACCGGCCGCGGCGAAATCCGCGCTGGTGTATGACGCGAGCCCCGTCAGGTCGGCATCCGCCATCCGCTCGAGGAAGCGCCGGTCGAAATCCTGATCGATGCGTCCATGGCCGCGCTCGCCTGGATCATGGGACAGGCCGCCCGTCGCGATGAAGCCGACGCGGCGCCCGGACCGCCGGGCTACCTCTCCGAGAATACGGCCGAATTCCAGCGCGCGCTTCGCGCTCGGCTGTGGCGCCGCCAGGGTGTTGAACATGATCGGCACGATTGGCAGCCTGGCTTCCGGGTCGATGAAATGTAGCGGCACCATCGTGCCGTGATCCAGCGCCATCTCCTGGGAAAAGCTCGGCTCGAAGTCGTTGTCGTAAAGCGCCGTGATCAACGAATCCGCGAACGCCTCGTCACCCTGTATTTTGACTTGCGGCACGCGCAGCCAGGGTTCGACAGGCCCTTGGAAACTCGTGCCGCGGCCGATGCAGAAGGCGCTGATGTGGTCGAGGAAGAAGTTGACCCAGTGTTCGGAAGTGAGGACCACGAGGATGTCCGCACCGCTTGCCGCCAATTCGGCACGCAACCTGGCATAGCCGTTGAAAAGATTGTCCTTCTGCGTCACATCCGCCGCTTCGGTCCACGCCTTCATTCCGGGCGCATGGCTGCCGGCGCCGGCAAAATGGATGGGCATGCTCAGGACTCCCTTCTGATTCGCTCGAGATATTCGTTTTCCGGCATCTTATGGAGCAGGGTGAAAGGACGAAGGATGAGTCCGTGAACCCCGAAACGATAGAGGGTGGTGATATCCAGCGTCAGAAGCGCCTGGCGCTCCGCCTGCGAAAGTTCGTAGTTTTCGGCAAAGGCTTCGGGCGCGGTGAAATAGGCTTCGCGGGCCTGCGGGTTGCGGTTCACGTCCCGCAAGAGCTTTTGCAGCGCATATAGGCTCATCCGTGGCATCCCCATCGGCATATTCTCGTTTGTCGGTGCCGAGCGTAACATGCCGGCAATGGAGCGGGGGTCATACCCTTTTGGAAGCCGGTTATACTCTTGTAATATGACCGCCTTGACCGGCTTTACTTTCGTGTATATGCCATCGGCGTATAATTATAAGTGCTCCGCCATGGAAGATTCTGGAAGAAGCGAGACTTCGTCGCTGCAATTGGAGCGGCTCGTACCGTCTTTGTTGAGCCTCATCACGATCATGGAAAGTGGCTCGATCAACAAGGCGGCCGAGTTGCTGCATGTTTCTCAGCCGGCACTTACGCGGAACATCACGAAACTTGAGCAAAGGCTAAAAGTCCCGCTTCTCGAGCGCTCACCCAAGGGTGTATCCCTCACGCCCTTCGGCCTCGCCGTGCTCGAGCGCGCCAAGGCCGTGAAGGCCGAATTGATGAATGCCGTGCTGGATGTGGAAGCGCTCAAGAGCCATGCGACGGGGCGGTTGCGGATCGGCGCCACGCCGATGGTCATGTCCTATTGCCTGCCGACGGCCCTGGAGATCCTGCACAAGGATGCGCCGCAGATCGGGCTTCAGGTTACCGAGGGCATTCGTCCGCACCTCCTCGGTCAGCTCCGTCTCGGCCATCTCGATATCGTCGTCTCGACAGCGGCGTTCGAGGGCGGCGAAATCGAACTGACCCTGCACCCGCTTTTTGAATTGGAGCTGGCCATCGTCGTGCGGCCAAAGCACCCATTGGCCGGCCGGTACGATCTCACCCTCGGGGAACTCGCGCACCATCAATGGATCCTGCCGCGCGCGGACAGCAGTCTTTCCCGCCATATCGAGAAGGAATTCAAGAAGGCCGACGCGGCATTCCCCCGGTCGTCGATCCAGATCTCATCGCCGGAAGCCATCAAAAGCCTCATATCCGTAACCGACCTCGTTGCACTCATACCGTCCGGCACGGTGCAGGAGGAACTGGCGAACGGCACCTTCATCGCCCTTCGCGGCGCCTGGAGCTTCGAGCGCCGCACCGTGGCCGCCTTCCTGAGGCCCGGAACACGCCAGACACCGCTCATGACCAAGTTGATGGCAAGCCTGCGACGCTAGATGCCTATAACGGGGCGGCATAGCGCCGAACGTGAATGGCATTGGCCTCGCGTCCCGGAGATGGGCATTGGATGGGCATGAACGCTGAACGTCCAGAACCGAAGGCGCCGCTGCGCCGCGTGCCGGCAGACCGATTGAACCGCGTGGTCGCGGCAATTTTCGTGCAAGCCGGCATGTCCGAGCCCGACGCCCAGACCGTCGCCGAAGCCTTGGTTTGGGCAAATCTCCGGGATGTGCCAAGCCATGGCGTTTCCCGTGTGGAGCGCTATCTCGATTTCATCCGTCGTGGCGATCTCGATCCGAAGGCAGTGCCGGAAATCAGGTCGATCACGCATGCCGCCTTCGTCTGCCAGGCCAACCGCGCCGCCGGACCGATCGCCTTCACCTTTGCCGCGCGCGAGGCCTCCAGGCGATGCGTGCAGAGCGGGATCGCGTTCGGCCTCATCCGCGGCACGACGCATACCGGCGCCATCGGTCGCTACGTCGACATGCTGGCCGCCGACGGGCGGTCGGGGATCGCGGCCAATGCGGGGCCTGCCAACATGGCTTATTTCGGCGCAAGCGCCGCGGGTGTCTCCACCAGCCCCTTCGCGATGGCCGTCCCAGGCCATGCCTGCGCACCCGTCTTGGATTTTTCGACCGCCGCCATCGCCATGGGCAAGCTGCGCGGCATGGCGGATCGGCAGGAAACATTGGCACCGGGTCTGGCCCTCGATGCCCATGGCCAGCCCACGCAGAATCCGGCCATGGCCAAGACGTCGATGCCGCTGGCAGGGGCAGTCGGCTCGGGTCTCGCCTTCATGTTCGAGTGCCTTACCAGCATCTTGGCCGGCGAGCCCATAATAGCCCCGGTCCTGGCCGCTCGAACCAAGGGGCGGCATGTCCAGAATGCCTTCATTCTTGCGATCGACGTAGCCCAATTCCGGCCGCTCGACGACTTCAAGGACGATTTGCGGGAATTCATGACGCAGATCGAATTGCTGCCGCGGCAATCGGGGGTGGCGACGCTTCTGGCCCCAGGGGAACGGGGCGCACGGGCCGCCACGCGCAATCGTGAAGCCGGCATTCCCCTCTCGGACAAGACTCTCAAAATGCTGGAAAACCTCTCTGGCCGCGCCATCGATTGGTCCGCGGGCCGATGATTTCAATCGAATAGTTGGAGAGTCGCCGTTCTTCGGGAGTAGCGGCTCAGCCCCGCCCCGCCCATGCCGTGAAGAACCTGGCCCATAGCGCGTCCCTCCATGCCTGTGAGAAGACTGCACCATCAAAGCCCGGGATCAAACAACTAGCCGGCTTTCGAAAGCCTCACCGGCACGGATTTATACGAGGGCGTGCCGCTTTGCGGATCGTGGTAGTCGAGCGGCACGAGGTTGTTGGCCTCGGGGTAGTAGGCCGCCACCGAACCTGGCGCGATGTCGTAGGCGATCGCCGTCAAGGAGAGCCCGCGCGTATTGGCGCTCGGCAGGGCGGTCTCGATACGCACCGTGTCGCCATGATTGAGGCCCAGGGCATCGAGATCCTGCTGGCTCATGAACAGCACGTCCCGGCGGCCGAAGACACCGCGATAGCGGTCGTCAAGGCCGTAGATGGTTGTGTTGTATTGGTCGTGGCTGCGGATGGTGGTGAGCTTCATCACGGCCCTGTCGGCCATGACCGGATCCTCCTCGATGCCTTGGAACGGGATGAATTCGGCCTTGCCCGATGCCGTGTTCCAGATCCTCTCGGTCGGGCCCAGGGGCAGGCGGAAGCCACCGGGCACGCGGATGCGCGCGTTGAAATCCCTGAAATCGGGGAAGACGATCTCTATCTTGTCGCGGATGCGATCATAGTCGGCGATGAGTTCGGCCCAGAGGACCTCGCTGTCCGGCATTGTCGCCTGCGCCATGCCGGCGATGATGGCGGGTTCGGATTTCAGATGTTCCGAGGCAGGTGTCAGCTTGCCGCGCGAGGCGTGCACCATCGACATCGAATCCTCGACCGTGACCGATTGCGGCCCGTTTGCCTGGATGTCCTGCTCGGTCCGGCCGAGGCAGGGCAGGATGAGGTTCTCCTTGCCAATCAGAAGATGCGAACGGTTCAGCTTGGTGGCGATGTAGACCGCGAGGTCGAGCTTCCGGGCCGCGGCCAGGCATGAATCGGTATCCGACATGGCCATGGCCAGATTGCCGCCAAGGCAGATCAGCGCCTTCGAGCGTCCATCGATGATGGCCCGCATGGCGGCGACCGCATCATGGCCATGGACCATCGGCGGCCGGAAACCGAAAGCGCGCTCGATGCCGTCGATCAAGGCCGGCGTCGGCTTCTCGGTGATGCCGACCGTGCGATCGCCCTGGACGTTGGAATGGCCGCGCAAAGGACAGATGCCGGCGCCCGGCTTGCCGAAATTGCCACGCAGCAGAAGCAGGTTGGCGATCTGCTGGACGTTTTGCGTGCCGGTCCAATGCTGGGTGATGCCCATGCCATAGGACACGATGGCTGCGTTCGACTTGGCATAGGCCTCTGCCACCTTGGCCAGTTCCGAGCGGGCGATGCCACTCGTGGTCTCGATGTCCTCCCAGGGCGTGGCGCGCAAATCGGCGGCCAAGGCCTCGAAGCCGTGCGTGTGCGCGGCAATGAAATCATAATCCAGCACGCCCCCCGAGGCGGCGTCGTCCAGGTCGAGCAACGCCTTCATGATGCCCTTCAGGGCCGCGGCATCGCCGCCGACCTTGACCTGGTAATAGGTCGATGCGATGGCGGTCGAGCTGAACGTGCCCATCTCGATCGGGTTCTGCGGATCGGCGAAGCGTTGCAGCGCGCGTTCCTTCAGTGGGTTGAAGACGATGATCGGCACGCCCCGGCGCGCGCATTCATGCAGGGTGCCCATCATGCGCGGGTGGTTGGTGCCGGGGTTGTGGCCCATGGCGATGATGAGGTCGCAATGGTCGAAATCCTCCAGCGACACCGTGCCCTTGCCGATGCCGATGGACAGCGGCAGGCCGACGCTGGTCGCCTCGTGGCACATGTTCGAACAGTCGGGGAAGTTGTTGGTCCCGAATTCGCGGGCGAAGATCTGAAAGAGGAAGGCGGCCTCGTTCGAGGCGCGGCCGGAGGTGTAGAACTCCGCCATGTCCGGATGCGGCAGGCTGCGCAGGCCCTCGCCGATACGCCGGAACGCCTCGTCCCACGAGATTGGTCGGTAGGTGTCGCTAGCCGCGTCATAGACCATCGGATGGGTGATGCGCCCCTCGTTCTCCAATTCGTAATCCGACCAGGTCAGCAGCTTGGAGACGGTGTGGCTGGCGAAGAATTCGGGCGGCACCCGTTTCTTGGTCGCCTCCCATGTGACGGCCTTGGCGCCGTTCTCGCAGAACTGGAAGGTCGAGGTGTGTTCCTTGTCGGGCCAAGCGCAACCCGGACAATCGAAGCCGTCCGGCTTGTTGGTGCGCAGCAGGAGCAATGGGGCTTCCGCGACTTCCATCTGCTCGCGCACTGCCTTGGCCGTCGCTCGCAAGGCGCCCCAGCCGCCTGCCGGACTGTCATACAGCTTGATGCCGGGAACCTTCTTCCGAGCCATGATGCTCTCCTCGCGTTTCAGCGCCTGCTTGAGGGTGGAGAATGGCGTGCGGACAAACGCGGTATGGCCGACACAGCCGTCATCCAAGGAGATGATCTTTCCGCGGCCAATTACGAGGCCCATCGCATTTCACGCGCCAAATTAACCTTCGGCGCGTCCCATGATCTTAAGGATCGTCATCGACGGGCCATATTGTCGGGGTGGCGAATATTATCCATCGCAACCATCGACGGGAGAACAGGCTATGACGATCAAGCGACACGGTTCGGCTGCCTGGCAGGGCGGTATCAAGGATGGCAAGGGCTCGATCTCGACCGAGAGCGGCGCGCTCGACAAATATCCCTATGGCTTCGCCTCCCGTTTCGAGGGGCAGAAGGGCAGCAATCCCGAGGAATTGATCGGTGCGGCCCACGCCGCCTGCTTCACCATGGCGTTGTCGCTGGTCCTGGGCGAGGCTAAGCTGACCGCCACACAGATGGACACCACGGCCGAGGTCTCGCTCGACAAGGTCGATGACGGCTACGCCATCACCGCGGTGCATCTGACGCTGCGGGCCACGGTGCCCGGTGCCGACGATGCGACATTCAAGGATCTCGCGAACAAGGCCAAGGCCGGCTGTCCGGTCTCGAAGCTTTTGAAGACGGAGATCTCGCTGGACGCCAGCCTGGTCAACTGATGCATCTTGGGCTCGGCCGGGTCAGGACGGCTCGGCCGAGCCACTTTCCAACGACGATCCCGCATGTACCAACTGACATTCCTCGGCACTGCCGCCAGCGTACCCTCGATCGAACGTAATCAGCCGGGTTTGCTCGTTACGGTCGGCGACAAGCGCATCCTGATCGACTGCGGAGAGGGCACGCAGCGCCAATTGCTGAGGTCGGGGCAGGGGTTCCGGCATTTCCATCGCCTGCTGCTCACCCATGACCATCTCGACCATATCCTGGGCGTGCCGGGCTTGCTGTCGACGCTCGGCCTTCAGAAGAGCGATGTACCGCTGCTGGTGAATGGCGGTCCGCACACGCTCGGTACGCTCACGCGCATGATGGCGGCGCTTTGGGGCGAGTGTCGTGCGCCCATACCGCTTGCGGTGGCGGCGATCGGGGCAGAGCAGGTGATCGACGAAGGCGACTTCACCATCACCTGCTTCCCGGTCTGGCACCGCGATACCGACAGCTTCGGCTATGTTTTCGAGGGCCGGTCGCGACGGCACCTCTCGGCAGCGAAGCTGGTCGAATTCGGCGTGCCCGACGGGCCATTGCGCGGTGAATTGGCATCCGGCCGGCCGGTGACCTTGCCCGATGGGCGTGTCCTCGATCCCGAGACCTTTCTCGGGCCGGAGGTTCCGGGCACCAAGCTGGTCGTGATCGGCGACGCCGGCTCGACGGCGGGGCTGGCGGATGTCGCCCATCGCGCGGACGCGCTGGTCATCGAGGCGACTTTCCTCGCCCGCGATGCCGACACCGCCCGCGGCTATGGCCATCTCACCGCCGCCGAAGCCGCGCAATTGGCGGCGGATGCCGGTGTCGGCCGCCTGGTGCTGACCCACATCTCCGGTCGCTATCCGCCCGAGGAGATCCTGGCCGAGGCGAGGAGGATCTTCCCCGAGACGATGATCGCCGCCGATCTCGACCGGCTGTCGGTCTAGGCTTGTGCGGTCGCGGCCGTCTCCTGGTCGCGCCGATAGCATTCCTTCAAGGCGCGGATCATCTGCACGCGGGCGACATCGGTGTTGATGTCGAGCAGCTTGCTGGTGTCGTAGCCTTCCAGGCGGAGCTGCTGCTGCTCCAGCATGAAGGCATCCTCCTTGAAGACATCGGTGGTCGGAATCCAGTTCCGTACCCGGTTCGGATCCTCGAACCGGGCATAGCCATCGGCCTTGTTGAAGAAGTAGAAGCAGGAGGTTTCGGTCTCGGGCGTCACCGTATGCAGCGTGCGCACCAGATGGGCGCCGTCGCGCTTGCCCTGGTCGTATTCGCCGGCATTCACGCCGCCGCTGAACTGCATGATGACGTTGGGTGCCACATATTCGAAATCAGACCAGCGGTCGACCTTCTCGCCGGTCGGATAACGCTTGCGCCAATTGGCCGGGGCGTCGGCATTGCGCATTACGCGCAGGAAATGCATGCCGCGGTCGGTGCGCTTCACATCCATCTGCGCCTTGGCGCTGTCGGTCTCGGAGCTGCCGATGCTGCTCTTGTGCAGATATGACAGGTGCGAGAGATCCATCAGGTTCTCCAGCACCATGATGTAGCTGGCCTTCAGATGCAGCATGTCATGGGCGCGCGGCCAGTTGACCGGATCGTCCGGCGGATAACTGACGAGCGCCTCGTGATCCGCCTTTGCGGCATCGCCCATCCAGATCCAGACGTAATCGCCCTTGGCGACGACCGGATAGGCTTTGACCCGGGCCTTCTGCGGGATGGCAGTCTGGCCCGGGATCTCGATGCAGCGGCCGTCGGGCGCGAACTCCATGCCGTGGTAGCCGCAGCGGATGCCAGCCTCGGTGGCGTTGCCGAGCGACAAGGGCGCGCCGCGATGACAGCAGCGATCTTCGAGCGCGAAGAGCTCGCCTCCTCCGTTACGAACGAAGACGATCGGCTCGTTCATGATGGTGCGGGCCAGCGGCTGGTCCGAAATCTCCTCGCGCGTCGCCGCGACATACCATGCATTGCGCACGAACATGGCTTTACTCCTGATTCAATGGGTCACCGCGCCGCCATCGACGACGATGGTCTGGCCGGTCATGAAATCGCTGTCCCGGGAAAGCAGGTAGACCACCGAGCCGGTCAGATCCTCCGGAAGCTGCTCGCGCTGCAGGCAGCGGCTGGCGACGGTGGAATTGCCACGCTTCACATAGTCCTCGTTGTTGGCGATGCCCTCGCTCATGGTCAGGCCCGGCGCCAGGCAGTTGATGCGGATGCCGGACCCGCCGACCTCGCGCGCGACCGAGCGGGTCATGGCGACGATAGCGCCCTTGGAGGTGACATAGGCCAGCATCTGCGGCGCGCCCTTGAAGACGGTGCCGGACGCGATGTTGACGATCTTGCCGTAACCCTGGGCTTTCATCGCCGGCATCACTGCCTTGATGCATTCGAAGGAGCCGCGGACATTGACCGCCATCACCTTGTCGAACTCGGCGGAGCTGATCTCCTCGAAGGGTTTCTTCGCCAATGTGGCGAAGAGGGCGGCATTGTTGACCAGGCCCTGGACACCGCCGAAGGCTTCCTTGGTCGCATCCACCATGCGGGCGACGGCCGCGGCATCGGTGATGTCGCAGACCATGCCGATCGCTTCGCCGCCCGCTGCCTTGATGGCGGCCACGGTCGCGTCCGGCGCCAGGACGTCGGAGACGCTGACCTTGCCGCCTTCCGCCGCGATCGCCTTGGCATAGAAGGCACCGATGCCCTGCGCCGCGCCGGTGACGATGACGCTCATTCCTGACAGCCTGCCCATTCCTTGTTTCCTCGCTTGGGATGTTGACCGAGGCGGATACCTATGCCGTCACGCGGCGGCCCACCGCCCGGGATTCGTTCGTCTTCTTGGCCTCCCGCCAAGCCATGGCGGAGGGCTGGAGGGATAGTACCATGAAGGCCAGCACCTCGACGGCGATCGGCACCATGGCCAGCTGGAACAGCGTTTTGGCGCTCAGGCCGTAGGAGAGCAGGACGCCGCCCAGGGTCGGCCCCATGATCGCACCCAGCCGGGCGACGCCATAGGTCCAGCCGGAGCCGGAGCTGCGCATCTCGGCCGGGTAGATCAAGCCACCCAGGGCCAGCACGATGGTGAAGCCGCCGATGATGCTGAGGCCGCAGCCGCCGACGAAGCTCATGGTCAGGACCTCGACGCCACCGATATGGGCCATCAGGAACAGGCAGGGGATGGCGATGCCGACGAAGCCCGCCAGCGCCATCAGGCCGTAGCGGTCGAGGATGCGGCCGGCGACGATGCCGCCCAAGGCACCGCTGATCTGCAGCACGGATGTGGTGATGATGGCATGGCCGAGCGGCACGCCCTCGCTTTCAATGACGACGGGCAGCCAACTGGTCAGGAAGTGCAGCGTGATCGTGCTGCAGACGCCGGCCAGCCAGAGCATGCAGGTCGCCATGGCGCGGCCGTCCATGAACAGTTCGCCGACCGGGATGCCCTTCTTCGGCTCCTCGCCGAGGATCAGATTCGGCATGGAATCGAAGCGCAGATCCGGCCGCACGCGGTTGAGGATTTTCACGACCGCTTGCGGTCGTTTGGCGCGAATAATCAGGAATTTGAGCGATTCCGGCAGGGTGACGGCGAGCAGGGCCACGACCACCAGGGGTGCGATGCCGCCCAGGATGAATACGCTCGGCCAACCGTAATGGGGGATGAGATAGGCCGCGATGACGCCGCCGATGGCGGAACCCACGGTGTATCCGACATAGATCAGCGTGACCGAGGTGGCACGGGCGCGCGCCGGCCAGTATTCGGACAGCAGCACGATGGCGTTCGGCACGGCGCAGCCGAGGCCGATGCCCGCTATCACGCGCCAATAAAGCAGTTGGGCGAGGTCGCCGGCATAAGCGCTCAGGATGGTGAAGACGCCGAACACGATGGAGCCGCCGATGATCATGCGGGCACGGCCGACATAGTCGCCGAAATTGCCCACCACCATCGCGCCGAACATGAAGCCTGCCATGGCGCCGCCGAACACGCCGCCGAAGGCCGCCTTGTTCGAGTGCCATTCCTTGATGATCACGGGGGCCGCGAAGCTCAGCACCTGCATGTCATAGCCCTCGAAGAACATGAAGAGGGCCAGGAGCAGCATCAGCCTGATCTGGAATGGCCGCGCATTCGGATGGTCGAGGATGTCCTCGACATGGATCGACGCCTGGTCCTGCATGAAGCCGTTCCCTCTTGCTTGTCAGGCGCCGCCGTTTGAGCCCGGTATTTCGCGGAATCCCGGGGCGCCCGGTTTCTTGACCCCGAGGATTAGCGGGCCGGCGAATATGCGGTCCAGAAGCATTTCCCGCAGGGAGCTGGCGGGTTTAGTTTGAGCTGGGTAGCGGCTTCGCTATGCTACGGCCGCTCATAAGTCCTTTCGGAGAAACACGCATTCCCTCGCTCAGGCAATTCCGTTACTTCGCCCGCATCGTCGAGCTGGGCAGCATGACGCGGGCCTCGGAACATCTCAATGTCGCGCAGACCGCACTGGGCTCCCAGATGCGCCAGCTCGAGGAGGAATTGGGCGTCGAACTCCTGCTGCGGCACTCCCGCGGTGTTGCCGCCACCAAGGCCGGACAGCTTCTCTACAAGCATGCCCAGGCCATCCTGGCGAATGTCGACCAGTGCCTGCGCGAGATCGCGGACCTCAGGGCCGAGCAGGCCGAGGTCCTGCGAGTCGGGGCGTCGGGCAGCGTGGTCCATCTGGCGGCCTCGGATTTCCTGGCGCGCGTCCACAGCACGATGCCGAATGTCGCGGTGGCATTGGTCGAGGAAGAGAGCCTGGTGCTGTTCGAGGCGCTGAAACGGGGCGAACTCGATCTGGTGCTGGCCCATGAGCTGCCCGAGGCGCCGGGCCTGACGCGGACGCCGTGGCTGAAGGAGGATTTGCTGTTCGTCACCGCCGGCGAACCGGGCATCACCCGGCCGGTTGCGGCGGCGGCGGACCTTACCGAGGCCATCGAACTGGCCGAGGGGCTGAAGACGGAACTGACCTTGCCGGTGCGGCTCGACGGCATCCGCAAGATCATCGAAACCGCCGCCGGGCCGCTGAACCTCAAATACCAGGTGACCTACCAGGTGCAGTCGCCCCAGGCGTTGAAGATCCTGATCGCCGACAATTCGGTCGCAAGCATCCTGCCCTTCGGGCTGGCGCTCAACGAATTGCGGACCGGCGCGCTGCGTGCCCGGCGCATTATCTCGCCGCCCCTGTCGCGCACGCTGTACCTGGCCCGGTCATCCTACAGGCTGTCGGACCGGAACGAGGCGGCGCTGGCCGAACTCCTGACCTCGATCCGGTTGAAGCTGGCGGACGCGCTCGGGCCTCTGGCGACCTTGTCGGATCCGGTCTAGGCGTGGATAGCCGGCCCCGGGGAGGCCGGCATTTCGTGATAGGCGATCATCTCCGCCGCAGCCATGTCGTCGCCGGGGATGTATTCGCCGGCGACGTTGAGATTGCCGGTCGAGACGACTTCGGCGCTGCCTTCGATCGGTTCGCCGCCCAGCGCCTCGATGGCGGCCATCGTCGCCTTGAGACGGTAGGGCATGGCCAGCCGGTTCAGCGGGTCATGGGTGACATAGGCATGGACCAAGGCCAGTTGAGGCTGGCTGGCGGTCGCCTCCCAGGATGGGGACACATAGAAGAGCTGGCGCTGTGCCGGGCTGTCGACGGGCGCAACCTGGGCGGCCAGCTGCTGCATGCCGCCCGCCTTGCCGAGATGTACGCCGCACAGGCACTCCGCCGCGTCCTGGTCCGACCGCGCCAGCACCCGCTGCTCGCCGATGACCTTGCCGGTACCCGGCTCGAAAAGGATCACACGATAACGTTGCGTCCGCATGGCGACCCTCAACATTCATGGAATAGTTATGATGTCGTCATTTTAACACAACATATAGCACCTTCAAGGGTGGATCGTCCCTTGCCGGATTTTTGGGCAGGACGACTCGGGGAAATTCCGCCCATCGGGTGCTGTCACATTGTCGGACGACGTCATGTGGCGGCGCATGCATCGCGAATCGGCTTTGGACAGGTACTCGACAAGGCCTTCGGCCGCGCCGCGGACGACCTCGCCTGGTGGACGGAGGCTGCCAGGGCGCAGCGGGCGCGCAAGGTGCCGCCTTATTGAGCCGACCGCCTCGCCTGCCGCGGATTGATCATCCCCATCGCCTTCGCCCGAACGAGGACATCTGTCGGGATGGGCCGGCCGGCCGGCCCCAGGACTTCGCGAAGGCCGCCGAGATGCATCGCCAGGACGAAGAAGCCGTTCTCGATGAATGAGCGCACCAGGCGCTGGGCGTATTCCTGCTGGAATCCACCGACGCCGACCTCGGCGATCCGGACGATCAGGTCCGGTGCATCCGGCGGGAGATGCGGGACCGTGTCGATCACGACCTTGCTCAGATCCGGCCGGTCCTGCTCGGCGCCATAGCCGCGAAGCCAGGAGCAGCGGAAGGAGCGGCATTCGCGCGGCCGGTCGTCATGGATTTCACAACATTTTTCCTGGCTCCAATACAAGCAGCAGGCGCCGGCGGGCTTGCGGAGCTCGAAGATGTCGAAGACCTTGCAGCACGCGCCGCAAGTACCACAACTGCGGCCGGAAACTGGGCCGGCTGGAAGGCGTGTCGGCATAGCGCAACCTCGCGATATTCGAAGTGCCTGGCATCGCCGGATCGGCTGGCAGGCTTCCTCGGATGAACCGGAGAAGGTGCTGCAGACCGCTTATGGTATCTAAATACCTTTATTGGGTGAGAAAAATGCGCTCTCGTCTTCGTTACGGCGCCGGTCCGGCAAACGACCAGCCGAAACAGACGATCGATGAAGAGACGCAACACTGCGGGGCCATATTCCCGCTATGAGGGTTGAATGCGCAACCTGTTTCTAATTGACGTCGAAGCCGGGGCTCGCAATCGCGCCCCTTTGTGCTCATTTCAAGCGACATAACGCCCGAGGCTCCGACCTTCCCTCCATGACGACTACTGACATGCCTGCTGCCGCGCCTCTCGGCCGTTCCGCCCGCTGGCGCATCCTCACATATCTCAGCTTCCTCATGGCGCTGGTCGCCATCGGCGCGCCGGGCGGCGAGGTGATCGGCATTCCGCTGCGCTTCGTCCTCAAGAACAAGCTGCATATGACGGCGCCCCAAATGGCGGAGTTCCGGCTGTTCGCGGCGATCCCCACTTATCTGTGCTGCGTCTTCGGCTTCGCGCGCGACATCTGGAACCCGCTGGGGCGGGGCGATCGCGGCTTCATGATGCTGTTCGGGGGCTTGGGCGCGGCACTCTACATCGTCTTCGCCTTTCTGCCGGTCTCGACTGCGACAATCTTCGCCGCCACGGTGCTGTTGACCTCGGCGGCGCTGTTCGTCGCCAGTGCCCAGCAGGGGCTGACCGCGACGCTCGGCCAGCAGCACGAGATGTCGGGCCAGGTAAGCGTGGTGTTCAATGTCTTCGGCGCGTTGCTCGGCATGGCGACGGCACTGCTCGGCGGGGCGGTCAGCGACCGGCTGGAGGCTCTGGCGCCGCAGGATGCCGCCCGGGCGCTGTTCCTGCTGGGTGCCTTGTTCATGGCTTTCGTCGCGGCCTATGGCGCGTGGCGGCCGCCGGTCGTCTTCGACAATCTGCGCTCCGAGCGTGCTGCCGACCTCCATCCCTGGCGGGACCTCAAGCGGCTGGCGGCCCATTGGCCGATCTACCCGGCGATGCTGATCTGGCTGTTGTGGAATTTCGCGCCCGGCTCCAGCACGCCGCTACAGTATTTCCTGCAGAACGACCTCCACGCCAAGGACGCGGTCTGGGGGCAGTGGAATGCGATCTTCAGCGGTGCCTTCGTGCCGACATTCCTCCTGTTCGGCGCGCTGTGCCAGCGTTTCACGCTGGGCAAGCTGCTGGTCTGGGGCACGGTGTTCGCCATCCCGCAGATGGTGCCGCTGCTGTTCATCCATTCGGCCACGGGCGCGCTCGTCGTCGCCGTGCCCATGGGGCTGATGGGCGGTGTCGCGTCCGCCGCTTATTTCGACCTCATCATCCGCTCCTGCCCACGGGGGCTGCAGGGCACGACGTTGATGCTCTCGGCCTCGCTGGCCTCGGTCATCGTGCATTTCGGCGATGTGCTGGGTACCGAGCTTTATAGCCGCTATGGCGGTTTTGCCGCCTGCGTCGCCGCCATCACCGCAGTCTATGCGCTGATCCTGCCGGCACTGCTACTGGTACCGCGGCGCCTGCTGGGTGGGATGGACGAGGGCAGGCCTACACCCGCCCCAGCAGAATGATGGTCGAGCCGTAGATCACCAGCGAGACCAGGAACGTCACGACGGTGAAGCCCATGACGCGCTGGATGCCGATACCGGCGATGGCGACGATCGGCACCGCCCAGAAGGGCTGGATCATATTGGAGACGTTCTCGGCCATGGCGACCGCCATGGTGGAGGCCGGCAGCGAAGCATGCAGCGCCAATGTCGCCGGCACGACGAACGGGCCCTGTACCGCCCAATGGCCGCCGGCGCTGGGGACCAGCAAGGTGATGATCAGCGAGCTGACATAGCTCCATACCGGCAGGGTGTCGGCATTGGCGATGGTGGTGAAGAATTTCGAGATCTCTCCGGCCAAACCTGTCCCGATCATGATGCCCATGATGCCGCCATAGAACGGGAATTGCAGCAGGATCGAGCCGGTCTGGCGCGCCGCCTCGCGGATCGCGGTGGCGTAGGCAATGGGCGTGCCCTGCAGCGCCATGCCGACCAGCAGGAATAAGAGGATCAGCGTGTTGAGCTCGAGCGAGAAGCCGGATTTCTGCCAGTCGAGGGCGAGATAGGCCGCACCGGCGATGACGATCAGGATCGTGCCGAGCGGCGAGGATTCGAGCCAATGGGCGACGCTGGTGCCCGTGCGCACACGCTCCGACGCCACCGGTGCCTCCTCCTGGGCCAGCGGCACTGCCTGGCTCGCGGGAGGCCGCATCAGGATGAACAGCACGCACATGACCACCAGCACCAGCAGCGTCGGCAGCAGGGTGTAGAGCGTGAAGATGCTGTCGGAGAGCGGCATGATGTGGCCGGTCTCTTTCTCGACGATATTGAGCGAGCTGCCGTGAGAGGCCTGCGACAGGGCGATCGAACTCGACAATCCGCTATTGCAGATCGACCAGGCGGAATAGGCCGCGGCGACCAGCCAGCCGAAATCGACCGGGAAGCGCCGGGCGATCTCGCGGGCGAGAAAGGCGCCGACCACGAGCCCCAGGCCCCAGTTGAGATATGCGGCGATGCCGACGACGACGAAGACGAGGACCGCAGCCTGGGCGGGGGAGGCAACGGCCGAGACCAGGGCGCGCAATAGGCGCCGGACCGCAGGTGCCGTCGCCAGCGCATGGCCGGTTGCCAGGATCAGGATCATCTGGAAGCCGAAGGCCAGGATGTTGAACATCCCGCTGAACCAGGAATTCAGCAGCGTGCGGGCATCGGCATGCGGGGCGAACGCCACGGCCAGGATGCCGACCACCAGGGTCAGCAGGATGGCAAGCGCGAAGGGGTCGGGCATGAAGCGCTCGAACAGCGCCACGAAGAAGGAGACGATGTTCCGCTTCGTCGCAGGGCCGGGGCCGGATGCCGTATGCGTCGTCATGGAATCCGGACTCCTCCGCCAGCAAGCAGGCTGACGCGAACAGATCGCCGGACGGCTATCCGTTCTGCCTCGCCCTGTCTTTGAGGGGAAGTGTCGCCCGATAAGCCACCCGTTCAAGCGCGGTTATGTCGCGGAGGACATGCGGCGGGTGGTATTGAAAGACGCCCCCGAGATACCCAGGGGGCGATGATCAGCCTGACCTTAAAGGGATTCCAGCAAACGCTGCTTCGACTGTTCGTCCAGGCCCCACAGGATCTGCGACAGAAAGGGCGTATCGTCGAAACCCTCGGCGAAGGTGGAGCCATAGATACCGCGCAGCGTGCCGATCCGTTTGTCACCGTCTCGCGATACGATTTCCGGGTGCAGCGCTTCGAAGCTGATAGAGGTAAATCCGTCCATGCGTTTATCCCAGTGGTCTCTTCTACGCACCTGGGTGGTGCGGTTGTCTCTGGTCCCCATGATCGACCTGCGAGATGAACAAGCGGTTATCGAAGTGGCATGAGGTACGGACTGCTTTCCGCGATGCCTGCCATGATTCGGGTGCCCGCTGCAAATGAGAAATGCGGCAAAAGCCACAAAATATAGCGCTGTCGTCACATGAGACACACTGCAGCATGTTTTTATCTGTCGGAGAGAAAGCCAATGCCACTCGTCAGCGTGACCCGGCTGAGGGTTCGGTCCATCCGATTTCTGCCGGCTTTTGCCCTTCATTTCCTGCGCGCGCGACGTCAGATTCTTTCCGCGCCAGGCTTCATCGAAGGTGCCGTGCTGCCCGATCGCGCCTGGACATTCTGGACGTTGACGGCTTGGGACGGCCAGGAAAGCATGCGCGGCTACATGACCAGCGGCGCCCATATGACCGTGATGCCGCGGCTTTTGGACTGGTGCGACGAGGCCTCGGTCGTCCATTGGGATCGAGAGGAGGCCGGGCTTCCGTCATGGAAGGAGGCTTGCACGCGTATGCGCAGGGACGGGCGCCCATCCAGCGTGCGGAACCCAAGTCCGCGCCATGCCGGCCTCAATTTTCCGCAGCCGCGCGCGATTTTGGCCGCACCGCTTCAGCCGAGGCGGCGGTAATGCCGGTCATCGGGCTGATATCGGATACCCATGGGCTGCTGCGGCCGGAGGCGGCGGCAGCGCTCGGCGGTTGCGGGCGCATCATCCATGCCGGTGATATCGGCAGGCCCGAAATACTGGCCCGACTGGCCGAGATTGCGCCGGTCACGGCGGTGCGCGGCAACGTCGATACTGGCGATTGGGCTGCGGCGCTGCCGCTGACCGCCACCGTCGAGGTCGACGGTATCGTCATGCATGTGATCCACGATCTGGCTACGCTCGATCGCGCGGGGCTCGATCCCCGTTGCCGGGTGGTCATCTCGGGACATTCGCACCAGCCTGCCATCCGGGAAGAAGACGGACTATTGCTGGTCAATCCGGGCAGTGCCGGACCGCGGCGCTTCCGCCTGCCGATCACCCTGGCGCGGCTGACGGTCGAGGCCGACCGCGCCCAGGCGGCGCTGGTGGCCTTATCCTAAGCCCCATCGTTGGAACGGCTTGCATCGCTTCCGCGTATGTCAAGGCTATGGGCGAAGCGGCGCCGGTATTCGGCCGGGGTCACGCCGACATGGCGCAGGAAGGCGCGGCGCAACACATCGGCATTGGCGAAGCCGCAATGGCGCGCCACCTGTTTCGGTGCCTCGGCGCCATCCTCCAGCAGGCGGCGTGCCACCGCGACCCGGGTGGCTTCGACCCAGGCGGCCGGAGTGACGCCGATCTCGACATGGAACAGCCGCGAGAAATGCCGGGCGCTCATGCCGGCGCGGGCCGCCAGTGACGGCACGTCGTGCCTGTCGCCGGGATTCGCCGTCACCCAGCGCTGGATCTCCTGCAGCACGGAGCGGCCGCCGGGTACGGCATCGCCGCCACGGCTGAACGGTGTGCGGCTGAACTGCATCTGGCCGCCCGGACGGCGGAAATACATGACGAGCTGGGCCGCAACATCCATGGCGATCTCGCGACCCAGATCCTCCTCGACCAGCGACAGCGCCAGATCCAGGCCGGCGGTGACGCCTGCCGCGGTGCGCAGCCTGCCATCGCGCACATGGATGGCGTCGCGTTCGACGATGATGGCGGGATAGGCCGCCACCAGCCGGTCGGCCACGGCCCAATGCGTCGTGATCCGCCGCTGGTCGAGCAGCCCGGTCGCGGCGAGGAAGAAGGCACCGCTGCAGATCGAGCCGAAGCGTCGAGCCCTGGGCGCGGCATCCAGCAGCCAGCGGGTCAGACGGCTGTCCGGTTTTGTCTCCGCCGCCTTGGGCGCGCCCGAAACCAACAGCGTGTCGATGCCGTCGAGCATGACATCGCCGATGGCGATATCCGGCATCATGGCGATGCCTGAGGAGCTGGGCAGGGCCAGCTTGTGCAGCGCGGCCAGCTCCAGCGCATAGACCTTCTCGCCTGCTTGCGCATTCGCTTCGGAGAACACGTCGAGCGGGCCGGAGACATCCAGCAATTGGAAGCCCGGCGGGGCTAGCAGCACGATACGTCGCGTCAAGACCGCCTCCATGGCAGGTTGGCGCCGATAATGGCTGAAATAGACGTATTAAGTCAATTGAGGACAGAAGCGGGGAGGAAGATGCTGAAGGCCTCAGGGTGCTTTCCAAGGAGGTCATTCCATGGCGATCGAGATCGGCGGGGTTAGTATCCCCGACAGCAAGCTGGCGCGTGAGGTTACGGCGCTGGTGCGCGATACTGAATCCGACCTGCTGTTCCATCATTCCAGCCGGGTCTATTACTTCGGCGCGCTGGCCGGTATCCGGCGCGGCCTCGCTTTCGATCGGGAGCTGCTCTATATCGGCACCATGTTCCACGACATGGGGCTGACGACGCGGCACAGCAGCCAGGACCTGCGCTTCGAGGTCGATGGCGCCAATGCGGCGCGCGACTTCATGCGCGCCCACGGCATCAGCCAGTCGGATATCGACACGGTGTGGACCGCCATCGCACTGCATACCACGCCGGGCATTCCGGAGCACATGCACCCCATCGTGGCGTTGGTCACCGCCGGGGTCGAGATGGACGTGCTGGGGCTGGCCTATGAGCAATATCCGGACGTGCTGCGCGAGGCGGTGGTCCAGGCCCACCCGCGCCCCGAGCGCTTCAAGGAGGACATCATCCAGGCCTTCTACAACGGCATCAAGCACAAGCCCGGCACGACCTTCGGCAATGTGAAGGCCGATGTCCTGGCCGACAAGGACCCGCATTTCCATCGCGGCAATTTCTGTTCGGTCATCCGCAATTCCTACTGGAAGGGCTGACCCGGTTCGCTGCGGCCGGTGCAACGGTGGGTGGACGACAAAGCCTATTCACAATGGTTCGGTCCCAAAGTAATATTCGGGCATGGACGAGGTCACAACCCCCGAGACACCGGTCGTAGCGGCCACGCCGAACCCGCAGCCCAATCCGCCGGACGAGCCGCATTGGCGGCGCAACCTGGCGATCTGTTTCTTCGGCTCCTTCACCACGCTCGTCTCGATGACGCTGCTGGTGCCGTTCCTGCCGGTCTATATCCAGGAGCTGGGCGTCACCGACCACGCCGCCATCACGCTATGGTCGGCGGTGGCCTTCGGGGCGACCTTCTTTGCCGCCGGATTGGTCTCGCCGCTCTGGGGCTGGCTCGCCGACCGCTATGGCCGGCGGCCGATGCTGATCCGCGCCAGCCTGGGCATGGCCATTGCCATGTCGCTGATGGGCATGGCGCATGCCGTCTGGCAGTTGGTGGCGCTGCGCCTGTTGGCCGGGTTCCTGGGGGGATATTCGTCCAGCGCCACCGTCTTCGTCGCGACCCAGACGCCCAAGGCGCGCGCTGGCTGGGCCTTGGGCGTGCTGTCCTCGGGCATCACCGCGGGCGGACTGGTCGGGCCGCTGGTCGGCGGGGTGCTGCCGCCGCTGATCGGCATCCGCGAGACCTTCTTCATCTCGGGCGCCACCATCATGGTGGCCTTCCTGCTCACCGTGGCGCTGATCCGGGAGGCGCCGCGCAGCGCCGCGCAACGACGCGCGCGCAAGGAAAGTGGCGGCTGGCGCGCCGTGCCGGACAAAAGGCCGATCATCGCCATGCTGGTCAGCGGTGTTCTGGTCACGACCGCCAATATGTCGATCGAGCCGATCATCACCCTTTATGTCGGCCAGATCTCGCCCGGCGCCAACGTCACCTTCGTGGCCGGGCTGATCATGTCGGCGGCGGCGCTGGGCGCGATCCTGTCGGCGCCGCGGCTGGGCAAGCTGGCCGACCGCATCGGCCATTGGGGCGTGATTATCGGTTGTCTCTCGGCAGCGGCGCTGCTGCTGGTGCCGCAAGCCTTCGTCACGGCCGGCTGGCAACTGATTTTGCTGCGCCTCCTGCAGGGCATGGCGATGGGTGGTCTCTTGCCCTGCATCTCCGCCGTCATCCGCCACAACGTGCCGGAGCATGTCGTCGGCACCATCCTGGGCTACAGCATCTCGGCGCAATTCGTGGGTCTGGTCGCGGGCCCAAGCCTGGGCGGGCTGGTCGGTGCCCATATCGGCTTGCGCACGGTGTTCCTGGCCACAGCGGCCGTCCTGGCGTTGGGCGCCATCTACAACCACCTGACCCGGCGGACGGTTCGCATCGTTCCGACGCTACAGTAGGAAAGCCAGTGCCGCCTCGCAGCGTTCCTCGACCTTGAGGGTCAGGAAGTCGTCGGCCCGGGTCCGGCCGAGATTGATGGTGGCGATGGGCTTGTCCAGGCGTCGGGCCGCTTCGGCGAAGCGGAAACCCGAATAGACCATCAGCGACGAACCCACCACCAGCATGGCATCGGCCTGCGCCAGATGCTGGCGTGCCGCCTCGACCCGTTCGCCCGGCACATTCTCGCCGAAGAACACCACATCCGGCTTCAATACGCCGCCGCAATGCGGGCAGGGCGGTACGTTGAAGGCGGCGAAATCGACGCCTTCCAGATCGGCATCGCCATCGGGGGCCTCCAGCGCGTCGAGTGTCTCCCAACCGGGATTCAGCCGGACCAGCATCTCCTGGAATGCCTCGCGCGCCATGCGGTGCTCGCAACCCATGCAGCGGACCAGGTCCAGCCGCCCATGCAAGTCGATCACTGCCGTGCTGCCCGCCGCCTGGTGCAGCCGGTCGACATTCTGGGTCAGCAGCATCTCGACCTGGGCCCGCGCTTCCAGCTGGGCAAGCGCGCGGTGGGTGTCGTTCGGCCGGGCGCGACCAAAGCGCCGCCAGCCGACCAGGCTTCGTGCCCAATAGCGCCGGCGCACGGCAAGATCGCCCATGAAGGCCTGATAGGTCACGGGCGGCGTGCGCTTCCACTTGCCATCGGTGTCACGATAATCGGGGATGCCGGAATTGGTGCTGCAGCCGGCGCCAGTCAGGATGAACAGGAGCTGGTGGCGGGCGATGAACGCCTCGATGGGGCTGACTTGCGTCGTCGCGGCGGCATGAAGGCTCATCGGCCGGGGCTGCTCGGGCTATGGGTTCGGTGCCGATCTTGGCACGCCCCTGCATATGGGCGCCACTCCGGCCTGGCACCTCCCATGATGGCGACTACCTCTATTGCGCGGCGCCGATGATCCTGCCGTCCGGCGCCTGTACCAGGACGGCGGCCCTTTCGCCCTCGGGCATCGGCGCGTCGATATCGAGTGCCTGGCCGTTCCAGGCGCCGACCGGGCGGATCGAGCGGACGATATGACTTTCGGTCAAGGTCCGGCCGCCATTCTCGCCACGGCGCACGGCGGTCTGATGCTGGTCGTCATAGCCCAACAGCAGCACCTGGCCGGCACCCATGCCGCTGCCGACCGAGATCCGGACATGGCCGGTCTGGAGCTGGAACGTCACGGGAGCGATGGTCGGGTCGGCCTTGGCGGCACCGATGGCGGCGTCGACGCTCGTGCGATCGGAACCGACGACGCCTTGCCGGCCATCGACAACCATCTCGGGCGTGTATTGCTGGTCGCCGAAACGCTGCGCATAGGCCAATTGCCGGTCCGTAGCCCCCTTGAAGGAGAAGGGATCGGTCCAGCCGAGATTGTTCCAATAGGTCACATGGAAGGTCAGCGCCAGCACGTCCGGCCGGTCATGGACGATCCGGGTGAGATAGGCATCGGCCGGCGGGCAGGACGAGCAGCCCTGGGAGGTGAAGAGCTCGACCACCACCGGGCGGGTTGGGGCCGCCTCGGCCGCGACGGCAGGGGTGACGGCTAGCGCCAAACCGGCGATGAGCGGCAACGGACGGAACATATCTCGGCGAGCTCCTGACAAGGGTATGTCGGATGGTTCGTGCCGATGCGGCTTCCGGTTACCTGGAGGCGGGCTTTTGGTGTATGGAGGGCGTCCTTCGTCTTCCGTTCCGGTTGGGAAAGCAACATGAAAGCCTTCATTCGGACCATCATGCTCGTGGCCTTCGCCTGGGTCGCGGCACTCGGTATCGCCCAGGCCCAGACCACCAAGCTCGATCCGCAGAATACCCTCTATCTCGACACCGTCTATGGCCGGGTCGTGATCCAGATGCGTCCGGATCTGGCACCCAACACGGTGACGCGTATCAAGCAGCTGGTGCGCCAGGGCTTCTATAACGGCCTCAAATTCCACCGCGTCATCCCGGGTTTCATGGCCCAGACCGGCGATCCCAAGGGCGACGGCACCGGCGGTTCGGGCCAGAATCTCAAGGCTGAATTCTCCAACGCCCATTTCGGCCGCGGCACCGTCGGCATGGCCCGCGCCAGCGATCCGGATTCGGCCGACAGCCAGTTCTTCATCTGCCTGGGCGATGCCGGCTTCCTCGACGGTCAGTATACGGTCTGGGGTCAGGTCGTCTCCGGCATGGAATTCGTCGACAGCATCAAGGCCGGCACGGCGGAGAATAACGGCGCCGTCGCCAATCCAGACATCATCGTCCGCATGCAGGTCGCGGCCGACGCGAAGTAGGAAGTCGTTTCATAAGTCGCTCCGGTGAGTCGGATAGCGAGTGATATCCGAGCACCAGAGCGCAAGCGTACTTAAGTACGTGAGCATCTGGCGCGCAGGAAATCGCCGCTAGATGGCCGACGGAGCGACTTATTTCCGCGCCGTCATGCCGATGACGGCGGACATGCCGTGATGGGCGCCGCCTTCGTGCATTTCCAGCTCCTCCTCGGTGAAGTGGAGATCGTGGAGATCGGCGAAGGCGGTGCTCAGCATCTCCCGCGTATAGAGATGGCTGAGCTCCTTCGGCCCGCCGGTGCCGTATTCCAGCTGCTTGGGCGTATAGCCCTGGATGACCAGCAGGCCACCGGGCTTGAGGGCGGCTTTCATATTGGCCCATTTGACCTGGCGTTCGGCCGGGGTCGAGAATTGTGCGAAGATCTCGACCACCACGTCGAAAGCGGCCTTGGGATAGGCCCAGGCATGGACATCGGTGGTGTGGATGGCGATCTCGACGCCCATTTCTTCGGCCAGGCGGCGGGCCTTGGCCTGGGCCGTCGGCGAAAAGTCGATGGTGGTGACGGTGAGGCCCTGCAGCGCCAGCCAGACGCCGTTGCGGCCTTCGCCATCGGCGATCGACAACGCCGCGCCGCTCTTGGGCAGGAGGGGTTGGCAGGCCGCCAGGAAGTAATTGGGAGCCTTGCCGAAGATATAATCGCCGGCCGCGAAACGGCCTTCCCAGCGTTCGAACTCGCCCATGCCCGTCCTGTCCCTTCCTGCCTAAAAGGTTAAGGTTGTCCATCCGATCCGGCGATTTCCAGCTGGTCATAGCGATTGAGGCGATAGACCGCGGCCGAGATCAGCCAGCTCAGGATAAAGATGCCGATGATGACATATCCCAGGAACCCGAAATTGTCGTTCAACGTGCCGATCTGGTCCCAGAACCAGCCCTTGAGGGCAAACTCGTCGCCGATGAGGCCCAGGCCCTCGATGCCGCCGACGATAAGCGCCACCAGCACCGAGACCAGGGTGATGGTGAGGTTGTAGTAGAGCTTGCGGATCGGCTTGACGAAGGCCCAGCCATAGGCGCCCAGCATCATGATGCCGTCGGTCGTGTCGATGAGCGACATGCCGGCGGCGAACAGCAGCGGAAATGTCAGGATCGGCCAGAGCGACATGCCATGGGCGGCCTGCGTCGAGGCGATGCCGAGCAGCGTCACCTCGGTCGCCGTATCGAAGCCCAGGCCGAACAGGAAGCCTAGCGGCGCCATGTGCCAGCTCTTGTGCACCAGACGGAACATCGGCCGGAACAGCCGGGCCAGAAGCCCGCGCCTGTTCAGCAGCATGTCGAAATCCTCATCGACATACTGGCCGCCGCGTCGGACGTGGCGGAAAGTGCGATAGACCGAGATCGCGATCATCAGGTTCATGATCGCGATCAGCAACAGGAAGCCGGTCGAGACGATCGTGCTGACGGTGCCGGCCGCATCGTTGAAGGTGTTGAAGCGGTCTTCGAGCGTTGCTGCGGTGAGCGCGATCGCGGCGACGCCGATCACCAGGACGAGCGAATGACCCATGGAGAAGAAGAAGCCCACGGCGATCGGCCGCTTGTTCTCCTGCATCAGCTTGCGCGTGACGTTGTCGATCGCCGCGATATGGTCGGCATCGACCGCATGGCGCAGCCCGAAAGTATAGGCCAGCAACGCGGTGCCCAGCATGGCTGGCTGGCCGTGGAACGAGACGAAGGCCCAGATCCAAGCACCGATATTCATGGCGATCAGGAAGGCGTAGATGCCGATGATCCTGCCGCGGAGATTGGCGGTGCCGTCGTTGAAGATATGGTTGAGAAGTGAAAGCATTGGACTGCCTGTTCATGGCGCTGTCACCGCGAACAAGACCGGGTCCGGCAAAGACCCTGCCCACCGAGACACCCCGCCCGATGCGTTAGCGTTGACGCCGTTTGATGGCAGGTCTCCTGGCTCGCGGGTCTCCGCCGCATCGCCGCCTTCCCGGTTGCCCAGTGGCCAGTGGCGATCGGCTCTCCGCCTACAGTTGCGGGGACAGCCCGGGCATCGGCGTAAAGCCTTACCCGCGTTCCCTTTTAATCCCCGGTAGGGGAACCATCACCCGCGACACTATGCCGTGCACACGGCCCTGACAACGGGAGCGGGCTACCGCACCGCGGCGGCCCGCCCCGGAGCGTCTAGACCAGCTCGACCAGCAGCAGCCAGCCATTCAAGCCGGCGAGTGCCCCCAATATCGCCATCACCACCGAAGCGCCGACCAGGGCGGGCGACGTCGCGACGATCGAGATCGAGGCGAAGACGATGGCGACCTGCAGCAGCGTCTCCGCCAGATCGTAATTCTCGTCCCGGGCCATCGAGCGCAGCTGACGCTGATGGCTCTTGCCGGCCGTGGCCAGCAACTGCTTCTCGCCGTGGCCGCCTTTGGGATCGTCGGTCATTTTCTGGATATCGGCCGCCCAGCTCTTGGTCTGGTCGGCGATCTTGGCTTTGACCGCATTATCCTGGGTCGTGGCGCCGATCTGGTTGAGGGTGGCCGTGGTACTTTCGAGGATCGAGGTGCGGATCACCTTGGCCTGGTAATAGGCATAGGTGTCCGAGGTCTCGAGGCCGGAAAGCATGGCATGCTTCGAGGCCGCGGCGCCGGCCATATGGACGATGGCCAGCGCCAATCCTACCAGGCCGACATATATGGCGACGCGGTTGCGGAACCGCGCGCCCTTGGCCTCATGCGCCTCTTCAGCCTCTTCGACGGCTTTTTCGATCTGTTCCTGGATTTCGACCACGGGTCGCGTTTCCTCGTCTCTATGGGGATGGTGGTGAAGCTTGGGAGAATTCTTGTCGAAATCTTACCGGAGTATTGATGCCGGGTCGGGATCAGAGCCGATGTTGGGCAAGCCAGCCGGCAAGGTAGCGGGCGATCCGGTCGCTGTTGCGCTCGACCATCATCTCGTGGCTGTTGCCGTGGATGCCGACATTCTCCAGCCGGATGAAGTCGTTGGGCACGCCCGCCTGCTTGAGATAATCCGAGACGCAATGGATGCGGTCGGCCAGAGGCGAGGCCTCGCTGACGACAATGGCGATCGGCCGGCCCTGAAGGGTAGGCAGCCCATGCACCGGTTCGGCCTGCAGATAGCAGCGCTTGAGGCCCGGCGCGTCGGGCTTGTCCTGGGCCGCGCGGGCGAGTTGCTTGGCATCGGTGATCGGTGGTGCGTAGGTGATGGGCGTACCGGTGATGCCATAGGCCGGGGCGCTCGATCCGCTGGGCGGATATGTCGGCGTCGCCGCCGGCTCGATCGCGATGATGCCCTTGACCAGATTCGGCCGGGCGTCGGTGATCTGCCAGCCGAAGGCGCCGCCCTGGGAATGGGTGAGCAGGATCGCCGGGCCGATGCGGTCGAGCAGCAAGGCGCCCGCCCGCTTGGTCAGCCGCTCCGACACGCCGGTCGCGGTCGGGATCGAGCGTACGGAGCTGGAGATGAAGGCGTCGAAGACCGGGTCGCCCGCGCGGCCCTTGAGCGGGCTGTCGCTCGGCCATTGCGTGTGCAGATGGGCGCGCGGGTATTTGTTGTAGACCTCCGGCGCGGTGTAGCCTTCCTCCAGCGTCTGGATGCGTGATTCGGCCGGCGCCGGGATCGGCCCGTCGATCTCGGGGAAATAGGGCGAGCGGCCGCGTGCCGGCTGGTCGACGACATAGACGGCATAGCCCGCGCGCACGAAGAACTGGGCCCAGCCCTCCCGACCGTCAGGCGTGCCCTCGAAAATCGAGCCGGTCGAGTTGATGCCGTGGATCATCACGAGCGGATATTTATGCGTGCGCTTGGCCGGGATCAGCGCATGGACATACATGGCGCCGTCCGGCACCTTGCCCTCGGGGCTGTCGACATACTCGCCGGGGATGTAGAAGGAACTGTCATGCTCCAGCACCAGGGGCGGCAGCGGCTTTGCCTGGGCCGAAATCCCGAGCGTTGCCGCCGCCAGCAAGCCGGCAGCCAGAATCCCCCCAATGCGCGTCATGACATCCTCCCCCTCATGGTTCTTCTGATAGCGTTGAATCGTGTCAGCCGCGCGGCAGGAAGCGCCCGGCCAGCTTGGCGACGGCGACCAAGTCCTGCTCCAGTTCGCCGGTCACGGCCAGCGCCGCATATTGCGTCAAGGTCAGCGCCGTGAGCGGTGCCGGCACGCCGGCGCGATTGGCCTCGGCCAGGGCCAGACTCAGATCCTTCATCATCTGGCTGCCCTGGAAGGTCGGCGTCATGTCGTTTGCCTTGAGCGCCGCGATCTTGCCCTGGATGAAGGGCGAGGCCAGCGCCGTCGAGCCCAATATGTCGAGGAAGACCTTCTCGTCGACGCCGCTGCTGGCCGAAAGCGCCATCGCCTCGCCGATCATGCCGCAGGTCACCGCGATCAGCAGGTTCATCGCCAGCTTGACCACGCGCGCCTGTTCGCCATCGCCAAGGTAGTGCGTGGCCACGGCGAAGCTGTCGAAGATCGGCTTGGCCCTCTCGAACCCGTCCTTCGGGCCGCTGGCCATGATGGCTGCCTTGCCGGCATTGACGACGATCGGGTTGCCGGAGACGGGTGCGCGCAGATAGGCTACGCCACGGGCAGCGGCGATCTCCGCCACGGCGCGCGAGGCCTCGGCGGAGACGGTGCTGGTCTCGACCAGCAGGTGGCCTTGCGCCATCGCCGGGATCAGCTTGCCCGCCACCTCGACCAGCACCTTGTCATCGGGCAGGCAGGTGAAGATGACGGCATGGCCGGCGGCTTGCGTGAAACCTGCGGCGCCGACGCCCTTGGCCTCGACAGCCGGCACCTTGGCCGGGTCGCGGACGAAAGCCGTGACCTTGTGGCCGGCCTGGACCGCCTTTGCCGCCATTGCCAGGCCCAGCTTGCCGGGGCCGATCCAGCCGATCTCCATGATCTGCTTCTCCACTGATTCCAAAGGGTGCCAAGACTATGCCAGGCGCGGTATTTCAGTGAAGAGCCGATATGGGGCGTCTCAGGCCATCTCAGATGAGGACAATCGGCCGGCCTCGGTCTATATCCTATTTCCGTACTGATGGTTACGGGCCCGATCCCATGTTCCTCGCATCCGGGCGCACCCGCTGGACGGTCTATCTCGTCGCCGGCGCGTTCTTCATGGAGAATCTCGACGTCAATGTGATCGCGCCGAGCCTGCCCGCCATGGGCCAGAGCTTCGGCGTGCCGGCGGTCGATCTCAACATCGGCATGAGCGCCTATGTCATGACCATCGCCGCCTTCATCCCGGCGAGCAGCTGGATCTCCGACCGCATCGGCGCGCGCAATGTCTTTGCGGCGGCGATCGCCGTGTTCACCTTCGCCTCGGTGATGGGCGCGATGGCGGAGGGCATCTGGACCTTCGTCGCCGCCCGCGTGCTCCAGGGCATCGGCGGCGCCATGATGGTGCCGGTCGGCCGTCTGGTCGTGATGCGCAATACCGAGAAGAGCGAGGTGATGAAGGCGGTCGCCTATATCGTCTGGCCGGGACTGGTGGCGCCGATCCTGGGGCCGCCGATCGGCGGGTTCCTGACGACATATTTCACCTGGCGCCTGGTCTTCCTGATGAATGTGCCGCTGGGTCTGCTGGGGTTCGCCATGGCCCTGGCGCTGGTGCCCAACGACAAGGGACCGGAACGCCCTTTCGATGCCGCGGGCTTCGGCCTGTTCGTGCTGGCGCTGGTGCCGCTGCTCTATGGGCTGGAGCTGCTGGGGCGCGAACCCACGCCCTGGGCGGAGACGCTGTCGATCCTGATACTGGGCGTGGTGGCGAGCGTGGTGGCGCTCAGGCATTTCAGGCGGGCGGCGCATCCGGTGCTCGACCTTTCGATTCTGTCGATCCCGGCCTTCGCCGGTACGGCCATCGGCGGCTCGCTGTTCCGCATCGCCTTCAACGCCGTGCCCTTCCTGATGCCGCTGATGCTGCAGCTGGGGTTGGGCATGAGCGCGTTCGAATCAGGATTGCTCGTGCTGTGTCTCTTCGCCGGCAACCTGTTGATCAAGCCCGCGACGACGCCGATCCTGCGCCGCTTCGGCTTTCGCGGCGTCATGCTGGGCAACGGCCTGGTCGGCGTCGGCTCCTTCATCGCCTGCGCCGCGATCACGCACAGCATGCCGGTGGCGCTGATGTGCCTGATCCTGCTGATCGGCGGCATGACGCGCTCGATGCAGTACACGGTCATCACCACCATGGGCTTCGCCGATATCCCGTCGGACAAGATGGGCAATGCCAATATGTTCGCCAGCATGCTGCAGCAGGCCAATGCCGCGCTGGGCGTGACCTGTGGCGCCCTGGTGCTGCGTATCGCCGCGTTGATGCAGCATGGCGTTACCGTCGCCGAGCCGACGACCGCGACGTTCCGCATCGCGTTTCTGCTGATCGGCCTTCTTGCGGTTGCCGGTGTCGTGAATACGTTAAGGCTGCCCGCCGATGCCGGGGCCGAGGTGACGGGGCATCGCCAGCCCCGGTAGGGGTTAGGTACCGGCTCGCAGGGTGAAACACCCCCGTTCAAGGAGCCATGCCATGGAATATCGCCGTCTGGGCGCGTCAGGATTGAAAGTGCCCGTCCTCAGCTTCGGTACCGGCACTTTCGGTGGCGGTAACGAGTTCTTCAAGGCTTGGGGCGCTGCCGACGTCAAGGAGGCGACGCGGCTGGTCGATCTTTGTCTGGATGCCGGGGTCACCATGTTCGACAGCGCCGATGTCTATTCCAACGGCATGGCCGAGGAGATATTGGGCGAGGCGGTCAAAGGTCGGCGCGACAAGGTGCTGATCTCGACCAAAGCGACATTTCCGATGGGCGACGGGCCCAATGATTTGGGCTCCTCGCGCTTCCATCTGATCGAGGCGGTCGAGGCGGCGCTGAAACGGCTTCAGACCGACCATATCGACCTGTTCCAGCTCCACGCCCTCGACCTTCACACGCCGATGGAGGAGACGCTGAGCACGCTCGATGATCTCGTGCGCGCCGGCAAGATCCGTTACATCGGCGCCTCCAACTTCTCCGGTTGGTCGCTGATGAAGGGGCTGTCGATCTCCGAGCGCTACGGCTACGCGCGCTACGTCGCGCACCAGGCCTATTACTCGCTCGTCGGCCGCGACTATGAGTGGGAGCTGATGCCTCTGGGCCTGGATCAGGGTGTCGGCGCCGTCGTCTGGAGCCCGCTCGGCTGGGGCCGGCTCACCGGCAAGATCCGCCGCGGCCAGCCCCTGCCGGAGACGAGCCGCCTGCACAAGACGGCCGAGCAGGGGCCGCAGGTCGCCGACGATTACCTCTACGAGGTTGTCGATGCGCTGGACGAGGTATCCCGAGAGACGGGCAAGACCGTGCCGCAGGTGGCACTCAACTGGCTGCTGCAACGGCCGACCGTCGCCACGGTCATCGTCGGCGCGCGCAACGAGGAACAGCTGATCCAGAATTTCGGCGCGGTCGGCTGGACCCTGACCAAGGATCAGGTATCGCGTCTGGATGCTGCCAGCGCGGTGACGCCGGCCTATCCCTATTGGCACCAGCGCCTCACCCAGATGCTGGTGCCAGACCCGGTTTAGCGGCCGGTTTAGCTGGCCGCCGTCACCTTTGGTGCCGGGAAAGGTGTACAGCTATCCTGCGGGGATACGGTGCTGGCGGGGTCACGCGATACCGCGTGGGCGACGTGCAGGTCGCCGGCACCCTGCGGATACATGAACAGGTCGAGCACACAGCCGACGCTGCGATACTGCCAGATCTCGGCCGGTGGATCGCGGCGGGTGAAATCGGGTTGGCCGAGCTTGGCCAGGATCTCGGTCTTCGACAGATTGTCGAGGGCGGCGATCTGCGTCGGCGCCAGCCCCGCGAGGCGGATGGGCGCCAGGCCGGCATAGGCCTGCGGCGACGAGGAAGGCTGGCCGACGCCGGTACATGCGGCCAGCGCGGATGTCACGATTCCCACGGCCATCAGGCGTAACGCCCAGGCCGTCATCTGATGCTTTGTCCGTGTACGGACATTGAGCGCACGGGCGCTCCCCGATGTCCGGCTTCCTGCAACGACCCCAGGCACGACCCCCGCATCCTTCCAACAGCGAGCCTTGTCCCGGCGATCCCCATCGCCCGGGATAAGGCCAATCGAATTCACAGGCCCGAATGGTGACCACGTTGTGGTTGAAACCAACGCTTCCCGCACCGTCGCGACCTTGGTCGGGAACGGTACGGGAAAGAGGCTAAGAATTGATTGATGCCGTGCTCAAGAAATCACGGCATCGAAGGTGCTCGGCCAAACTGCTCCGGCGGTTGATCCGGCTGATCAGTTCAGGTGCGGCTGCGCCGGGTTGACGTCGGTCACCGACGGCGCCGTGCGCTCGCGGCGCATCAGGCCGGGATCGCTGCTGAGGTTCAGGCTCGGCTCGGGTGCCGAGGCCGAGCTGCTCGACTCCATCGGGTTGGCGCGCACTTCGCCCGAGATCTGGCCGCCACATTCCATCTCGATCTGGCCGTAGACGATCGTGCCGGAGACCTTGCCGGTCGAACGGATCAGCAGGCGCTTCTTCACGGTCAGCGTGCCCTCGAAACGGCCGCGCAGTTCCATCTCGTCAACGGTCGCCTGACCCTTGAACAACCCGGTCTCGGCAATCTCGACTTCCAGGCAGTTGGCGAGGTTCGCCTCGACATTGCCTTCGACCAGCAAGCGGTCGCAGGAGTTGATCTCGCCGTTGAGGGAGATTTCCGGTCCGACGATGAGATGACGCATAGGTTTAGCTTCCGTTGACTTGAGCTGGGCGGGAATGGTCGGACGTTGCAGACCGTCGATGCTCGGACGCGACGGCAGAGTAGGGGCGCTGGGCGCGGCAGGTGTCGTCGAAGCCGCCTCGCTGGATGCGGAGGGGCCCGTCGGCGCTCCCGGCATGGCCGGACGCGACGGCAGCTGCGGACCCGGAGAGCGCGTGGCGAAAGGCGGGACCTGAGGGGTTGCCGGCGTCGACGGCTTTGCGGGCGTCTTCGCCAAGGGGGCTACCAATTCCTCGGGGCTGAGTTCTGTATCTGGTTGTGTGCCTTCGTTTTCCGATTTCTTGCGGCCAAACATCGGCAATTCTCCCCTTGCTGTATCAGTCAATTTCCAATGTTCCTGTCCAGCCGGTGGCGGGGCCGGTAGCTCTCAGCCAAATGGACTCCCGCCGCCGTGCCGATCACCGGGGCCAGAAGATTGGCCAACGGGATCGAGAAAAGCCCTGCAAGCAACGCGCCCATAAGGAAGAACGCGCCACGATATTGCGGCCACATCCGTCGCGTCGTTTTCCAATCGAGACGCCGTAGCATCACCAGATCGAAAAAGCTACGGCCGAAAAGGTAGCCGTTCATGAGGATAAAAAGAACCCAATTCGCACCCGGAAAGAACAAATAAAGCGGTAAAACCGCAATATTCAGCAGAATGCCTAGCCCCATTAGCGTCAGCAGGCTGCGTATCTGGTCGCCCCAGCGGGTTTCGGGCGGCGGTGACTGTTCGGGGTAGTGCCGATGTTCGACCGCGGCCATGATGGACTCGGCATAGAAACCCAGGATGCCGGTGGTGATACTGGGAAAGAGCAGCCAGGTCAGGACCGGGGTGGCGAGTACGCCCGCGACGCGGATCGCCCAGCGCAGATAGGCATTGTCGGCCAGGCTCGACGACAGCACCGTGGCGATGATCAGCCATAGCACCACGATGACCGCGATGGTCAGCAGCAGCGAACGGATCATCGGCCGGCGCATCTCCGGCTCCGGCAGTTGCGTGATGGCGCGGACCAGCGCTGATGTGGCAGCCGCGAAGGGCGAGGATGTTGTGGGTGGCAAAGACGGCTCGGGGCTTTGGTTTGTCAGATAGGTAGGGCGCGGATATTAGCCTTGCGGCCAGGGGCATTGCCAGCGCCGGGCCAAAATGAGAATACTGCGCCGCAAAATAACCGCCCCTAAATAGGAGTATTTTATGACCAAGCCTCGGCTGTCCGTGCTCGGCATCGGCAACGCGATCGTCGATATCATCGCAGACGCCGATGACGCGTTCATCGCGCGCCGTGGCTTGACCAAGGGCGCGATGAAGCTGATCGACGGCGAGGAGGCTGGCAGCCTGTACCAGGCGCTCGGCATCGGCGCCGCGCGGGAAAGCTCTGGCGGTTCCGTCGCCAACACCATCGCCGGCATCGCCGCGTTGGGCGGCAAGGCGGGCTTCATTGGCAAGGTACGCAACGATCTGCTCGGCAAGATCTTCAGCAACGACCTGACTTCGATGGGCGTCGTCTTCCCGACCAAGCCCGCGACTGACGGGGCTGACACTGCGCGCTGCATCATTCTGGTGACGCCGGACGCCCAGCGCACCATGAACACCTATCTCGGCGCCTGCGCCTCACTGGGCGCGGAGGATATCGACGCGGATCTGGTGCGTTCCGCGGAGATCACCTACCTCGAAGGCTATCTCTACGATCCGCCCGCAGCCAAGGAAGCCTTCCACAAGGCGGCTGAGATTGCCCATGCCGCCGGCCGCAAGGTGGCGCTGTCCCTGTCGGATGCCTTTTGTGTCGAACGCCACCGCGCCGCCTTCCTGGATCTGGTCGAGAAGCATGTCGACATCCTCTTCGCCAATGAGGCGGAGATCACGTCGCTCTACCAGTGCGATTTCGACCAGGCGGTATCGCGGGTGCGCGGCGCGTGCGGCCTGGCGGCGCTCACTCGCAGCGCCGAAGGTTCGGTAGTGGTGACGGCCGAGGAGGTCATTGCCGTACCGGCCGCCAAGGTCACGCGGGTCATCGACACCACCGGCGCCGGCGATCTCTATGCCGCGGGCTTCCTCTATGGCCTCACCACAGGGCGCAGCCTGAAGACTTGCGCCCAACTCGGCGGGCTCTGCGCCGGCGAGATCATCAGCCACTACGGCGCCCGGCCCGAGGCCGATCTCGCCGTCCTCGTCGCCCCTATCCTCATCGACGACAAGTAAGAGAGTTCGACACCCCTTATGGATATCCGCAACATTGCCATCATCGCGCACGTCGACCATGGCAAGACGACCCTCGTCGATGCGCTGCTGCGCCAGTCCGGTGCCTTCCGGGCCAATCAGCAAGTGGCCGAACGGGCCATGGATTCGAACGATCTGGAACGCGAGCGCGGCATCACCATCCTGGCGAAGTGCACATCGGTGGTCTGGAAGGACACGCGGCTGAACATCGTCGACACGCCCGGCCACGCCGATTTCGGCGGCGAGGTGGAGCGTATCCTGAGCATGGTCGACGGCGTGGTCGTGCTGGTCGATGCCGCCGAAGGCCCGATGCCGCAGACCAAGTTCGTCGTCGGCAAGGCGCTGAAGCAGGGGCTGAAGCCGATCGTCGTCATCAACAAGGTCGACCGGCCCGACGCCCGCGTCCAGGAAGTGCACAACGAGGTCTTCGACCTGTTCGCCGTGCTGGACGCCAATGACGACCAGCTCGATTTCCCGACGCTGTTCGCCTCCGGCCGCAACGGCTGGGCCTGCGAGGAGCTGGACGGGCCGCGCAAGGATCTGGCGCCGCTGTTCGAGCTGATCGTACGCCATGTCCAGCCGCCCGTGGGCGATCTCGATGCGCCCTTCGCCATGCTGGCGACCACGCTGGAGGCCGATCCCTATCTCGGCCGCGTGCTGACCGGCCGCATCGCCAGCGGCGTCGCCAAGGTCAACATGCCGGTGAAGGCCCTGTCGCGCGACGGCAAGGTCATCGAGCAGGGCCGTCTGTCCAAGCTGCTGTCCTTCCGTGGCCTCGAGCGCGTGCCGGTTGAGAGTGCTGTCGCCGGCGACATCATCGCCATCGCGGGCCTGACCCAGACCACGGTCGCCGACACCATCGCCGCCCCCGAAGTGGCCGGGCCGCTCGCGTCGACGCCGATCGACCCGCCGACACTGGCCATGACCTTCTCGGTCAATGACAGCCCGCTGGCTGGCCGCGAGGGCTCGAAGGTCACGAGCCGCATGATCGCCGAGCGTCTGATGCGCGAAGCCGAAGGCAATGTCGCGATCGAAGTGCGGGAGACCAGTGACAAGGATGCGCTGGAAGTGGCCGGCCGCGGCGAGTTGCAGCTGGGCGTCTTGATCGAGAACATGCGCCGCGAAGGCTTCGAGTTGTCGATCTCGCGCCCGCGCGTGCTGTTCAAGAGCGAGAACGGCCAGCGCATGGAGCCGGTCGAGGAAGTGCAGGTCGACGTCGATGACGAGTATTCGGGCGTCGTTGTCGAGAAGATGAGCCTGCGCAAGGCCGAGATGACCGACATGCGGCCGTCTGGCGGCGGCAAGACGCGTGTGACCTTCCTGGCGCCGTCGCGCGGGCTGATCGGCTATCAGGGAGAGTTCATGACCGATACGCGCGGCACGGGTCTGATGAGCCGGCTGTTCCATGGCTACACGCCCTATAAGGGCCCGATCGAAGGCCGCCGCAACGGCGCGCTGATCTCGACCGATGGCGGTACGGCGGTGGCATATGCCCTGTGGAACCTTGAAGATCGCGGCCCGATGTTCATCGTGCCGGGTGCGGCGGTCTATCAGGGCATGATCATCGGCGAGCACAACCGCGACAACGACCTTGAGGTCAACCCGCTCAAGGGCAAGCAGCTCACCAACATCCGTACGACCTCGAAGGATGAGGCGGTGCGCCTGACCCCGCCGAGGCTCATGACGCTGGAGCAGGCGATCGCCTATATCCAGGACGACGAGCTGGTCGAGGTCACGCCGAAAAGCGTGCGGCTGCGCAAGAAGCTGCTCGACCCCAACGACCGCAAGCGCGCCAGCCGCGCCGCCGCGGAGGCTTGAGCGGACGATACCGCCGGCAGGCATTGGCTTGCCGGCGGTACTGTTTTATGGTCCGCTCGCATTCACGCCGATAAGGCACAGCTTGAATAACCAGGAGTAGCGGCATGACGGCCGATCTTGAGAACACCCTCTATCTCGACGTGCCGGCTGGCCGGGTCGTGATCGCGATGAAGCCGGAGGTGGCACCGAACCACGTCGCGCAGATCAAGCGCCTGGCGCGCGAGAAGTTCTATGACGGTATCGTCTTCCACCGGGTGATCGACGGCTTCATGGTGCAGACCGGCTGCCCGCGCGGCGACGGCACCGGCGGCTCGGGCACCAAGCTCGATGCCGAGTTCTCCGACATCCATCATGCGCGCGGCGTCTGCTCCATGGCGCGTACCGCCAATCCGAACTCGGCCGACAGTCAGTTCTTCATCATGCTCGCGCCGTCGCCGCATCTCGACCGCCAGTATTCGGTCTGGGGTGAGGTCGTCTCCGGCATGGAATTCGTCGACCAGATCAAGAAGGGCAGCGCGGCGCGCAACGGCACTGTCGACAATCCCGACAAGATCGTGTCCATGCGCGTCGCGGCCGACGTCGAGGCTTGACCCCGTAAACCGATGCGGCGTAGCGGCGACGGAATCGCATCGCCATGAAGGGGTTGCTGGCGGTCTATGGCCGCCCGCGCCTCATCTTCGTCCTGCTGATGGGTTTCGCCAGCGGGCTGCCGCTGGCGTTGACCGGCGCCACGCTCGCCGTGCGCCTGACCGAGGCGCATGTCATGCTTGGCGCCATCGGCGCCTATGCGCTGGTCCAGACCGCCTATAACTTCAAGGTATTGTGGGCGCCGTTCCTCGATCGCGTGCCGTTGCCGCTGCTGACGGCCTGGCTCGGGCGGCGCCGTTCCTGGCTGCTCTTCATCCAGATCCTGCTGGCGCTCGCGATATGGGGGCTGGGGCGCACCGACCCCACCGACGCCTGGACCACGGCGCTCTGGGCCGTCGGGGTCGCGTTCCTGTCGGCCAGCCAGGATATCGTCATCGATGCCTATCGCGTCGAGATTCTGACGGCGGATGAGCAGGGGGCCGGCGCTGCGGCGACGCAGTTCGGCTATCGCCTGGGCATGATCGCCTCGGGTGCCGGCGCGCTCTATGCCGCCGCCGGCTTCGGCTGGACCGGCGCCTATGCCACGATGGCGGCGCTGATGCTGGTCGGCATCGCCACGACCTTGGCGGCACCGGAACCCGTCACGGCCGTGGTGCCAGGGGATGGGCTGGGTCAGGATGGGCAGGGTCAGGATGGGCTGGGTCAGGATGGGCAGGGTCAGGATGGGC
>DATJJW010000227.1:0-15742 GCA_035491935.1 Allostellaceae bacterium | reverse complement strand
CGCCGCCTGCAGGCGGCGGACGGTCCTTCTTCGGTCCGCCCCCCGGCGTCGACCCAAACCAGGCCGAACCGCCGCCCGGCATCAGGCAGCAACCCCAGCCGGAGCAGCCATCCACGGCCGCCACCCCCAAGCCCACGCCACCCGAAGCCACCCAGCCCCAGGCTGCGCAGCCTCAAGCTGTTCCGCCTCAAGCTGCCTCGCCTCAGGCCGCCAGGGCCGATGCCGCCCCAACCAGGACCGAACCTGCCAAAACCGAACCGGCCAAGGCCGAGCCCAAGGCGCCGCCGCCGCGACCGGCACCGATCCTGCCCGCGATGATGTCGCCGATGGGGACCAGGCCAGCCCCGGCACAACCGCCCGAACCCAGCTTCGACAGGCCGGCAGAACGACCGACGCCGACCCTGGCCGAGACGCCGCGTGGCAGGCAGGGACCGCTCCGGTTGGAGCCGAGCCCGCCCGACTTGCCCAAATCCTTGCGCACGGCTTCCCCGCGGCTCGACATGCCACCGCCCATGAACAAGGCGGCGGGAGAAAAGCCCCCTGAGGACAGGACGGCGGAGAAGGCAGCGGAAAGCGCCAAGGCCGGGGCCGATGTCGAGCCCAAGGCCGCCACGGATGCCGCCCCGCAGGCGGAGCCCTCGGCAGCGCCCCCCAAGCTGTCCACCGAACCGGCAAAAACCGGGGCGCCGGTCCAGGAACCGCCGCCCCTGAAGACGGAGCCCAAGCCCGAGCCCGCCGACGCGCGCACGCCGCCCTCCATCTCGACGTCGACCGAAGCCGCGCGACCGGAAACATCTCGGCCAGAAACATCTCGGCCAGAAGCGTCTCGGCCAGAAGCGTCTCGGCCAGAAGCATCCCGGCCAGAAGCGTCCCGGCAGGCAACGCCGCAACCGGAAGCCCGGAAACCCGAGCCCCAGAGACCGGAACCCCAGAAGCTGGAAAGCCAGAAGCCGGAACCCCAGAAGCCAGAAGCTCAGAGGCCAGAGGCTCCTCGGCCAGAGGCTCGTCGGGCAGAACCTCAACAGCCCGAAGCCTTCGTACGCAACGCGCCCACGGCGGAGCCGCCGGAGCAGGCTTCACCCCAGGAACCGGCAAGGGGCACCCCTCAACGCGCACCCCGGCCGCGTCATGCTCCGCCGCCCAAGCTTTGGTCGCTGGCGCTGCAGGGCGGCGGGCCGCTCGGCGCCTTCACCTGGGGGGTGCTCGATCGCATCCTGGAGGATGGCGGCGTCTTGCCGGCGGCACTCAGCGGTGCCAGCGCCGGTGCCGTCAATGCCTGCGTGCTGGCGAGCCATTGGACGACCGATGGCCCTGACGATGCCGCGGAGGCGCTGGAACGGGTCTGGCAGAAGATAAGCAAGGCGGCGCGTTTCACGCCCTTCGGCGATTTCCCGTTGCTGCCCAAGCTGGGCGCGGAAGCCGGGAGCGCCGCCTTCGACCTGTTGACGCGGATGTTCTCGCCCTATCAGTTCAACCCGCTCGACCGGAACCCCTTGCGCGACATCCTGGCCCAAGAGATCGATATCGAGGCTCTGCACCATCGGCACTGCCCGCGCCTGTTCATTTCGGCCACTCGGATCAGCGACGGTGCCTGCCGCATCTTCACCAACGAGACGATCTCGCTGGATGCCATCCTGGCCTCGACCACCCTGCCGCTGCTGCACCAAGCGGTCGAGATCGACGGCGATTTCTATTGGGACGGCGGCTACACCGCCAATCCGCCGGTCCGTCCGCTTGCCGACAGTTTCCGCCATTTGCCGGTCCTGCTGGTCGAGCTGATGCCGGCCCGGCAGCATGGCGACCTGCCGAAAAGCGCGCGCGAGATCAACGATCGGCTGAACCAGATCGTGTTCTCGCGGCCGCTGCTCGACGAATTGCGCGCGATATCCGAGCGTCCCTCGCCGCCGCATATCGAGCGCCTGGTCATCTCCAGACTGCCGGAGAACCCGTCGAGCCTCGACTGGGCGCAGCTCCTGAGCCTGCGCGACCAGGGCCGCGGGGCGGCGGCGATGTGGATCGAGTCACAGAGCCACATGTCATTCAGGCATTGAGATGCTTCGCACAGGATCGCTGGCGTCGACCGTTTGCCGATGACCTTTGAATGGCCGCGAAGGGTTGGCTAAAGTGCGCCTCCGCCTCGCTTCCCGCGAGGATCAAGAGATGAGGATAAGCCGGCACGATGCGGCAGGATCAACTGGATGGGCTTGTGGCATTCACCTGTGTGGCGGAGCTGCAAAGCTTCTCCGCCGCCGCCGTCCGGTTGGGCGTCTCGCCCTCGGCGGTCAGCCAGACGATCCGGGGCCTGGAGATGCGTCTGGGCGTACCGTTGTTCAACCGCACGACCCGCAGCGTCAGCCTGACCGAGGCGGGGTTGCGCTATCTCGAACGGGTGGCGCCGGCGATCCAGGAATTATCGGCCGCGGCCGAGGAACTGGGCGACGATGCGGCCAGGCCATCGGGCCTCCTGCGTCTCAACGTGCCGCGTGCGGCCTATATGATCGTGCTGCAGCCGATCCTGCGCGCCTTCCTCACGACTTATCGCGAGATCGATCTGGAAATCTCGATCGACAACCAGCTCGTCGACATCGTCGGCCGAGGTTTCGATGCCGGCATCCGCTTCGGCGATCTGGTCGAGCGCGATATGGTCGGCGTCAAGATCGGCCCATCGATCACCGCTCATGTCGTGGCCTCCCCCGATTATATCGCGCGCCATGGCATGCCGAAGAGCCCGCGCGACTTGCTTAGCCATGACTGCATCGGCTTCCGCCACGCCACCACCGGGCAGGTCGAGCGCTGGTGCTTCATCAAGGATGAGGAGGAGGTCGAGCTTGCCGTTTCCGGCCGGCTGATCCTCAACGATTCCGCGGCGCTGGTGCAGGCGGCGCTGGACGGGCTGGGCATCGCCTACATGATCAACGGCTATATCGAGCGCTTCCTCGACGATGGCCGGCTGATACGCCTCCTGCCGGAATGGAGCCCGCCGCTCGCCGGCCTGATGCTCTATTATGCCGACCGGCGCCGGGTGCCGCGCAAGCTGCGCGCGCTGATCGGCTTCCTGCGCCGGGACTTGAGCGGCGGCCCGCCGATGACCGATGGCGTGATCATCTAGGAAGGGCTATTCTCGCCGTGATTTTTTGTCTCGTCGTGATTTTTGTCTCGTCGTGATTTTTGCTGCCCGAGCTTCTTGATGAGCATCCTCAGCTACTTCACCCACATCAGCGACGACTACATCCCGTGGATCTTCACGGCGCTGTACCTGTGGACCTTCGTCATCCTGTGTCTGAAGCTGTATCAGCCGAGCTTCCGGGCCTACTCCTTCTATTTCCTGCTGGCCGCCCCTCATCTGCTCTTCAGCCTGCTGGCGCTCGCTCGCCTGCTGCAGAACCGGCTGAAGGACGTCCAGTCCTGGCAGGTCATGGACATCATCGTCCGGAACGCGATGGGCTGGATCATCGTCGTGCCGGCGCTGCCAATCGGCATCGTGCTGTTCACCCTGGGCGTCTATGAATACGGCAAGGACTTTCCGGTCATCCGGGCGGAGAACACGCAGCGCGCCCGTATCCGCTACGGCATCCTGTTCGGCGTCCTGACGATCTGCGAGATCTGGACCCAGAGCCTCAACGTCACGCCGCCGACCTGAAGCAGCACCTCCGCCAAGCCAAAACGCCCCAACAGAAGGTGCGATACAGGATGATGAAGCGCAGAAACCTGCTGAAATCCGCTGCCGGAATCATGTTCTGCGGCTGCGGCCTGAAACATGCGGCCGAGGCCGCGACGGCCACGCGCGACCAGGCGCCTGCCCATCACAAGCTGCCGGTCATCGTCGGCGGCAAGCGGGTGCGCAGCATCGACGTGCACGCGCATTGTTTCTTCCCCGCCGCCTTCATGGCGCTCGACGGCAAGATCGACAGCCATATCCCCAAGACCAAGGGCGCGCACGACTTCCTGCTGACGGCCGAGGATGCCCAGGCGATGGCCAGGCGCATGGCTCAGATGGACGCGATGGGCATCGACACCGAAGTGCTGTCGGTCAATCCGTTCTGGTACGGGACCCCGCGCGAGTTGTCGCAGAAGATCGTCCGCATCAACAACGAGGCGATGGCGGCTTTGACCCATGCCCATCCCGACCGCTTCGCCGGATTCTGCTCGCTCTCACTGCAATTCCCCGACCTCGCGGTCCAGGAACTGGAGGATGCGATCAAGGTCAAGGGGCTGAAGGGTGCCGCGATCGGCGCCCATGTCGCGGGGCTGGACTTCGCCGACCCCAAATTCGATCCGGTCTGGGCCAAGGCCGAGGCGTTGGATGCCGCCCTCTTCATCCACCCGGCCAGCACGCCGCAGTTGAACAAGCGCTTCCAGGGCAATGGCTGGCTGTCCAACGTCATCGGCAACCCGCTCGACACCTCCATCGCGCTCGAACACCTGATCTTCCAGGGCACGCTGGACAAGTTCCCGAAGCTCAAGGTGATCGCCGCCCATGGCGGCGGTTACCTGCCCTCCTATGCCGAACGCATGGATTATGGCTGCTACGTCTCGCCGGCCAATTGCGATCCCGCGATCCGGCTGAAGAAGCAGCCGACCGAATATCTCCGGCAGATGTATTATGACGTGCTGGTCTTCTCGCCGGAGGCGCTGCGCCATCTGATCGCGGAGGTCGGTGTCAGCCAGCTCATGCTCGGCACCGATCACCCGATCCCCTGGAATGAACACCCGATCGACCGGATGTTCGAGGGCCATCTGCTGAACGATCGCCAGCGCCGCGCCATCATCCACGAGAACGCGGCCAGGGTTCTACGTATCTAGAGCATCGCTTCCAGCATTTGGCTTCGCGATCTGCTCCAAGGAGATGGTCCCATGTCGGATATGGTTTTTGGCCGGGTGATCCCCATCCTGCGCATCTTCGACATCGCGAAGGCGGATGAATTCTATTTGGATTACCTCGGCTTCAAGGTCGATTGGGATCACCGCTTCGACGACAAGGCGCCGCTCTATCGCCAGATCTCACGCGGGGACCTGATCCTGCATCTCAGCGAACATCATGGCGATGGCAGCCCGGGCGCCAGGCTGCGCGTGATGATGCGCGGCGTGGAAGCGTTCCACCGCGAGATCAGCGGCAAGGCCTATCGCTACATGCGCCCGGGCATCGAGATCACGCCATGGCAAACGAAGGAAACCGGCGTCATCGATCCCTTCGGCAATCTCATCCGCTTCTGCGAACCGATCGACGACGCCGAAGCCTGACACTCAGTCCCAATGGGGCGCGAAGCCAGGGCTGACGCAGCGCTGCTTCTTCGGTAGCGTGGCGATAGCCGCCATGTCCTCGGCGTCGAGGCGTAGCTTCAGCGCCTCGAGATTGGCCTTCTGGCTTTCGATGCGGCCGGCCTTCGGAATGGCGGCGACGCCGTCATGGTTCAGCAGCCAGGCCAGCGCCACTTGCGCGGCGGAAACGTTATGCTTGCGGCCGATTTCGTCCAGCGCGCGATGCTCCGCCAGACGCCCCTGGGCCAACGGGCAGTAGGCGGTGAGCGCCAGCCCATGCTCGCGCATGTAGTTCCTCAGCGTGTCCTGGCCCAGCAGCACATGGTACTCGACCTGATTGCAGGCGATCGGCGCCTTGACGTCCTCGATCGTCTGCTTGAGCAGTGCCACGGTAAAGTTGGCGACGCCGATGGCCTTGGCACCGCCCTCTTCCCGGATCTTCATCAGCGTCTCCAGCGCCTGAGGCAGGTTCATATCCGGCCCCGGCCAGTGGATCAGATAGAGGTCGACATAGTCGGTGCCGAGCTTGGTCAGCGTGCCCTCATGGGCACGGCGCATGGCGTCCGGCGCCAGGTTCGTGTACCAGACCTTGCTGGTGACCTTGATCTCCGAGCGCGGCACCGACGTCGTTGCCAGCGCGGCACCAACCGCATCCTCGTTGCCGTACATCTCCGCCGTGTCGATATGGCGGTAGCCCAGCTCCAGTGCCGTTTCCACCGCCTTACGACAGGCATCGCCCTGCATACGATAGGTGCCGAGGCCGAGACGCGGCAGCACCATGCCGTTGCCGGTGAGATTGTCCATCATGTCACTCCGCTGCTTTGAAATGTCTCTTCCGCTCGAGGCCCAAGATACGCACAGCGTTGTCGTGAAACAACTTTTGCCGTTCGGCATCGCTCAATTCGATCTCTTCGATGAGCTTGAGGCAGGCCGCCGGGTCCCAGCAGGGATAGTCGGTGCCATACATGACATTGTCGATGCCGTAATACTCGATGGCGAAACGGATACCCATGGCATGCGGGTTGACCGTGTCGGTGTACATGCGGTGCATGTACTCGCTGGGCTCCTTCGGCAGCTTCGCCTGCTTGCCGTTCTTGTCCATGCGGCCGGATTGATACGGCAGCGCGCCGCCGGTATGCGACATGACCAGTTTCAGATCCGGATGCCGTTCCATCAGGCCGGAGAACACCAGCCGCATCGCCGCCGCGCTCACCTCGATGACGCGACCGAGGCTCAAATGCAGCGCCCCGCCATAGCCGTCGACCAGCATCTCGGCGAAGACCGTGTCATTGGGATGCAGGAACAAGGGCACGCCCAGCTCTTCGACCCGGGCATAGAACGGCTCCAGCCGCTCGGTATCGATGCGGGCGTCGGTGCCGATGCTGCAGGGCAGGTTCACGCCCATCAGCCCCAGCTCCAGGATCGCGTGATCCAGCACCTCGATGGCGGTGTCGGTATGCGACAGCGGCACACCGCAGGATGACCAGAACCGGTCGGGATAGCGGGCCTGCATCGCCGCCATCTCCTCGTTCCAGAACTTGGCGATGTCGCGGCCCTCATCGCGGGCCAAGTCGGAGAACATGACGGAGAACGGCCCGATCGAGTTCACGACATCGACCCGGTGGCCGAGCTTGTCCATGTACTCGAACTGCATCTCGATGTCGTACCACTCGGTCCAGGAGCTGGCGAGCGAGCCGCGCGTGGCGCTGCCGAGATAATCGAAGCCGCCACGCTGGTTCGGCCGCGCCTTCGGATAATCCCTGCGCTCGCACATCCGCTCCAGCACCCGCTTCGGCAGCCAATGGAAATGCGAATCGATGATATGCATGGATTATCCTCCGGCTGCTCCGGGTCGGCATCTTGTAAGGGCGCCTGACCGATCTGTTAGCGAATGTACTGCCGAACGTGTCGACTTCAAGTTGAAATCGCCACGTTCGGCTAAGGCTGCCGGCTCACGCCGCCGGCTTCAGTCCGAAATCATAGGACAGGCGCCGCCAGGCTTCGTTCATGTAGCGGCCATGGGCTTCCTCCCCCGCCGGCCCATGGGTGAACGGGCGGATGAGCGAGTTCTTCACGCCGAAGACGGCGTCGCTGTCGAGATAGGGGCTATCGTCGGAGAAGACGTGAGTGACCAGCATCTCGTGCCCCGGCGCCTGGATCATGAAATGGACGTGGGCCGGGCGGTTGGGATGGCGCTTGGTCGCGTTCAGCATCTGGCCGACGGGCCCATCAGCCGGGATCGGGTACCAACGCGGCATGGCGGTCCAGAAATGGAAACGGCCTTGGCCATCGGTGCGCAGCCGGCCGCGCAAGCTGGATTCCGTCAGGCTCGGGTCCTGCACGTCGTAGAAGCCTTCCTGGTCGGAATGCCAGACATCGACGATGGCATTGACGAGCGGCTGGCCCGCAGCGGACGACACCGTACCCTCGACCAGAAGCTTCTCCCCCGTCTCGCCTTCGGCGAGATCGGCGCCATTCGCGAATTCCGGCGGGTTCTGGACATAGAAGGGCCCGAGCACCGTCGTCTCAGTGGCGCCGGCCGGCATACGGTGATTGATGGCGTCGACCAGCATCGAGACGCCCAGCGTATCCGAGAGCAGGATGAATTCCTGCCGCTTGTCGTCGCACATATGCCCGGTGCGGGTCAGGAAATCGATGGCGAAGCTCCATTCGTCGAAGCTCAATTCGACATCGCGCACGAAGTCATGCAGGTGCGTGACCAGGCTGGACATGATCTGCTTCAGCCGCGGGTCGGGCGTATTGGCGAAGCGCTCCAGCACCGCCGTGGTGATGTTGTGTTCGTCGAAATCGCGCATGGATGTCTCTCGGGGATTAGGGCGTGATAGGGGGCCGGCCGTGATAGGCGTTGTCGAGCAAGGTGCGGATCGCTTCGCGCTCGATCGGGCGCGGGTTCCAATAGGGATTTTCGGCCGCGATATCGGCCGCACGGTCCAAGCCGGATTCCGGCATGCCGATCTGGCAGAGCGCCGTCGGCGCGCCCAGCGTCTTGGCGAGTTCGTAGAGGCCCAGCGGCGCGTTCTCCGCCCCCAGTGCACGGGCCGCACGCGCCATCGCCTCGGGTGCGGCCGCCGCATTGTAGGCCGCGGCATGAGGCAGCAACACCGTATGGGTCTCGGCGTGGGGCAGGTCGAAGCTGCCGCCCAGCGTGTGGCAGAGCTTGTGATGCAGCGCCATGCCGACGGATCCTAAGCATACGCCGCAAGCCCAGGCGCCGTAGAGCGCGTCGGAGCGGGCCTTGCGATCCTCGGGATCGGCGGCGATACGCGGCAGGGATTGGGCGAACGAGGCTATGCCCTGCTCCGCCAGCATGGTGATCAGCGGGCTCACATCCTTGGCATAGAGCGCTTCCACCGCATGGGCGATGGCGTTCATGCCGGAGGTCGCAGCCTGGCTCGGGGCCAAGCTCATTGTCAGCGAGACGTCGTAGAGGATGACCTCCGGCAGGATCTTCGGGCTGCGCTGGGTCGTCTTCTTGCCGTCCTTGGTCTCGCCCAGGATCGGCGTCGCCTCGGAGCCAGCATAGGTCGTCGGCACGACGATCTGCGGCAGATCGGTGCGCAGCGCCAGCGCCTTGGCGAGGCCGATGGTCGAGCCGCCGCCCAGCGCCACCAGGCAATCCGCCCCACGCTCGCGCAGCAGACCCAGGGCCCGTTCGGTAACGGCGACGGGCGTGTGCATCTTGGCGCCGTCGAATACGCCGGCTCCGTTGCCGTCCAGCGCATGCAGGATGTCATGCGCAAGCGCGTTCTGGCGCGGCGTGGTGATGATGAGCGCACGATGGCAGCCGAGTGCCGCCACCTCCGCCGGCAATTGCTTGAGCGTCCCCCAGCCAAAGACGACCCGGCCGGGGAGTGCCTCGTGGACGAAGTGCTTCATGAGCAGCATCTCCCTTACTCCAGCCCGTATCCAACGGCCCGGGTCAGTACGCTTTCGGCCCCCTCCGCATTGTTGCCTCGCCAGGCGATGATCTGATCGGGACGGATGAGCGCCAGATCACGATCATAGACCTGACGCAACGATTCGTCCGCAATATCCAACACTTTGAGGTCGAGGCCCATCCGCGCCGCCGCCGCGACGAAGGGCCGGCCATCGGCGGGCTTTGGCCCCAGCCGCAGCAATGTCCAGTCGAAGCCGAAGCCGTCGAACAGCGATTGGCCCGGCCCAAGCCACGCATGGGGTGGGCGACCACCGGCGATTGCGGTCGGCTCGTAGCGGTTCATGGCATCGGGCGACGGGAGGGATCCGTCGCCGATGATGATCGGCGAATGGTCGTATCGGCCGCCCAGCGTGATGCCGGGAATGTTGAACTCCATGCGCGCATGGGCCGAGAGATGCGTACCGGCGCGCTCCCGCGCCGCCGCGCCTTCGGCGCCGTCATCCTCGAGGCAGGCGGGCGCCGGCTCATAGCCCAGCGAATCCGCCAATTGCCGGGCATAGCCGGTGTTGCGCCGGGCCAGATGCTGGCGCTCGATCTCATATGTGGCCAGCAGAGCCGCCGGCGCCTGGCCCCGCAATACATGGGCGAGCTTCCAGCCGAGATTGACCGCATCCTCGACCGCCGTGTTGTAGCCGAGGCCGCCGGCCGGGGTGAACAGATGCGCCGCGTCGCCGCCCAGCAGCACCCGGCCGCGCCCGAAGCGTTCGGCGACCAGCGCGTGGCCGGCGGTCCAGGATTGCCGAGACAGGATCTCGACATCGACCGGCCGGCCGACGGCGCGGGCGAACATCAGCTGCGCATCCTGCTCGGTGATCTGGGATTCGTCCTCATTGTCGCGCAGCTGCGTGTGGAAGGCGAATTGCGCCTGACCATCGACCGCGGCCATGAAGGCGCGCCGGTCGGCGTTGTAGGTCACATGCATCCAGGCCTTGGGATGCCGGACCACCTGATAGAATTGCGGACAGCGCAGGTAGATCGCGTACATGCGCCCGCCCATGAAGTCGCGCACCATGCCGGTGGCGCCGGTGTAGCGATAGCCCAATTGCCGGCGCACGAAACTCTGCGGCCCGTCGCAGCCGACCAGATACTGCGCGCGGATCGCCCGTGCCGGCCCGCCCTCCACCGGCTCGACCGTGGCGTCGATACCGGTCCCATCATCGGTGAAGTCCTTGAGCCGCCAGCCGTAATTGACCGAGGCGCCCGCCCCCTCGGCATGGCGGCGCAGGATCTGCTCGACGAATTTCTGCGAGATGCGGTGCGGCAGTTCCGAGGCGCTCCAGCCCTGGGCATGGGGCGAGGTCCGGCTGTGCGCGTCCTTGGCCGAGGGCAGATGGAAGCGCGCCAGCTCATGCGTCGCAAAGCGCGTGAAATAGGCGATGTCGGTCGGGTAATCGGCCGGCAGCCCGGCGAAGCGCACCTCCGCCGCGAAGCCCAGGCGCCGGTAATACTCCATGGTGCGCGCCTGGGTGGCGTTGGCCTGCGGGTTGAAGGCAGTGCCGGGCTTGTCGTCGACCAGCACGACCGAGACGCCCCGCCGCCCGAGCTCGATGGCCAGCATCAGCCCGCACGGACCGCCGCCCGCGATCAGCACGTCACATGTCTCGACGTCACATCTCCCGTCCGGCGTTGTTTGGGCCAGCATCATCCCTCCCCCGATATTCTTCGGGGCCGATAGTAAGGTAACCGGACTAAATGGGTCAAGAGGAGATGGAGCACTTTCCAAACCGTCATGGCTGGGCTCGTTACGCCCCGCCCCGCATGAAGACGGGGATGGCCGGGTCACGCCCGGCCATGACGATACTGTGAGTGACGGTATATCCCGAATTTCGATCGCCGATTTATCTCATCAAGCGAACCTCACGAGACACCAGCCTCACAACAACACCGTCATGGCCGGGCTCGACCCGGCCATCCATGCCTTTACGCGAGCCGATCGTAGAGATCCGCCCAATCGGGATTGGCCTGCACGATCAGCCGTACCTTCCAGGCTCGCGGCCAGTGCTTGATGTTCTTCTCGCGCTGGATGGCTTGGCAGATATCGTCGTGGTGTTCGGTGTAGACGAGGGACGTCAGCCGATAGCGTTTGGTGAATCCCTCTGCGGCACCAGTGCGATGCTCCCAGGCACGCCGCGCCAAGTCGCTGGTCACGCCGACATAGAGCGTGCCGTTGGGCGTGTTCGTCATGATGTAAAGCCATCCGCCTTGCATGCGGGTGATTTTACCCTCTGGATAGACCGGAACATAGCGGAAACATGGATGGCCGGGTCATGCCCGGCCATGACGAAATGTGAGGAATGGCTCCCCAATAGACATCGTCATGGCCGGGCGTGACCCGGCCATCTCCCAGCGTTACATCACGCCATCAGCGCCTTGATCGTCTTCGGGTCGAACGGCGCGCGGCGGAGCCGTTTGCCGGTGGCGTCGAAGATGGCGTTGGCGATGGCCGCGGCCACGGGGCGGGTCGAGGCTTCGCCGGCACCGCCCGACGCCGTGTCGGGACGGTTGATCAGCACGATGTCGACCGCCTCCGGCACGTCGGTGATGTCGAAGATCGAATAGGTGTTCCAATCGACGCTGGTGACCCGGCGCGGATCGAAATGCACCTCCTCCAGGATCGCGCGGCTGGCGCCCTGCACGATGTTGCCCTCGATGCAGAGCTTCAGCCCTTCCGGATTCACCACCAGCCCGCAATCATGGCCGACGGTGAAGCGGCGCGCCCAGATGCGCCCGGTATCGGGATGCAGCTCGATATCCGCGATGACCGCGACATAGGTGCCGGGCTTGTGGATATAGGCGATGCCCCGGCCCTTGAGCACGCCCGTCCCCTTGCCGCGCGAGCCCTTCTGCCCGGCCTGCCAATTCGCCTTCTCCGCCGCCGCCTTGATCACGGCCTGGGCGCGCGGGTCGCCGAGATTGGCGAGGCGGAAGGCCACCGGATCGGCGCCGGCGGCCTCGGCCACCTCGTCGATGAAGCTTTCGCTGCCGAAGGTCATCTGCGGCCCGACTGGATCGCGCAGATGCGAGGTGCGCAGGGGCGAGCCACGGTCGAGCAGCGGCGGGATCGTCGCCCAAGCCAATTGCTGGTTGGCGAAGGTATAGCCCTCGCCCGGCACGTCGAAGCCCTGGAGCGGCTTCAGCGGCGCGCCCAGCAACTGGCCGGCCAGCGTGTCGCCGGGCACGGATTCGTTGCTGTTGACGTTGACGCGCGAGAAGCCCTTGCTCTCGTAGAAGAAGGCGACGACCTTGCCGTCCTTGTCGAGGCCAGCCTTGCCGTTATGGATCGAGGCCGGGCCCTTCGGGTCCCAGCCATGGCCCTCGCGGCGCATCCACTGCACGCGCACCGGCTTGCCGACCGCCTGGGACAGCACGGCGGCATCCATGGCGGCGTCGCCCGCGTCGTTGCGGCCATAGGAGCCGGGGCCGCGCACCCAGATCGCCCGCACCTTCTCCACCGGCACGTTCAGCAGGTTGGAGACGCCGAGGCAGGTGAAATGCGGCTTCTGCGAGCCGGTCCACACCGTGACGCCGTCGGGCCGCACATCGGCGACCGCGCAGGCCGGCGCCATGCTGGCATGAGACTGGAACGGCCACTCGTACTGGGCCTCGACGGTCTTGACCGCGCCCTTCATGGCGCCGTCGAGATCGCCCTTCGTCACCTCGACCTTGCGTTTGACCTCCGGGGCCTTGCGGATATGGTCGTAGAGATCCGCCTCCTTCGGGAAGGGCGGGTTGACCTTGGTCCAGGTGACGTGCAGCTTGCTGATCGCCCGGACCGCATCCCACTCATTCTCGGTGACCACGCCCAGGAAGCCGTTCTTCCACACGACCTTGGCGCCGGGAATGGAGGCCAGCGAGGACTCGTCGACCTTCTCCGGCACGGCGCCCGCGACCGGCGGGCGGATCATGCGGCCATGCATCATGCCCGGCACCTTGACCTCGGTGATGAAGTCGAACTTGCCGAATACCTTCTCGGTGATGTCGTCGCGGCCATAGGATTTGCCGACGATCTTGTACTCTTCCGGCTTCTTCGGCACCGCCTTGCCATGGACGAAGAGCGGGTTGCCGATCTGGCCGTTCCACTCCAAGGTCACGTCGAAATAGCGGCCGCCGATGAGGTCGCCATAGGAGGTCTTCTTCGACGGGTCGGCCTTGGCCTGGACCACGCCGCCCTCGACGGTCAGGTCCTCGGGCTTCATGTGCCATTGGTCGGCCGCCATCTGCACCAGCACGCGGCGCGCCTCGGCCGCGGCGTAGCGCAGCGTCTTGCCGCCCTTGGCGATGCCGGTGGAGCCGCTGGCGCCGCCCTGGTTCACCGTCCATTTGGTGTCGCCCATGACCAGGGCGACCCGGTCGACGGGCACGTCCAGCTCCTCGGCGATGATCTGGCGGATGGCGACGTCGACGCCCTGGCCCGGATCCATCTTGCCGAAATAGCCGGTGATCTTGCCGTCCTGCCCGACCGCGACCCAGGAGGCCAGGTTCTCGGGCTTGAGCGGCGGCTTCTCGGCGACGCCGTTCTTGGCGCCCCCGGCAGCGGCGGCGGCCAGCGCCCGGCCGGGCTTGGTGACCGCCAGCGTGACGACGAGCGCGCCGCCCGCGCCCAGCAGGGCACGGCGGGAAAGCGGCATGGGATCAATCTGGTTCATCTTGATGTCCTCCCCCGGATCACGCCGCGGTCATCGCGCGCTTGATGGCGCGGATGATCGAAAGTTGCGAGCCGCAGCGGCACTTGACCCCCGACAGGCCCTTGCGCAGCTCCTCATCGGTCGGATGCGGATTGGTCTTGAGGAAGGCGGCCGCCGTCATGATCCAGCCATTCATGCAATAGCCGCACAGCGTCGCCTGCTCCTCGATGAAGGCCTGCTGCAGCGGGCTCGGATGTTCGGGCGTGCCCAAGCCGGCGATGGTGGTGATCTTGTGGCCCTCGGCCTTGCGCGCCTCGGTGACGCAGGAATGGATGGCTTTGCCATCCATCTCCACCGTGCAGGCGCCGCATTGCGACAAGCCGCAGCCGAAATGCGGGTTGCTCATGCCGATCTCGTCGCGCAGCACATACAGCAGCGGCTTCGCCGGATCGTTGAGTTCGACCTGATGGGTCTTCCCATCGATATCGAGGGTTATCTTCTGCGACATGGAGGCACCTCCCGAGCCCGTCAGTTTCTATATGCTTGTCATCCTGTATGACAGGATAGGCCGGAGCGAAGCGGGATTCAATGGAAGGTTGGGGACGAATCAGTTACGCCTTAAAGCAGGTGCTAACAATTTCTTCGGCCATCCTGACATACTGGCTAGAGTGGTATTTAGAAAATTTAAAATCATCTATCGAAGAAAAGCTCGATTTCAAATTAGCATCACTTAGAGATTTCCCCCTACCAATCAACAACCTCAACGAAATTAGAAAACTATTCACATAAGTCGTAGTCAAAACGCGTTCACTAGTTTTTGCATCCGTAGTCCATCGACCGAGTGACAAATTCATTCGAATTGCTATCAACAAACGATTTATTGTAGCCGCACAAAACGCAATATAGGCATCAAGTGCGTCGCTGTCTTTACCATCAGCAACATCCGCTTTACGATGATCATCCCAAATGGAAAAGATGGAATCCGTTCCGCTTGTTTTAACTAGTGGCTTAAGCCCATAGCTAACAATAGAAGACGTCTTTAATTTATTAGCATCAAAAAAATACTGCTCAATAAATCCAGACAAAGGCCCACTCTTTGCCAAATTATTTAGCACCCGCGTCGCAATAGATTCACTAGAGAACGGCTCGAGCACCAAACCAATCGCTTGTTTCAATTTTGATTTGGCACTAGTCTGTGTAGAATTAATCTCTAAAAATAAACGAGCCTCGAACTTTTCGCGCTCTGAATCGCTTATGTTTTCAGGATAAATAATTCCGGTAACTAGGAGATTTTGCTGTACGCGAAGTTGTGCGATTTGCGCATCATCTTCCACTGTTTCGTGGTGGGCAAATATACGATGCTGCCCATCAATTATTCCTACGGAATTGGGTCTCCCCGGAAGTTTAAACGTCACCGGCTCTGTTCTTGACAATGTCGCAGCATCAATTGTTTCCAATTCTGCCGTTAGTGGCTTCACATCGGATGGCAATGTAACAACGATATTATTAACAAATACTCTTTTGTGCTTTCTCAAATATTGGCGAATTGATTCAATTTTTGTTTTAGATATCATCCGCTGGTAGAGATTCAAAGAATCTCTCCAACCATCTTTCCTCAAAACATATGCAGTACGGAGAAGCGCCTCCGGATCTACATAGAAAGTAATTACTTTATAGCCATCATCGAAATTGGAGTGCGCTTCCGGCAGAATCGAACCATGATAATCATTTGATGACACACTAACTTGAATTTTACCTTTTGCCCCCAATGAAGATGGTGTAATTCCTAGAAATTGCAATACCTCAAACCTAGCTGATACCTTAATCGCATCCGAAACAGATGAAAAATAGCGAAGCGCTGGATAGTCCATATAAATTGGTCCAGGCACATTCAACTTGT
>DATJJW010000226.1:0-8003 GCA_035491935.1 Allostellaceae bacterium | reverse complement strand
GCTAGAAGGTGGGTGGTGTGGCTGGGTCGATCCCAATCCGGGCTCCGAGGCGTCAGGGCCGGGGCTACTTCACCAGGATCAGCTTGTCGTTGCCGGTCAGGCGCAGACGATAGCAGTCGTCCCGGTGACGGATGATCAGCTCCCGGCCGCCGCGCAGCAATTCCTCGCTGCTGATGCTGGGTGTCTGCGCTTCCGGTGCTGAGGCCGCCGGAACGTTGGGCGCCACGGCGGAAGATGGAGGCTTTCCTGCCATCATGGTCGGCTATGTCCCGTCGGTATTGGGTTAGTTGTTGCGAACGGTTCGCATCGATACGCGGCTTTATCCTGGTGCGCAACTGATTTTCATTCTCAACATGACTGATTTTCATTCGCAACATGCCTAAGAGGCTCGAACATATCGGGCCCGAAGCGGAACGCCCTGGTACCGCCCGCCTTCTCGTGTTAGGGGCGGGGGTGAGGAAGCCAAGAGAAGGGGAGGATCGTCATGTCGCCGGTACAAATCGCCAAGGAAGTCATCAATCAGCTGGCGCCGAGCGGGACGCTCGACGCCGGGATCAATCTCAGCAATCCGCTGCTGGTGACGGGGCGTGGGCCTGCGGGCGAGCCCACCGGCGTCTCGCCCGACATGGCGGCGGCCATCGCCGAGCGGCTGGGCGTGCCGGTGCGGTACCGGACCTATGAGCGCGCGGGCGACACGGCCGATGCGGTGGGCGAATGCGGCATCGTGCTGGTGGGCTCCGAGCCCCAGCGTGCCCAGACCATCGCCTTCAGCCCGGCCTATGTCGAAATCGAGTCGACTTATCTGGTACCGGCCGGCTCGCCCCTGAAGGCGATCGCCGATATCGACCGGCCAGGGGTGCGCATCGCCGTGGCGGCGCGGGCGGCTTACGATCTCTGGCTCGAACGCAACATCCGCCACGCGACGCTGGTGCGGGTCGACGGTCTGGATGCCGCCTTCGCGCAGTTCAAGGCGGAAAAGCTGGAGGCGTTGGCGGGGCTGCGCCCGGCGCTGCTGCCGCAGGCGGCTTTGCTGCCGGGCTCGCGCATCCTCGACGGCCAGTTCACCGCGGTGCTGCAGGCGATCGGCACGGCCAAGGCCAATACCGCAGCCGCCGCCTTCATCAGCGATTTCGTCGAGGAGGCGAAGGCGTCGGGGCTGGTGGCGCGTCTCATCGCCAAGCACAGCGTCAACGGGCTGACGGTGGCCCAGCCTGCCGCCTGAAGCATCCGGCCGGTTGGATCAGGCTTCCGGCGTATAGCCCAACTCGGCCATCAGGTCGCCGCAGATCGCCTCGATGATCGCGACGTCCTGAGGGCTGAGATCCTGGCGCCAACCATCGACCGTGCCGCGACGGAAGAAATTCTCCCGATTTTCCCAGCGCGGATCACGGGTAGGCGCGTCTCCATTGCCCTGGCGCAGCGCATCGATCGAGAATTGCGCCGCATCATAGGCGATGGGCTCGAGATCCAGCGCGGCCAGCAATCGCCGCAAAGTCCCTTCCGGATCGTCCGTCATATCTTCATAGCGCAGTTCGATGCGCCGGGGGCCGAGCTGCGCCAGCTCGACATGGCCGATGGTGACGGCGTTGCGCCACAGCTTGGCCGCCATCGGCACGTCCGGTTTCTCGCCCCCGGCCCAGCTCTGATTGCTGTAGGCCAGGATCGAGGCGACGACCGCGCGCGGGTCGCGCACGACATGCAGGAACCAGGCATCCGGGTGCAAGCGGCGCATCACCCGCGTCGACCAGATATGGCTGGCGGTCTTCTCCAATATGATGGTGGCTTCGGGCTTCAGCGCGGCGATGCGGTCGAGCACGCCTTGGCTGAAGCCGCGGCACAATGCATCGAGCCCATCCAGGTCCAGGACATTGCGTAGCCCATCCTTGGAGAAGGCGTATTCCTCGGCCTGGAAACGCTGATAGAGCTCGTTGACATAATGATCGAACAGATGTGTCTCGCGCACGGTCGAGACCTTGGGATGGCTGCCCAGGACGATCTGCAGCCAAGTCGTGCCGCTGCGCGGACATCCGACTAGAAACAATTTCTTCGGCCCGGCCGCCACAGCCGATGGTTCGGTGTTATTCACGATCGCGGAATTCCGATCAGATGACTGTCGAATGCTGCCGATAATGACCGCAACCGTGCCTGACGCAATCAAAATTCGCAAATGTGGTATTTGGTTACATCAAATACTTCAGAAATTTTTATTCTGATTGCTTAAATGTCTTAATGAATACTTGGATATGTAGGGGTAGAGCCCGATTTATACCATCGTAGTGCCGCTTCCCACGATCGATGTGAGGTGGAGCCATGCGGCAACGACCTTGTCGCGGGGCCGGTGTCGTTTTACGTTAGAGGCGATGGGGATGGGGTACCCCCGAAACCGCCCGGATCCGCGCCGCATGGTGCCGGCCAGGGCTGATGACTCCTACCGGCCACTGGGCGGTAGGACTCTGTCCGACCCGCCTGAAACGGCGGGTTTTCTTTTGCCCGCCACCACCCTTTGCGTCCTGCGGAGAGACCCCATGTCTTTCGCCAACTGTCTGATTGTCATCGTCGGGGGCGCCCTCGGATCGCTCGCCCGCTACCTCCTCTCGGTCCTGGCCTTGCCGATCAGCCAGAACCTGCCCTGGGGCACGATCGCCATCAACATCCTAGGCTCCTTCATCATCGGCTTCTTCGGCACGTTGACGCTCGCCCATGGCCGTTACCCGATGGCCGATAACATCCGGCTCTTCGTCATGGTCGGATTCTGCGGTGGTTTCACCACCTTCTCCTCCTTCAGCCTGCAGACCTTCGACCTGATGCGCAGCGGCGCGGTGACGCGTGCAGCGCTGAATGCCGGCATCTCGGTGATTTTGTGCGTATTGGCCGTCGCGGCCGGGCACCTTATCGCCGCGCAGATGAATGGCGGCCGAGCGCAGGTGGCGCAGGTGGTGATCGAAGAGGAGGCCTAGGGCCGCCACTTCCGGGGACCGACTCTGGAGTTCCAGACGGGAACCGTATAATATCCGCCGTCTCCGTTGCCTTTTTGTGACGAGAATCCGCGAATCTTGAAAAAATGTCCCCTCCTAGGGGAAATTTCATCGTTTCGATGACTATTACCTCCGTGACCGGCTGCGACGCATGGAGCAGGCCGGTATTTTGGAGAACGGAAATCATGTGGCTCGAGCGGCAGGGTGATGGCGATTTCGGGGTGAGGCGCATGTTGCATGCCGCCCAGCGCCTCGTCACGCCCGGGGATACCCACCAGGCCGAGATCGAGCGTCGGCATCCGCCGCGCGGCCGCTTCCTCTCCGTCGGCGGGGTGGGCCTGCATTACTATGACCGTGGCACCGGCCGTCCCGTCGTCTACCTGCACGGCGCCGGTGCCGTGGCGGAAGAGCTGTTCATCGGCCCGTTGGGCGATATGCTGGCGCGTCGGCATCGCGTCGTCGCCATCGACCGGCCCGGCCATGGCTTCAGCGGCTACGAGCCGCATCTGGCCGGCCCCCGTGCCCAGGCGAAATTGCTGCATGCGGCGCTCGGGCGCCTCGGCATCGAGCGGCCGATCCTGGTCGGCCATTCCTGGGGTGGGGCGCTGGCGCTGGCCTATGCCACGAAATATCCGCAGAACGTCTCAGGGCTAGTCTGCATCGCCGCTTGGTGCTTCGCCGCGCGCCAGACTTCGATCGCGTTGATGACCAGCATGACGCTGCCGCTGATCGAGGCGATGGTCGGCCGCTCCTTCGCGCCGAGCATGCTGCGCCGTTTCGGCCGCCGTACCGTTGGCCGCATCTTCGAGCCCGATCCCGTGCCGGCGTATTTCACGAATTATCCGCTGGAACTCTCCTTGCGTATCGGCCAGCTGCGCGCCAATGGCCGCGACCTGCTGGCGCTCAATCCGGACATGATGCGGATCCAGCGCTTCTATCGCCGCCTGGCGGTGCCGCTGGAGGTCGTGGTCGGCAGTGCCGACCGTATCGTCGATCCGCACCGCCATGGCAGGCGGCTGGCGGTGATGGTGCCGGGCGCGCGTCTGACCAATATCGCCGGCGCCGGCCACATGCCCCATCACCTCGACCCCACCAGTATCACCGCCGCGGTCGAACGGTTGCTCGGCTAATCATCCTTTTCTGATTCCCGGACCAGATGGCCGGCTGGATTCTTGGCCCGGCCGCTGCTAACTTCGCCGCCTGTGCCGCCCCCTGGGCGGCCGTGTCCGGGTGCGGCTCGCGCATCCGGGAGTGTTGATCGAAGATCGGCTCGTCCGTTAACGGAACTGCAATGGGCTTTCCTCTAAGAACGAATCGGCTTCCGAATAGCGGCGGGCAAGGGGAATTCAGGTGCAGATTGCGGGCATGAAGGTCCCGAGCGACCTTTCCAACGATCAATACATCACCATTGAGAATGCATTGCAGTCTTCCGAGGCCGGGCGAGCGTTCCTGCGCATGCGCGATCGCCGCGCTGCTGTGATCGGCGCCGAAGAGGTCCGGCGGTCGATTGACGAGCTGAGGAGCTCGCTCAATCACCATCGGCCGCCAACCAACGAGGACGTGCATCTCGAAGTGCTGCGGCGCGAGCTGATCGAGATGGCTGCCTCGATCCGCAAGGCGAAGATCGAGATCTCGGCGATGAAGCCGGCCGACGAAGGAACGTCGAGCAAGCGCATCAACCTGGCGACCGAGGAGCTCGACGCCATCGTCCGTGCGACCGAGCGCGCTACCTCCGACATCCTCAACGGTGCCGAGCGCGTGCTCGACGTCGCCGGCCAGCTGCGCAAGCAGGGCATCACCGAGGCCGCCGAGGTGCTGGACAACGAAGCGACGAATATCCTGGTCGCCTGTGGTTTCCAGGACATTACCGGCCAGCGTATCTCCAAGGTTGTCGCCACGCTACGTTATCTGGAGGAGCGGGTCGACGCCATGATCCGCATCTGGGGCATCGAGAAGCTGGACGATCTCGAAATGCCGCCGATGCCGAGCGATGAGCGGCCGGATTCGCATCTGCTCAACGGCCCGGCGCTCAAGGATGGCCTCGATCAATCGGTGGTCGATGCGCTGTTCGGCGGCGAGATCGCGGTGTCCATGGAAGCCGGCGAACCGCTCGAATTCGCCGAGGCGGAAGTGGCCCCGCCGGAACCCGAGGCGCCCGCCAAGCCCGCCAAGGCCGCGGCAACGCCGGCCAAACCGGCCGAGCCGGCGGAGACGAAGCTAGCGGAGACGAAGCCAGCGGCGGCGGCTGCCCCGGCGGAAACCTCGGCGGCGCTCGACCAATCCTCCATTGACAGCATGTTTCCGTAAGGGGCGGGTATCGGCTTGGCCGTGGACATCGAGGATGGTGCGGCAGTCGTCGAGCTCGATGCTCGCGGGCTCAACTGCCCCCTGCCGGTGCTGAAGGCGCGCAAGCTGTTCAAGACCGTGCCGGCGGGCGGCTATCTGCGCGTGTTGGCGACTGATCCCGGCGCGCCCAAGGATTTCGAGCATTTCTGCGCCACGACCGGGGCGACGCTGATCGGGGTCGATATGGCTGCCGACCACACGGTGATCACGCTCAAGCGCTAGATCAGGACCCGGCCGGAATGGAACCAACAATTCCTGATGCAGGTCAGAGGGTTAGCGATCGATTCACCATCGAACGTGTCAACCCCAAGTGGATGTGGCCCGGAGAGGCCCAAGCCCATGTAGAGCGGTCCGGCCACTGAGGCCGGCAGACAGGTCCGATACAGGCTTTCGATGCACCGGGCTTTCCAGCGGCGTCGACATCCGTTAAATATTATTAAATACCGCATCGGTTTTGATAGGGGCGTTGATAAATTTGTCCCATTCTTGATTTTTTTTCAAAAAATGGGGCGTCCCCTAGCAATTGGGGCCGATGCGGCCAAGATTTCTACGGGTGGACAAAAAACAAGGGCCGAAAAGGCTGGTCGACGAGAGGTTAGTATGAGCGCTGCTACGGACGACTTCGATTTGCAGACCTATCTTCCCTATCTCCTCAATCGGGCGGGCATCCTGCTCGCGGACGCCTTCTTCGAAGTGGTGCGCCCCTACGAGATCGGCATCGGCATGTGGCGGGTGCTGGCGGTGGCGCGGCGTCAGCCCGGCATCCGTATGGGCGAGTTGGCCAGTGCCACCAGCATCGAGATATCGACCCTGTCGCGCCAGGTGAGCGCCATGGAGCAGCGCGGCCTGGTGAAGCGCGGCCGTTCGCGCGAGGATGCCCGCGCGGTCGAGGTCATCCTGACCGATGAGGGCATCAGGATGACCGATGCGATCCTGCCTCAGGCCCGGGAATGCCAGGATGTGATGATTCGCGGCCTGTCCGAGCAGGAGATCGAGCAGCTCCGCCATCTGCTCGCCATCGTCTTCCGCAATTGCGGGGCGTTCGCCACCTGAGGCATCGCCCGAGCAGGAGACGCCGCACCGTTCAGCGCTGTAGCGCGGCGAGGATGCGCTGGCGCGGTCAATATATCGTTCAAGTCGATCCGAAGTGACCGGGCGAGGTTCCAGGCTAGGGGGCTGCGGAGCCTTGGGCCGGTATGGCGCCCGGTACTATGCCGCCGGGCAATGAGGCGGCGCTGCCGATGCCGTCGATAGCGACATTGGCCGGCGTTGGTGTCGCGGCCGCCGTAGCGACGGCGGGCGTGGCAGTGGCAGGGGTAGCAGTGGCAGGCGTAGTAGTGGCGGATGTGACAGCCGGCGCTGGCGCGGCTGCTGCCGCCGGGGTCGGTATCGGTGTTTGGGCAGGCGCCGCCGGTTGTGCTGGTATCGTGGCTTGCGCTTTTACGGGCGCCTGTGCCGGCGGGCGGGTCGCTTGGACCTGTGCCGGCGTCGCCGGGGCCACGGCATTGGGCCGTGCATCAGCCTGCGCCTGGACCGCGACGGCGGGGGCCTTGGCCGGCGGTGGTGCAGCGGCGGCGACGGTGGGTTTGGGCGCGGCCGGCCTGTCAGCGCGCAGCACGATGATGCTGATGCGGCGGTTGCGCGGGTCGGCCGGGTTGTCCTTGATCAGATTGTCGGTATCGGCCTTGCCGACGACCGTGGCGATGTGGGCCTCCGGAAAGCCGTCGCCGACCAGCGCGCGCCGTGCCGCATTGGCACGGTCGGCGGACAATTCCCAATTGGAATAGTCGCCATTGGCGAGGTAGGGCGTCGAATCCGTATGTCCGGTGATCATGACCTGATTGGGCAGCTTGGAGATCGACGTGGCGACCTCGGCCAGCAGCTTGCGTGCCGCCTCCGACAGCTGGGTCGAGCCCAGATTGAACATCGCCGTCTTCTGCTGGTCGATGATCTGGATGCGCAACCCATCCTCGACCTTGTCGACCATGACGTTCTTCGCCAGGTTCTGCAGTTCGGGCTGCGTCTTCAAGGCGTTCTCGATCTGCTCCTGGACCCGCTGCAGCTGCTGTGTTTCCTGCTGCCTGGCCAATGCCTGGGTTTGGGCCTGCGCGACGGCCTTCTCCAGCAGCGCCTTCTGCTCGGCCGTCAGTCCTGCTTCGATGGCCGCCTTCTGCTGTGGCGTCGGGTTCTTCTCCAGCTCGGCCATGAGCTTCTTGAACAGCGCCAGCGGAATCTTGCCGGTATCGAGGCCCTTGGCATCCTTGGTGAAGCCGGCGCTCCTGGCGTCCTTGCCATTGAGGTCGGTGGCGCCGCCTTGGTTGCCCTGTCCGGCGCCTTCGCCTTTCGCGGCGCCCTGGTAATTGCCCTGGGTGTTGACCGTGTAGCCCTGGGCGGATTCATCCTTGCCCGACTGGTCGTTGGCGCCCTGGCTCTGGCCGGGGCCATACATCTGGTCGTCGTCGCTGTCGGGGTTGGTCGGCACGCGCGGCAGTGCATCCGACAGGCTCGGCGGGGCCGAATTGGAGGCTTCGGAGCCCGGTTCCATCATGGTACGGCCGCCCATGACGCCATCGGCGCCGCTGACCGTGGAATTGGTTGCCAGCGTCGGCGCGAAATAATCGGCGATGCCGCGCTTCTGTGCGTTGGTCGTGGCGTTCAGCAACCAGAGCAGCAGGAAGAACG
>DATJJW010000225.1:0-2341 GCA_035491935.1 Allostellaceae bacterium | reverse complement strand
ATGACTGAAATGATTGAAGGCCGGCGGTTTCGACTGCCGGCCTTTCCTGTTTTCAGACCTCGGCCTCGCTGTCGAGGAACAGCCGATAGGCGGGATTATCTGTCTCGTCCCAATAGGGATAGCCGAGCGCCTCCAGGGATTTGACGAATAGCGCATGATTGCCGTCGGGCACCTGGATGCCGGCCAGCACCCGGCCGAAATCGGCGCCATGATTGCGGTAGTGGAACAGCGAGATGTTCCAGCCCTCCTCCAGCGCCTCGAGGAAGTTCAGCAAGGCGCCGGGACGTTCGGGGAACTGGAAGCGGTAGATCAGCTCGTCGCCGAGATGCGCCGCCCTGCCCCCCACCATGTAGCGCACATGCAGCTTGGCGAGCTCGTTATCGGTCATGTCGACGACCGGATAGCCATGCTGCTGCAACAGCGCGATGATCTGCTGCTTCTCCGTTTCGCCCTGCTTCAGTTTGACACCGACGAAGATGCGGGCCTGCTGGCCATGGGCATAGCGGTAATTGAATTCGGTGATCGCCCGGCTGCCGAGCAGACGGATGAAGGCGCGGTAGCTGCCGGGTTCCTCGGGAATGGTGACAGCGAGCAGGGCCTCGCCGCGTTCACCGATCTCGGCCCGTTCGGCGACATGACGCAGGCGGTCGAAATTGATATTGGCGCCCGAATTGATGGCGATCAGCGGCCCCGCTGGGGCCTGCCCGGTATCGACATGATGGCGCAAGCCCGCCAAGGCCAGGGCACCGGCCGGCTCGGCGATCGCTCGCGTGTCGTCGAAGATATCCTTGATGGCAGCGCAGATCTGATCGGTCGTGACGGTGACGATGCCGTCTAAAGCCTCCCGGCACAGGCGGAAGGTCTCGTCGCCGACGCGCCGGACCGCGACGCCATCGGCGAACAGACCGACCTGATCGAGGGTGACGGGGACGCCAGCGGCAAAGGCCGCCGTCATGCTGGCGGCATCGGCTGGCTCGACGCCGATCACCTTGACTTCGGGCCGCAGGAACTTGACATAGCTGGCGATGCCGGCCGCAAGCCCGCCGCCACCGATCGGCACATAGATGGCGCCCAGCTCGCCCGGCATCTGCCGCAGCAATTCGACGCCGATCGTGCCCTGGCCGGCGATGACATCGGGATCATCGAAGGGATGGACGAAGACCAAGCCATCACGTGCGGCCAGTTCGGTCGCCCGCGCTCTGGCATCGTCGAAGCCATCGCCATGCAGGACGACTTCGCCGCCGAGGCGTTGCACCGATGTGACCTTGATGCTGGGTGTCGTGGTCGGCATGACGATGACGGCGCGGATATTGAGCCGAGCCGCCGAGAGCGCCACGCCTTGTGCGTGATTGCCGGCGGAGGCGCAGATGACGCCGCGGGAGCGTTGCTCGGCATCGAGCGTCGCGAGCTTGTTATGGGCGCCGCGAATCTTGAAGGAAAAAACCGGCTGCAGATCCTCTCGCTTCAGCAGGACATCGACGCCCAACCGCGTCGAGAGCTGGCGCATGATATCCAGAGGCGTTTCTTCCGCGACCTCATAGACTGCCGATGTCAAAATCCGCCGAACATAATCCTGCATTGCCGCTGACCCATATGATCCGTTTTATGCGTTTTGATTAGCATGGCGCCGGAACACTGTCCGGTAAAACTGGAGGCAGGGGCAAAATCGCGTCGCCAGGAGATGGCAAGTCAGCTCTTATCGACCTTTTTGTTTTGCGGAAGAACGCGCGTCTTTGCACAGACTTCCTGAACGCAGCTGCGCAGCCAGCGATGCGCCGGATCGGCATCCAGCCGTGGATGCCAGAGCAATGAAATCGTGATTTCCGGTGGTCGCACCGGCAGGGGGAAACTGAACATGCCGGCGCGCAGGTTGCCGGTATGGCGTTCGGGAACGCTGGCGATCAGATCGGTGGCGCGGGCGAGGGCCAAGGCGGTGGCAAAGCCGCCGACGATGGTGACGACATCCCGCTCCAGCCCCAGCGGCCCCAGGACCTCATCGATCGGTCCCTTGTCGAGACCGCGCCGCGAGACGCCGATATGGCGGCCGCCTGCATATCGGGCCGGGGTGATCCTGCCCTGGCTCAAAGCGTGCCCCAGGCGCACGACGCCAATGAACCGGTCGCGGAACAAGGCCTGGGTGCGCACTTCCGGTCCAACCGTCTTGCCAATGACGCCGGTCTCCAGATCGACGGTGCCATCGCGTAGCGGCGCGCTGTCTTTATTTGGCTTCTGTACGAAGCAGAGCCGTACACCGGGAGCTTCGGCGCCGATGCGGGCGAGGAGATCCGGTCCGAAATTCTCCACGAAGCCATCGCTGGTCCGCAAGGTGAAGGTGCGGGTG
>DATJJW010000224.1:0-9307 GCA_035491935.1 Allostellaceae bacterium | reverse complement strand
CGAGAAGATATTGGCCGCCGTCGCCCGGCCGCGCATCGACCATTCGACCGATTCCTGCGTCATCAGGATGGCGGTAAAGCCCGACCAGCCCATGCCGAGGCTGATCACCAGGGTATAGAAGGTCGCGGTCAGGCTGCTGCTTTCGGGCGTGAGGAAGATCAGCCCGAGAGCGCCCAGGAAGATGACGATGCCGCCGGCACGCATGACATTGGCGATGCCGAAGGCCGGGAACAGGAAGCGTGCCTGCATGACTGCGATCGGCCAGCCGGCGACCAGCGCGGTGAGCGTAAGGCCGGCCTGGACCGGCGTGCGGCCGAGCACGCCCTGCAGATAAATCGGCATCATGACGTTGAGCCCGAACAGCACCATGCCGATCAGCACGGTAACCCCGTTGCAGGTGGCGATGAGGCGCCGAGCCCAAAGGGCGATCGAGATGATCGGGTCCGGCGCGCGTCCCTCCCACCAGATGAAGGCGGCGCCGCCGCCCAGGAACAGCACGGCGCAGGCTCCCAGCACCGCCCAGGGCTGCTCCGGCTCGCCCAGCAGGAACAGGAGCGCCACGGTCGAGACGATGAAGAGTACGGCACCCGGATAGTCGATGCTGCTGCGCTTCTTCTCGACCTTCTCCTTCAGGGTCGCCATGAAGCCGATGATGGGGATGACGCCCACGGGCAGGTTCAGCCAGAAAATCCAGGCCCAGGGCAGGAACTTGATGATGAGGCCGCCCAGAAGCGGACCGATGACGCTCGCCACCATCCAGGTTCCGGCGGTGAAGGCCTGGATCTTGGTGCGCTCCTCCATGCGATAGAGGTCGCCGACCACGGTCATGGTGATCGGCTGGATGGCGCCGGCGCCGATACCCTGCAGCACGCGATAGAAGATGAGCGCTTCCATGCTGCCGGCCATGCCGCACAAGGCCGAGCCGAGCAGGAAGACCAACAGGCCCAGCACCAGCACCGGCTTGCGGCCGATCATGTCGGCGAACTTGCCCCAGATCACCGTCGTCGCGGTCTGCGGCACCAGGTAGGCGGCGAACACCCAGCTGTAATGGCTGAAGCCGCCGAGCTGGCTGACGATGCTGGGCATCGCGGTGGCGACGATGGTCTGTTCCACGGCGACCATGAAGGTGCTGACGATGATCGCGCCGATGACAAAGGGTTTGCGGCGATCGCTCACTTGCACTGACATGGCCGTTTCCGCTCCCGTCTTGTCATGGCTCCGCCTGTCGTGGGCCCGGCTTCTTCCTGCCCCAGCGCGGCCGTGCGGTTCATAACCCTTAGGTCTCGTAGTGTTCCGGTTTCGTAGTGTAGAGGCTGGACGACTTTCGACCACCGGCTTTAACGCGGGGGAGTTATACCCATGGGGAAGACGGCTTCGGGCGGCGGCCAGTCCGGGGGACCGCTGGCCTTACTGCCGCGCTTGGCCTAGACTGCGCGCCTCGGTTGTCCAGGAATACCCATGACGCGCATCGTCGCTGCTTCCGGTCCGTTTTTTGCCGTGCTGCTTTTGGCTTTCGGTACGCCGGCCGTTGCCGCCACCAACGTGCCCAACACCATCCCGTGCAAGAATTTCATCAAGAACAGCGACGGTTCCTGGAACGCGGAGCCGATGACGCGCGCCTTCGATATCGGCACCCTCCATAATTACCGGTTGGAGAGCGATTTGATCTCTCGCGGCGAGTTCATCATCGGTGGTGTCGATCTTTGGTCGGTGATCGAGGGCAAGTGCAACAGCCAAGACACGAACAGCCTGTCCAACAGCGTCGGCACCTTCGCGAATTAAGCGCCGAGATAGCCTTCGACCGCACGGGCGGCACGCGCCTCCAGACCCGCCGCATCGACGATGCCGCGACGAATTATGGCCGCCTGGCCTTGGCGGCATGACCATGGATGGGGCCGCCTACGCGGCGGCCCTCGCCTTCCCCCTCGTCATGGCCGGGCTCGACCCGGCCATCATCGTGGATCACCGGGTCAAGCCCGGTGATGGCGGAAAAGATGGTTCAACCCGTGATCCATATCTTACGCTCAGTGATCTAGCGCTCGTTCTGCGGATAATCCGCGTCCAGACCGGCCTGTTTCCAGGTTTCGATGTCCTCCAACGTGTCCTTGAGCTTGGCGGTCACGTTCTCGATGCCGAATTGGCCGAGCACCAGGTGCAGCGGCGGATCCTTGGATTCGACCGCCTTGATGATGGCCAGGCCGGCGCGCACCGGATCGCCCGGCTGCTTGCCGCTGACGCCGGAAGTCGCTTTCATACGGGCTTGCACGGTCTCGGCATAATCCGCGATGCGGCTCTCGGTTTGCTTCAGCGAGCGGCCGGCCCAATCGGTGCGGAACGGGCCGGGCTCGACGCAGATGACCTTGATGCCGAGCGGCGCCACTTCCTTCTTCAGCGCATCCGACAGGCCCTCGACCGCATGCTTGGTCGCGGAATAATAGCCGGACGCGGCGAAACCGATCAGCCCGCCGACCGAGGTGACGTTGATGATATGGCCGGATTTGCGCGCGCGCATGCCGGGCAGCACCGCGCGGATCATGGCGGCCAGGCCGAAGACATTGGCGTCGAACATGGCGCGGATCTCGTCGTCCACGCCCTCTTCGACCGAGGTCTGGTAACCATAGCCCGCATTGTTGACCAGCACGTCGATATGGCCGAAGCGGGAGATCGCATCGGCGACGGCGGCCTCGACCTGCACCTGGCTGGTGACGTCCAGCGCCAGCGCGACCGCATTGTCGGGATGGGCGTCGACGATATCGGCGATCTTGTGGGGATCGCGGGCCGTGACCACGGCCTTCCAGCCGCGTTTCAGGACCAGCTTCGCGAGTTCGCGGCCGAAGCCCGTAGAGCAGCCGGTGATGAACCAGACCGGAACGTCCGCCATCGTTGCCTCCTAATGCATTGGGGGTGACGATGGCTGATATAGGCGGCGGGTTCTTTCCAGAGAACCCCGCCGCGACAATTCGATACGTTCTGCTGCTTACTTGGCGACCATGACGTCGGAAGCCTTGATGACGGCGACCGCCTCGTCGCCGACCTTGAGCGCCAGCTCGTCGATCGCGTCATTGGTGATCGAAGACGTCACGATGATGCCGCCGCCGATGTCGATGCGGACATGGCCGGTGGTCTGGCCCTTGGTCACGCCGACGACTTTGCCCTTGAGTTGGTTGCGTGCGCTGAGTTTCATAGGATTTCTCCTTGTCGGTTAAGGATACTCGGCTTGTTCGGTTTGTTGGGCGTGTTGGCGGCGCTGATGGGTTTCGCGGTGGCGGCGGGGGTAGCCCTGGTCGTTCTCGCAATCCTCGTCTCGCCTTTGGCTCTACTCCTATTGTTTATCAGAGCCAGCCGCTCGAGGGCAGGGGGCATGGGAGCAGGAGTCAGGCATTCCCGCGTGCCGATCGTCCTGGCCGGCATCGCCACGGTGATCTGCATCATCGTCGTTTCCCAGATTGGCCGCCATACGCATTTCTCCTTCCAGTATTTCTGGCAGGGTCTGAGTCACCGGCCGCCGGCCACGACTTCCGTCTGAAGCCACGCAGGTCCCCGAAGGGCTTGTCAGGGCGTGAGACTCCCGAGGATAATCATCGTCCGGAAGACAAGCTCGGAAAGGGCGAAACCATGTCGGCTGATGGTATCGAAATCGCCTATGGCAGGGGCTTCATGCGGCTGGCGCTGCCAGCGGGCGCCAAACCGACGGTAATCCGCAAGGCAGCGCTGCCACGCCTGGCGGACGAGCATGCGGCGATCATGCAGGCCTTGGCCAATCCCATGGGTGCCAAGCCCTTGGCGGAAATCGCGAAGGGCCGCAAGAGCGCCTGCATCCTCATTTGCGACATCACCCGGCCGGTGCCGAACCGACTGTTTCTCAGGCCCATGGTCGAGACGATGGTGGCCTCCGGCATTCCGCTCGAGCGCATCGTCATCCTCGTCGCCACCGGGCTGCACCGCCCGAACGAGGGCGCGGAGTTGGCCGAACTGGTCGGCGATCCCTGGGTGCTGGAGCATGTGCGCGTCGAAAATCATTTCGCCCGCGATGAGGCCTCGCTGGTCGATCTGGGCGTGACGCCGAAGCGCCAGGTGCCGGTCAAGCTCAACCGTTTCCTGGTCGAGGCGGACCTGCGCATCGCGACCGGCCTGGTCGAGCCGCATTTCATGGCCGGCTGGTCCGGCGGGCGCAAGGTGGTGGCGCCGGGCGTCGCCGGCCACGAGACGATCCGGACCTTCCATTCCGCGCGCTTCATGGAGGATCCGCTGGCGGTCCAATGCAACCTGATCGGCAATCCGCTGCATGAGGAGCAGTTGGCGATCGTGCGCATGCTGGGCGAGATCTACGCCCTCAACACCGTCATCGACGATGAGCGGCACCTGGTCTTCGCCTCATTCGGCGAGATCATCGAGAGCCATCTGGCGGCGGTCTCGTTCGTCGAACATGCGACAAAGGTCAGGACCGGCCGGCGGTTCAAGACCGTGGTGACGTCCTCGGCCGGATATCCGCTCGACAAGACCTACTATCAGACGGTCAAGGGCATGGTGACGCCGATCGACATCCTCGAACCGGGGGGCACGCTGATCATCGCCTCCGAATGTTCCGAGGGCTTCGGCTCCGGGGAATTCCGCGCGGCGCAGGCGCGGCTGGTGACGCTGGGGCCGGAGAAGTTTTTGGCGACGCTGACATCCAAGAGCCTGGCCGAAATCGACGAGTGGCAGACGGAGATGCAGCTGAAGCCCATGCGCCTCGGCCGGATCCAGCTCTATACCGGGGGCCTGGATGCCGAAGAGCGGCGCATCACCGGCGTCGAGCTGATCGAATCCGTCGACCGGGCGATCGCCGACAGCATCTCGGCCCATGGCGACCCGCATGTCGCGATCATCCCGGAAGGGCCCTATGTGATCCCGGTTCATGGTTGAGATCGGTCATGACTGAGGACCTGTCGACCATAACCGCGATCCATCTGGACGCGGTGGGCGGCGTTGCCGGCGACATGTTCGTGGCCGCGCTGATTGATGCGGTGCCGGGTATCGAGGCGCGCGTACTGGCCGATGCCGCGGCCGTGCTGCCGGAGGGCATGAAGGCCAGGGTCGTGCATGCCCAGGGTCAGGCGATCCGAGCGCGGATGTTCGGGCTGGAGGGCGAGGTCCGCCACGGCGAGGCTAGTCATGCCGAGCTTTCGCGGCGCATCGCGGCGGCTGAGCTTGCGCCCGGCACGGCGGCCAATGCCCAGGCCATCCTCGACATCCTGGCCGAAGCCGAGGCGCGTATCCATGGCGTCGCGGTGGAAGCCGTGCATTTCCACGAGATCGGCGACTGGGATTCGCTGCTCGATGTCCTGGCCGCCGGCAGCATCGCGGCGGCCTTGGCCCATGTCGCCTGGAGCGTGTCGCCGCTGCCCCTGGGCAGCGGGCTGGTGAAGACGCGGCACGGGCTGCTGCCGGTCCCGGCACCGGCGACGTCGCTTATCCTCGAAGGCTTCCCCTGGCGCGACGACGGCGTTGCCGGCGAACGGGTGACCCCGACGGGAGCGGCGATCCTCAAGCATCTGAAGCCACATGCCGCGCCATCCGGCGGTACGCTGCGCGCAAGCGGCACCGGCACCGGGACCCGGCATCTGCCGGGCCTGCCCAATATCCTGCGCGCCCTGGTCTTCGAGCACGCCGCCAACCCCGAGCTCGGCACCCCCGGGATCGAGACCGTCACGGTCATCGAATTCGACATCGACGACATGACCGGGGAGGAGGTGGCGCTGGCCGCCGACCGGCTGCGCGGCGTCACCGGCGTGCTCGATCTCAGCATCGGTCTGCGGCAGGGCAAGAAGGGCCGGGCGATGCATGGCTTCCGCCTGCTGGTCCGGCCCGATGCCGCCGATCTCGCGACCCAGCGCTGCTTCATCGAGACGGCGACGATCGGGCTGCGGCTGCATGAAGAGAAGCGCGTGCTGCTGCCGCGGGAGACGGTGCTGATGAACAATGTCGCGGTGAAACGGGTACGCCGGCCGGGCGGCGTCGAAACGGTGAAGGTCGAGAGCGACGCGCTCACCGAGGGCGACGGGCTGGAGGCGCGCCGGCTCTTGAAACACCGCTCGGAGCGGGATGCATTGTCGTGAAAGCCTTAGCTGAAGCGCTCACGCGGCACCGGCGCCTGGCCATCGCGGTCAGCGGCGGCGTCGACAGCATGAGCCTGATGGGCTTTGCCCATCGGCTGGGCTCCATCAAGGTGCAGGCGATCCACGCGGTCTCGCCCGCCGTGCCGCCGGCTGCCACGGCCCGGGTGCGTGCCAGGGCCGCGGCCGAAGGCTGGGACCTCGTCGTCACCGGCGCCGGCGAATTCGAGGATGCCCGCTATCGCGACAACCCGGTCGATCGCTGCTATTTCTGCAAGAGCAACCTCTATACGCGCATCCGCGCGCTCACCGTGGGGGCCATCGCCTCCGGCGCCAATCTCGACGATCTCGGCGATTACCGGCCGGGTCTGCTGGCGGCCCAGGAACAGGGTGTGGTGCATCCCTTCATCGAGGCGGGCATGGATAAAGCGGCGGTGCGCGCGCTCGCCCGCGCATTGGGATTCGACGAGGTGGCGGAGCTGCCGGCCCAGCCCTGCCTGTCGAGCCGGGTCGAGACCGGCATCGCCATCGATGCCGCCGACCTCGCCTTTGTCGACCGGGTCGAGACGGCGCTGGCGGCGTTGGGCCCCCAGGGCGCCACGCTGCGCTGTCGGATCACCCATGACGGTGTCGCGGTCGAGCTCGGCCATGATGTCGACCGCAGCGTGGAGATGGATCGGTTGGTCGAGGCATTCTGTGCCGCGGAGGGCCGGCGCTTCGCGGGGTTCCGCGCCTATCGCCGCGGCGCCATGTTCGTGCAGGAGCCGGTGCCGTGAGTGGCGAGTTCACCAGCGCCAGTGACTTCACGATGGACTGGGACCGGGGGGCGCGTACCGGCGTGCCGGAGGCGGTGCTGTGCGATGCGAAGACGCCGGCGCAGATCGAGGCGATCCTGGCCGAGGCGCGGGCAGGCGGGCGCCGGCTGCTGCTGACCCGGCTCTCGATCGAGAGCCATGAGCGCCTGTCGGCGGGCGTGCGGGACGGACTCGACTACGACCCTCTGTCGCGCACCGCCATCCTGGGCACGGTCGATGCCCTGCCCTCGCCCATCGGCATCGTCGCCGCCGGGACCTCCGACCTGCCGGTGGCCCGGGAGGCGCAGCGCAGCCTGGCCTTCTGCGGTCACGACGCCGCCATCATCGCCGATGTCGGCGTCGCCGGGCTGTGGCGGCTGACCGCGCGGCTGGACGAAATCCGGCGCTGCCGCATCGTCATCGCGGTTGCCGGCATGGAAGGGGCCTTGTTCAGCGTGCTGGGCGGGCTGGTCGCGGCACCGGTCATCGCCGTGCCGAGTTCGGTGGGCTATGGCGTGGCGGCCGGCGGCCACGCGGCACTGACCTCGGCCTTGGCCAGCTGCGCGCCGGGCGTGGTCACGGTCAATATCGACAACGGCTTCGGCGCCGCCATGGCCGCGCTCAAGATGCTGGGACCGCCGGAGAAGGGAGGATAGGGCGGACTGGATTGCCTCGCCGGCGCCCTCGCTTATGAGAAAGCGTGAACCGCATCGCAATCCAGCCCGACGATGCCGGGACCCCGACGATGCCGGGACTAAGACATCTAGGCGGCCTTGAGCTGGGCCGCTCGCCCAAGTGCCGCCTCGATCGCCTTCGTTTTGTTTTCCTCACCGCGCGATACGCCTTCGGCGACGATGATCTCCGGCTTGATGCCAATGAATCCCAAGGCAATGCGCAGATAGCTCTCCGCATGTTCGGCGGAGACGCCGGAGGTGTCGGCGCCATAGAAGCCGCCGCGTGCCAGCGCCACGATCACCCGTTTGTTGCCGGCCAGGCCCTCCGGGCCTTTGGCGCCGTATCGCACGGTCTTGCCCGGCACGATGATTCGGTCGATCCAGGCCTTCAATTGGCTGGATATGGTGAAATTGTACATGGGCGCGCCGATGACGATGATGTCGGCCGAGAGGAACCCTTCGAGCAGCGCATCCGCCGCGGCGTGGCCTTCCGCGCCCGGCGCCATGGCGGCCAGCGGATGGGCGCTCGGCATGGTGTCTGCGGCGGCATGTGGCGGCGGCGCCGCGGCCAGGTCGAGATTAGACACCGAAAGCTCCGGCTGGAGGGTACGCAGCCGTTCGACGATGGCGGCCGAGATCTTCCGGCTAACGGAATTGTCGCCGAGGATGCTTGAGTCGATATGCAACAGTTTCATGACGTTGGTCCCGGTCAATAATTGTGACCAAGCCTAAATGAGTGACCTGTATGAAGCCGCAAGAAGACATAAATTTAGGACTTAGGCACGGCTCTAGGACTTAGGCACATCGATATGACCGGGATAAAGGATGAGAGCATGCCGCAGCACGACCAGAGGAATTGCCATGCCGTGGGCAGCGTGCTCGCGCGGATCGGCGACAAATGGAGCATCCTCATCGTCATGATGTTGCGCGGCGGCCCGCGCCGTTTCAACGACCTGAAGCGCAGCATCGATGGCATCTCGCAGCAGATGCTGACCCGCACGTTACGCGGGCTGGAGCGTGACGGGCTGGTTTCGCGTACGCTTTTCCCGACCATCCCGCCACAGGTCGAATACGACCTTACCGCGCTCGGCCATTCGTTGAGTGAGCCGACGATCGCCTTTGGCCGATGGGCAATGGCGCATATGGCCGAGATCGAGGCCGCGCGTGCCAGCTTCGATGTGCATCGCGATGACAAGGCCGGCGCCCGTGCTTCGATGCCGGGCTAGCCTCGATCTCTGACCCGCCAGCCGATCGCGGAGAGCTCGATCGCGCATGCCAGCGCATGGGTGGCGATGCCGGCATAGTCCTCCAGGCCGAGGACCGGGATCGTCGTGCCGGGCGGTGCCGCGTCGGTCACGAGCGCCACGACGCTGTCGTCGGTCTGGAAGATCGGCGGCTTGCGGTTCTCCGCGCGCCAGACCTCGATCTTGGGGTGCGGATCGTGCTTGTAGCCCTCGACCAGGATCAGATCGACCGGGTCCATGCGTGTGATGAGTTCGGACAAAGGCGGTTCCGGCCGGCCGCGGCGCTCATCCATCAGCGCCCAGCGCATTTCCGAGGCGATCAGCACCTGAGAGGCGCCGGCCTGACGGTGGTACCAGGAATCCTTGCCTTCCTGGTCGATGTCGAAGCGGTGATGGGCATGCTTGACGGTGGAGACGCTCATGCCCGAGGCCACCAGGTGGGGGATGAGCTGGCGCATCAAGGTCGTCTTGCCAGCACCGCTCCATCCGGTGATGCCGAT
>DATJJW010000223.1:0-10652 GCA_035491935.1 Allostellaceae bacterium | reverse complement strand
AGCGTACCGGCTTCCAGATTGCCTTTGGCGCCGGCCAACGGCAGCAGCGTGGCATTGATCTCGCCCGAGATCGTCGCGACCGTCGCCGGCGCCACCCCGTTATAGGGAGCGACGACCGGTTTCACCCCCAGACGCTGGTCGAGCGCCGTAATCGTCAGATGCTCGAGCGTGCCCAAGCCGCCGACGCCCCAGCGGAATGTCGTCGGATGCTGCTTGATATAGGTCACCAGGTCGCCGAAGGTCTTGGCCGGGAATTTCGGATTGACCACGACGATCTCCGATCCGTAGGCCACCTCCGCGACCGGCGTCAGGTCGCGCATCAGGTCGAACGAGGTCTGGCCGAGGATGAAGGGCGCGGTCGCCTCCGTGACCCCCGAGGCCAGAAGCAGCGTATAGCCATCGGGCTTGGCCGAGGAGACGAATTGCGAGCCGACGACTCCGGAGGCACCCGGCTTGTTGATGACGACAACGCTCTGTCCGGTGTCTTCCGACATCTGCTGGGCGACCACGCGCGCGGTGAGATCGACGCCGCCGCCGGCGGCATAAGGCACGACGATCTGGATCGTCCGGGTCGGATAATCCGCGGCCGACGCCGCATGGATGCCCGCGACCCCGAGGGCGGCGCACAGGCCGAGCACATGGGCGTATCTGATCATCCTTCCCTCCCCAGTTTATTGTTCTTCGGTTATGCGGGATCAGGCGGTTGGCTGGGAAACCAGGCGCGCTACCTTCTCGTCTGCTGGCCTTTCTCTTGCCGGGCCAGGAATGCGCGCGTCGCCCGCGCCGCATTCGCGGCCTTCTCGTCGATGGATAGGGCGGCATCGGCGGCGCAAGGCGCCTCGACATCGAGCAGGCAACCGGGCGGCAAGGCAGCGAAGAATTCGTCCAGCGGCAGTTCCCCCTCGCCCGGATAGAACCGCCCGCCGCGCGCTTCCTGGCGCAACGCCGCCAAGGGCGGCGCCTGCCGCGCGGCATCGCAAATCTGCACCAGGAACAATTCCTGCGGCTCGAGCATCGCCAGATCGGCCGCAATGCCGCCCGCGCGGTAGAAATGCAGCGCGTCGAGGCACAGCCCGGCGTTGCGGGCGCCGCTACGCGCGATCAGCCGGCGCGCGGCCTCCAGCGAGTGGACCGTGGTATAGGCCATGAATTCCAGCGCCACCCTGAGGCCGCGTGCCTCGGCAATGGCACAGGTCGTGGTGAAATTCTCCGCCAGCCTGCCCTCATCCGGATCGTGACACACGATCTGCACCCCTGTCGCGCCGATCTCGGCCGCGGCATCCATCGAGGCCCGGAAGGCCGCGGGATCGGTCTCGGCCGTGATCCAGTAGGAGAGCACGCTGACGACGGCGAGGCCGGTATCGTCGAGCCGGCGCCGGATCGCCTTGACGTCGAGGGGCTGGTCGTCGCGCGGTGCGACGCCCGGGCCGCTGGCCGGCCTGATTCTCGGCACCACGGCGGAGAAGCCTGCCTTGGCCGCCGCCGTGATCGTTCGCAGCAGATCGTCGCCGACCGAGGCGCCCATGGACGCCCCGGTCTCGACGGTGAGTTGGCAGAGGCTGAGTGGATTGGCGGGGCTGAGTGGATTGGCGGGGCTGAGCGGGTTCATGGGACCGTGATCAGGTTCAGGCGACCTTGTGTTCCCGGGTGTCCACCGGCATGGGCTGCATCGATTCTACAGTCGGTAGCGCCAGGATGAACAAGGTCAAGCTCTGATCGGCCTTGAGCGCGCAGCCCGCCTCGCCTGCCATCTGCATCATGCCGTCCCGTTCGACGATCGGCTGGCCATCGGCCGTGCCCGTGCCGCCGACGACGAAATACAGCGTCCGCTGCGCCGCCACCGGCAGTATATAGGAGACACCGGCTCCAAGGCGCAGGAAGCCCATGCGCGTCTTACCCTCGGTGAAGCTGCCGAGTTCCTTGGCATCGACGCCAGCGGCCACGGGCAGCCAGCGGAAGGCTTCCGGGTTCATGTTGACCGGCGCGCCCAGCCGTGCGGACGGCGCGACCACCGGCTGGCCGGTGGCATAGGCCACGGCGGCGGCATGCCCATCCTGGTTGTGGCGCCGCCCCTGCTCGTCGAACCAGGTATAGACGCCCTTCTCGAACGAGCCCTTCTTGGTCAGCGCGTCGCGTGCGGCGGCCATCTCGTCATAGTTCAGGAAGGGCGGGCAGCCGGCACCCTGGAACTGGACATGCAGTTGGACATGGCCGATCTGGCGGTCATAGGGGCCATAGGGTGTGCCGGCACCCATATAGACGACCCAGCCTTCGGGCGTGATGACGCCCGGCGTCCAATCGGGGTCGCCCTCCAGTGTCAGGCGCACCTGCTCGAAGGCATGGGTGTGGCGCGGGTAATGTTTGATGTCCTGCGTCGAATTGGTCCGCAGCACCACCATCTCAAAATTGCCGGGTTCGCCGACGCTGCCGGTGAACAGGCGCTTGTACTGGAAGCCCTCCTGTCCCTTCTTCAGCAGCATCTCGGTGGTGGCATTGCCGCCGCCCCGCGTACCGGGCGCCAGGGTCCAGGGAATCTCGTCGTAGGTGGCGATCTGCATGCTGCGCTCCCGTTGCCAAATTGCGCTTTCCGCGTCTTTTGACCGCTGCTCGGGGTGCGTGGAATCCACCCACCCCGAGGGCATCCTTCTCTAGGAAACGCTTTAGCCCACCCCAAGACCACCGGCCAATGACCGAGTGGGCATGGTGTGATACCGCCTCATCCGGATGAGACGAGATCAGGGGATGATCGGCAGCAGCAGATAGGATTCCTTGCCGCCATCGAAATGCAGCGTGTTCTTCTTGCCGAATACGGAAGGTGGCCTGTCGGCCTGCGTCGCATGGATGAAAGGGCCGACGCCGGTCATGCGGTACATGGCATTGGCAAAGCCCAGATCGCCGAGGCCGTGGTCGAAATCATTGCCCTTGATCTCGAGGTCGAGCCGATAGCCCGGCGGCACGACGATGCTGGTCGGCCAGAGCTCGATGTCGAGCTCGACCGGCCTGTGCGGCGTCAGCTTCTGGATCTCGTCATGGGCATGATAGGGCCGGTAAGGCAGGCTCTTGGCCGGGTCGAGCTTGCGGTGCGAGGCGCGCAGCCAGCCGATCGCGATCGGCGTGCGCGGATCGTTCGATCCGATGAACAGGACCTCCTTGCCCTCGGGGTCCCACAGACGCAGCGTCAGGAACAGATCGGCATCCTCGGTCTCCGACGAGACGAACAGCTTGGCCGCGACCGGGCCTGTGATCTCCAAGGGCTTGTCCGAAACCGGCAGGGAGAACGTCACGCCCCTGCCCATCGCCTCGTAGGTCACCGGCTCGGCCGCCACCTTGTCGCGGCTGAGTGTGCGCGACTTCGGATCGAGGTGGAACCTGGTCCATTGCGTGCGTGCCAGCGGCCATTCCTGCTCGTCGCGGATGACGAATTTCTCGCCCGGATGGCGGATCTGCAATTGCACCGGCGGCTGCTTGTCCCAACCGGTGTTCTCCCCTTTCAGGAAATGGCCGAAGAACTTCTTCTGCAGCGCCACGCCTGCATTGCGATAGAAGGGCGAGAAATGAGAATCGCCATGCACCTCCAGCCATTTCTGGCTTGAGGTCGCGGCCAGATAGCCTTCGAAATTGCCGCGCGGATGCAAGCCCACGCCGCCCCAATTGCCCGCCGACAGCAGCGGTGTCTTGATATTGGCGTAGTTGGGCGAGCGCTCGCGATAATAGGGCCCGTCGAGCTCGCGTTTCAGCGCCTCGGCACCGGGGTCGACGCGGTTGGCGGCGAGCTCGCCTTCCGGCAGCGTCTCCGGTCCCGCAACCAGCTCGCCGGTGATCTGGCTGCGCTTGCCACGCTCGCCATAGCCATGCTGCAGCGGCACGACCTGGCGCGCGAACCAAGTCTCCATGAATTCGCAATAGAGACCGCCATGGCGTGCGACGTCGCGGTAATGATCGGCCGCCCCCTCCCAGATGCAGCAGGCGGTCAGATGCGGCGGCTGCAAACCCGCCACATGCCATTGGTTCATGGCGTAATAGGAGATGCCGTTCAGGCCGACCTTGCCGTTGCTCCATGCCTGCTGGGCGATCCATTCGATGCAATCGTGCAGATCCTTGGCCTCAATCGGCGACCAGACCTCGACCTTGCCGGGGGAACTGCCGGCGCCGCGGCTGTCGATGCGCACGCAAGCATAGCCGTCCGGGACCCATTTCTCCGGGTCGACCAGCTCCCAATTCTGATACTTGTTGCTCGAGCCTTCGAGAATCTCGGGATACGCCGCGACCATGCGGTCCCAATTGCCTTTGTAGCCCTCCTGGAAGGACAGCCCCTTGGCATAGGGGCCATAGCTGGCGATGGCGGGATAACGGGCGTCATCCATCGGCATGAAGATGTCGGCGCGCAGCACGATGCCATCCGGCATCGGGATCGCGACGTCCCAGAAGATGCGCATGCCGTCGGCGGTCGTGGTCTTGCGAAATTCCATGGCTGTCCTCTCCAAAGGGCGGATGGGCAGGCCCTGAGGGCCCACCCCTGGCGTCGGAAAGCGCTTACGAGATGCCTAGTTGTTGACGGCGCGGCGTTGCGGCTCGGCCCGCTCAGGTTCGTCCTCGATCTTGCTGATCTGGGTGATTTGCTTGCCATGCGTCTCGACGCGGAACAGCGTGAAGGCCAGCGCCGCGATCACCAGGCAGCCGGCCAGCGCCATGAAGGCGGGCTCGACCGCCGCCGCCGTGGCCTTGGGCGAGACGATGTCGCCGGAGCCCGCGATCAGCGCCAGCATCAGTGGCCCGACGATCTTGCCGACGCCGTTCATGGCCTGGCCGAGCCCGATGGCGCGGGCACCCAGCCGGACCGGATAGACTTCGACCGTATAGGGCGTGAGATTGGCGAAGCCGCCGCTATAGAAGAAGGCGCCGCCGACGATGACCAAGACGAACACCGACATGCCGCCGACATAGCTGGCATTGTAGAGGCCGCCCAGGACCAGCAGCACCGCCGAGACATAGGTCATGAGCATGCCGCTGGCGCGCCGCCCGATCCAGACCGGCAGGAAGGAGAAAGAGACACGGCCGGCGAAGTTCAGTACCGCCAACCAGATGAAGTAGCTGGCGGCGGTGGCGGCCGGAATCTTCAGTAGCTGCGAGACGATGGTCGGCCCCCAGAGCTGCACGCCATATGTGGCGGCCGAACAGCCGAACCAGATTGCCGAAACCCACCAGAAACGCTTCTGATCGTGCAGCAGCTCGGAGAGCGGCACCGGCGCCACCGGGACCGGTCGATCGGCCGGCATGGCGATGCCGGATTCTGGCACGCCCAACTGACGGGCGGCGGCTTTGCGAGCGTCGGCGAAGCGATTGCGGGTCATGAGCCAGCGTGCCGATTCCGGAACCCATAGCATGATGGCGCCCGAGATCAGGATCGGCAGCGCACCAGTCGCCGCGACACCGCGCCAACCAATCAACGGCATCAGATGCGCGGCGATGATGGCGGCGAAGAAGGTGCCGAGCGCCGCTGGTGCCAGCATGAGGCTGGAGAGATATGTCCGGAAGCGCGTCGGCGTGATCTCGACAACCATCGTGTTCTGGACGCCGACGGCGCCAGCCATGCCGAAGCCCACGACGAAACGGCAGAGGGAGAACAGGATCCACGCGCCTTGGGGCAGGGTGGCGCAGGCGCCGCAGCCCAGCGAGAAGATCAACCCGCTCAACGCCACCAGGTTGCGCCGGCCGAAGCGATCGGCCCATAGGCCGAAGGACAGCCCGCCGACCACCGCGCCGAGGCCGCCGCTCAGCAGCATGATCGAGGACTGGCCGTAAGTAAGATGCCAGCTCGGCGCCAGCACAGCAACGAGATAACCAACGATGAAGAAATCGTAGAACTCGAACATCCCCTGGCAGACAAGCAGGAAGATGGTCAGGAAATAGCGTGGTGTCAGCTTAGCGTTATCATAGAAACCCAGCCAATTACTCGTGGTCTCCACTCCGGCCATATCGTCCTCCCTGCCCAATTATTGTTGTTGGCAGATGCGTAGACACTAAAAAGTTCGCTTCTATAAAGGCGTCACGAAACGTGCGGATGGTTGATTTCCACTGTAGGTAAACATTCGTTTGACGGCAACGATCGTATGTAAACGCTGGGCGCGGCATGAAATCGAAGCCGCGCAACGACCAAGACGGTGCTGCCGCACCCTTTACGGGAGATCCGGCCCGCCAACCGGTGCGAGGAGAATGCAAGCTATCCGCCGTTCGGTTGGTCGGGGGTGGCTTATCTATACTTGACGGTCCGCCAAGGCGTTTCACGCGTCCGGGATGTCCGGGTGCGTCGCCTTCATTTGACGGCACCAAAAGCTCGGCCGCTTCATCACTGATATCCAATCGGGGCCGCAAGCCATCGTCGGCCTGTCGACCAATGGTCGGCCGCCATCAGTGCCGAGACCGCGATTTATGCGGGTATCGATACTTCCGCTCCGGCGAGCGATTACGCCGAGCACCCCGAGTCATTCGGTAATATCTTGTAAATCAATCTATATATTATCGACGCTGTATTGCATAATTACTCGATTTATACTTACAAATACTTGAATAATTCCAAAAACGTCATCAACCGATTTTTCAACCAAGTGTTAGGATTCCATATGCTTAATTGGGCACCGGATCATCAGGGCCGATGGGCGAAATGGAACAATTCAACGATAACCATATGATTAGTATGGGAAATAACCTGACGATCTCCGCAGCGGAGATAATTTTGCCGCCGCTGCATCAAGCGCTGACTCTGCATTCCAGGATAGAGTTGGATTGCGACGAGGAAAGCGAAGTAGATGTTTGGTTTATTCAACTTATAATTTCCATGTCGAAGTCTGCCCGCAAAAAATCCATAGAGATTGCAATGTCAAACAGACTATCGAACAACCTTAGAGATATGGCGGATCGAGCGGGATTTGCCGCATTATTCGAAGGTATGGTTTCATGAGCAAAGTCATCCTTACGGTCGATGATTCCGCCAGCATCCGCATGATGCTGAAGATGACATTGACCGGTGCCGGCTATCAGGTGTCCGAGGCGGCGAACGGCGTCGAGGGCCTGGCCAAGGCACAGGAGAAACCAGCCCATCTGGTCTTCACCGACCTCAACATGCCGGTGATGGACGGCCTGACATTCATTCGCGAATTGCGCAAGCTGCCGGCCTATCGCGGCGTGCCGATCCTGTTCCTCACCACCGAATCCGATGGCGAGATGAAACGCCAGGCGAAGGAAGCCGGCGCCACCGGCTGGCTGGTCAAGCCCTTCCAACAGGATCAACTGCTCTCCGTGGTCAAGAAGGTGCTCGGCGCATGAGCGCCGTCGATCCGACGGAGATTTTTCGCCAGGAGGCGGAGGAGCTGCTCGAGCAGCTCGAACAAGCACTACTCGACCTGGAGCACGCCGAGGACGGGCGCGAACTGGTCGACGGCGCGTTCCGCGCGCTGCACACGATCAAGGGTTCCGGCGCCATGTTCGGTTTCGAACAGGTCGCCGCCTTCACCCATGAATTCGAGACCGCCTTCGACCGCGTGCGCAAGGAGCATCTGGCACCCAGCCGCGAGCTGGTCGCGGTGGCGCTCGCGGCCAAGGACCATATTCGGGCGCTGATCGAACAGGCCGAGACGGCCGATGCCGCGGCCGGAGACGCCATCATCCAGGAGCTGCGCCGCGTCACCGACGATGGCGGGGCGGAGATCGACGAAGCCCCGGCTGTGGAGCCCGTCGCCGACCAGACGGGGACCACGACCTGGCGCATCCGCTTTCACCTGGCGCAGGATGCGCTCGTCACCGGCACCAAACCGCTGCTGCTGCTCGACGAATTGCGCAGCCTGGGTACCTGCACCGTCACCGGTCTGGCCGACGCGGTCCCACCACTCGAGGAACTCGAGCCGGAAGCGCTCTACCTCGGCTGGGAAGCGATCCTGGCCACCAGTCATCCACGCGAGGCCATCGACGAGGTCTTCATGTTCGTGCTCGACGACATGAAGCTGGAGGTCGAGCGCCTGGATGCGCCGCCGGCTGCCGGGCCATCCGCCGATCCGGCACCAGCCCCCTCACCTGTCGGCGAAGCCGAAGCGGCCGAGCCCGACCTGTCCACGGTCCCTGTAGTCGTGCCCCTGGCCGCGCCTGAAAAGACCCGGCGCGAGGCCGATGCGGGCAAGACCACAAACAGCATTCGTGTCCCGGCCGAACGCCTCGACCAGTTGATGGACCGGGTCGGCGAGCTGGTCATCGTCCAGGCCCGCCTGTCGCAATTGGCAGCAAGCGGCGCCGATACGGCGCTGAAATCCATTGCCGAGGAAATCGAGCGCCTGGCCAATGAGCTGCGCGACACCACCATGAACGTGCGCATGGTACCGATCGGTTCGCTGTTCGGCCGCTTCCGCCGTCTAGTCCATGACCTGTCGCGCGACCTCGGCAAGCAGATCGATCTGGTGACGTCCGGCGAGGAAACCGAACTGGACAAGACGGTGGTCGAACGCCTGGCCGACCCTCTGGTCCATCTGATCCGCAATTCGATCGACCACGGCATCGAGCCGCCATCCACCCGGCTCGCCGCCGGCAAGCCGATGCGCGGCCAAGTCCGGCTGGAAGCGCGGCATGCCGGCACCGAGGTGCTGATCGCCATCACCGATGACGGCAAGGGCCTCGACCGCGACCGCATCCGCGCCAAGGCCGAGGAGCAGGGATTGCTGGCGCCGGGCCTCAAGCTTTCCGACAACGAGCTCTATCAATACCTGTTCCATCCGGGCTTTTCGACCGCGCGCGAGGTGACGGCGGTGTCCGGACGCGGCGTCGGCATGGACGTCGTCAAACGGCTGATCGAGGCGCTGCGCGGCACGATCGACATGGCGACCACGCCCGGGCGCGGCACGACCATCACCCTGCGCCTGCCACTCACGCTCGCCATCATCGACGGGCTGCTCGTCCGTATCGGCCAGGACCGCTACATCATCCCACTGACGGCGGTCGAGGAATGCGTCGAACTGTCCGCGGCCGAGGATGGCCGCTCGGCCGGGCGCAGTTTCCTGAGCATCCGCGGCGACCTGGTGCCGTTTCTGCGCCTGCGCGAGGTATTGGGCAGCAACTCGCCGCCCGATCCCCACCAGAAGGTGATCGTCGTCTCGACGGGCGAGCTGCGCGTCGGCCTGGTCGTCGACCAGGTGATCGGCAACCACCAGACGGTCATCAAATCGCTGAGCCGGCTGCATGCCGATGTCGACACCTTCTCCGGCGCCACCATCCTGGGTGACGGTTCGGTGGCGCTGATCCTCGACATCGCGCAGGCGGTCGAACTCGGCCATGCGCAGGCGGACAGGCAACGGGCGTCATGAGCGAGCTGCAATCAACGGGCAAGCCCATCATCGACGGGCCCATCGAGGCACTGACCTTCGCCCTGCAGGGCGAGGTCTTCGCCATCGAGGCCGGCCTTGTGCGCGAGATCCTGGATCTGGTGCCGGTCACTCAGGTACCGGGCGCCCGCCCTTTCGTCGGCGGCATCATCAATGTCCGCGGCTCGATCGTGCCCCTGGCCGATCTGCGGCTGCGCTTCGGCATGGAGCCGACCCGGCCGACGATCGACACGCGGATCATCGTCATCGACGTCCCGCTCGACGGCGAAGCCTGCACTGTCGGCCTGCTCGCCGACAAGGTCTTCGAGGTGACCGAGATCGCCGCGTCCTCGATCGAAGAGACGCCCCGGGTCGGCATGCGTTGGCAGCCGGAATTCATCCGCTGCATCGGCAAGCGCCGCGACGATTTCGTCATCATCCCCGATATCGAACAGCTTTTCAGTTAACCCGGGCGGGCAGGCGCCGCGCCACCCAACCCCACGGAGATAACCCATGCGTGCCACAATCAAGATGAAACTGGGCCTCGCCTTCGGCGTGGTGATCGCGCTGTCGGCTTTCACCGCCGGCCTCGGAATCGTCAAGCTGGCCGGCTTCGATGCCTCGCTCAACGACATGCTGCAAGGACCGGCCCAACGGGTCAATCTGGTGAATGATCTCGAAAAGGACCTGCTGCAGATCGTCCGTAACGAGAAGAACCTGATCCTGGCCGACAACCCGGCCGACGTCGCGTCATATGACAACAAGATCCTGGCATTCCGCCGAGACCTCGTCGCGGTCAAGGACAAGCTGAACGGGCTCTCCACCGAGGAGGGCCGGCAGAAGATCCAGGAATTCGACAGTCTGTGGCAGCAATACCTGGCCAATCAGGACAAGGTGCGCACGTTCGCCAGTCACGACACGCAGCAGGAGGCGCGCGACCTGACACTATCCAAGGGCTCGCCCGCCATCGCGGCGACGGTCGTACCGCTGAACCAGATTGCCCAACATCTGACGACGGCGACACCCTCGGCCGAAGTGGTCCGGGCCAGCTATCTGATAGGGCAGATGCTGCACGGCATCGCCCGACTGCAGGACGATGACGCCAATTACATCATGGCGACCACCGACCAGGCGCTGGACACCTACAGCCACGCCACCGAGACCGCGCTGGCCGATCTTCACGACCAGGCGGCAACCTTGCGCGGCTTGTTGAGCGGGCCCGATCTGGCGCAGCTCGACCAGTTCGGCCAGCATCTCGACCAGTGGCTGCCGATTCACAATCAGGTGCTCCAGCTCGGCCGCGACGATAGC
>DATJJW010000222.1:0-3900 GCA_035491935.1 Allostellaceae bacterium | reverse complement strand
CTCTCCAGCGCAGTCTCGAAAAGATGGCCGGGTCACGCCCGGCCATGACGTCGGTAGGTAGATAGGCAAATAGGACTCTCCATGACCCAACCCCTGATCATCGGTATCCTCAACGGTGATGATATCGGTCACGAGATCGTGCCGGCCTCGGTCGAGATCGTGAAGGCGGCGGCGGCGCGCACCGGCCTCGCCGTCGACTGGCGCCCGATGCCGATCGGCCGCAAGGCGCTGGACGAACTGGGTTCGACATTCCCGGAGGGCACGGTCGAGGCGTTGCGGAAGATGGATGGCTTCATCCTGGGGCCGATCGGGCACCAGGCCTATCCCAAGACCGCCATCAACCCGCATCCGATCCTGCGCAAATGCTTCAACCTGTTCGCCAATGTCCGCCCGACCCGGTCATATCCGGGGCTGGGCGCGATCCATGAGGATATCGACCTCATCATCGTGCGCGAGAACAATGAGGGGTTCCAGCCGGACCGCAACGTCGTCATGGGCTATGGCGAGTTCCGGCCGAGCGAGGACATGACCATCTCGGTCCGCGTCATCACGCGCACCGGGTCGGCCCGCGTGGCGCGTGCGGCCTTCCGCCTCGCCCAGCAGCGGCCGCGCAAGCTGGTGACCGCCGTGCACAAGGACACGGTGTTCAAGCTCGGCTGCGGCATGTTCGCCGAGGAATGCCGCGAGGTGGCAAAGGAATTCCCGGACGTCACGCTCAACGAGGTGCTGGTCGACACTATGGCGATGCGGCTGGTCCGCGACCCGCAGAGCTTCGATGTCATCGTCACCACCAATATGTTCGGCGACATTCTGAGCGACGAGGCGGCGGGGCTGGTTGGTGGGCTGGGCATGGCGCCGGGCTTGTGCATCGGCGATGGCGATATCGCCATGGCCCAGGCGACCCACGGCTCTGCCCCCGATATCGCCGGCAAGGGCCTCGCCAACCCCTTCGCCATGATCGAATCGACGCGCATGATGGTCGAATGGCTGGGTCACAGCCGCCACAATCAGGCGGCGGTGGAGGCCGCCCGGTTGATGGAGAATGCCATTACCAAGGCGCTGGCCGATCCTGCGACCCGCACGCGCGACATCCGCGGCACGGCCACCACGGCGGAGATGACGAAAGCGATCATCGCCGGTCTTTGACAAAGGAAAGGGGACCGCTCATGGAGCCGCCCCCCTCGTATTTCAATTCGATCTTTCGATCAGATCTTAGCTGCGCGGCGCCGCGTTGCCGTCATAGGGCTGCAGCCGAGAAGAGATCGAATCATCATGACCACCCCAGCCTTGCTTGAAGGCATGGGCGTGGGCCGGTGCATAGGCCTGGCCATTGAGGTTGCCGCCGCCGCCATTCAGGTCGTAGGCGAAGGCCGTGCCGATGCTGAGCGCCCCGGCGATAAGGCCGGCGCTGGCGAGCTTCGCGATATTCATGATTTCCTCCATTCAAAGATACCGTCCGCCTATGCCGGTTCACGCTGAAGCATGGGCGGCCAAGTACCTGGAGAACGTGGGAAGGGTCACGGCGGTGATAACCGACAAAGACTGAAAAGCTGCCATCCGGAAATCGGAAAGCTGGCCGGAAATCGGATAGCTGGCTATTCGCCGGCAGCTTGTGCGTTCAGGCCGGCCGGCGTCTCATCCTGCTCCCAGCGGCCGGAGGTGACGGAATGCTATCTGATGGGCGGCGAGGCCGGGTCAAATACGCCACTGCCCTGCCGGCGATGCAACTGTCGCTGGCAGGGTGAAGGGGGCCGGGTGGGGTCCGCTTACTGGTCGGCCGAGGCCGCCGCGCGCAGATCCTTGACCTGGGACGCGGTCACCGGCGGTGCCGAATTGCCCCAGGAACTGCGGACATAGCTGATGACGGCAGCGGCCTGGTCGTCGGAAAGCTTGTCGGCGAAAGACGGCATGGCCTGGTCGCTGACATCGTTGCTGTCGCCGCTCAGGACCAGGCGGATGACGCTGGTCGGGTTATCGGCCTGCAGGAAGCTGCTGCCCTTGAGGCCGGGATAGCGACCGGGTTCGCCGCCGCCGCTATCCTGATGGCAGGTCGAGCAGTTGGCGGCGTAGACCGCCTTGCCGGCGTTGATGACGTCGGCGCCGGGCTTCTCAGAGGCAGGTCCGGGACCGGCGGCCGGGATCGACTTCAGATATGTGGCGATCGCCGCCAGATCGGCATCGGTCATCTTCGAGGTCGAGTTCTGGATCACGTCGTTCATCGGACCATAGGCGGCGGTGCGGTCGATCTGACCGTTCTTGAGGTAGTCCGCGATGTTCTTGGCGCTCCAGGATCCCAGGCCGACGCGCTTGTCGCCGGTCAGGTTCGGCGCGAACCAGTGGTCGAGCTCGCCGCCCTGATAGGCTTTCGAGCTATCGGAGCCGCCGGCGACATTGGTCGGCGTGTGGCACTGGCTGCAATGGGCCGGCCCCTCGACGATGTAGGCGCCGCGGTTCCATTCGGCCGATTTCGACTTGTCGGGCGTGAATTCGCCCTCCTTGAAGTAGAGCGCGTTCCAGCCGGCGATCGTGGCCCGGATGCTGAGCGGCCCGGGCAAATCCGGCTCCGGCACCTTGTTGCTCACCGCCGGCACGGTCTTGAGATAGGCATAGAGGTCGTCGACATCGCCCCGCGTCAGCTTGGTGAACCAGGGGTAGGGGAAGGCCGGGTAGAGATGGCTGCCATCGGCGGCGATGCCGTCATGCATCGCCTTGTAGAACTGGTCGGAAGTCCAGTTGCCGATGCCGGTATCCTTATCCTGCGTGAGATTCGAGGCATAGATCGTGCCGAACGGCGTCTTCAGCCCGAGCCCGCCTGCGAAATCGCCCTTGGCGCCGCCATGGCAGGCGACGCAGTCGCCCAGCGTCGCGATGTACTGCCCCCGTGCTTCCGGCGAATTCGGTGACGGCGTCGGCGTCTGCGGCGGCGTCTGGGCGAAGGCGGGGCTCGCGCTCCAGAGGCCGAGGATGGTGCTGGTAAGGGCGAAGAGGCGGAAAGAGGTCTGCATGAGGATCTTTTTGTCGTTGCCTGCCATACCCCTGCAACTACCGATTTCGCCGAAGAAGCACAAGCGAAGCGTCGCGAAAAAAACAAAAGAGCCGTTGCGGTCGGGTCGGATACGGGCCAAGTCAAGAAGCGGGATAAGGGATCGGAACAGGCCGAACGGTGTTTCCTTTCCCAGCCGACATCCGGCGTGGGGCCGACGGAGGAATCGGGGCATCCGATGGACTATCTGAAGCGGTTGCCCGACGATTGCTCGATCGTCGGCGAGCTGACGAGACCGGCATTCTCGCGCGTGGCGGAAGCGCTGGAAAGCCGTGACAACACCGTCCGCCTGCTGCGGGACGGCACCGAGAATTATCCACGCTGGCTGGAGGCCATCCGCGCCGCCCGCCGCCATGTGCATCTGGAAAACTACATTCTCAAGGCGGATGGTGCCGGTCAGGAATTCGCCGATGCGCTGATCGACGCGGCCCGCAGGGGTGTCTCCTGCCGCATCCTCTATGATTGGCTCGGATGCCTGGCCCGTACGCCGAGACGGTTCTGGCAGGGCTTGCGCGAGGCCGGCATCGACGTCCGGTGCTACAACCCGCCGCGCCTGTCGAGCCCCCTCGGCTGGATCAGCCGCGACCATCGCAAAGTCCTGTGCGTCGACGGCGAAATCGGGTTCACCGGCGGGTTGTGCATCGCCCAGGATTGGATCGGGCGCCCGGACCGCAATGTCGCGCCCTGGCGCGATACCGCCATCGAGGTCCGCGGCACCGCCGTCGCTCACCTCGAGCAATCCTTCGCCGATAGCTGGCAGACGGCCGGCGCGCCCCTGCCGGATGCGGAGCTGGCGGCCTCGTCCGCCCGCAGGGACGGGACCGGCCTTATCCTGGGCGTCATCCCCGGGCGGCCGC
>DATJJW010000221.1:0-8880 GCA_035491935.1 Allostellaceae bacterium | reverse complement strand
CCAGCTCGAAATTGAAGGCCGAGAATTCCCGCTCGTTGCGCAGGAACACGTCGCCATAGGTGACCTTGCCCGCCCCTTCGGCGCCGTTGTAGTCGAGGTCGTAGACGTTCTCGACGCCCTGGATGTACATGGCCAGGCGCTCGAGCCCGTAGGTCAGCTCTGTCGAGACCGGGTCGCATTCGATGCCGCCGACCTGCTGGAAATAGGTGAACTGGCTCACCTCCATGCCGTCGAGCCAGACTTCCCAGCCGAGGCCCCAGGCACCCAGCGTCGGGCTCTCCCAATCATCCTCGACGAAGCGGATATCGTGCATCGAGGGATCGATGCCCAGCGCCACCAGGCTGTCGAGATAGAGCTGTTGGGAGTCCGCCGGCGACGGCTTCATGATCACCTGGAACTGGTAATAATGCTGCAGCCGGTTCGGGTTCTCGCCATAGCGGCCATCGGTCGGCCGGCGCGAAGGCTGGACATAGGCCGCCTTCCATGGCTTGCGGCCAAGAGCGCGGAGCGTGGTCGCCGGATGGAAGGTACCGGCGCCGACCTCGACGTCATAGGGCTGCAGGATGACGCAGCCGCGGCTGGCCCAGAAGCTCTGAAGACGCAGGATCAGTTCCTGGAAACTCTTGCCGCTGGGCGCGGCGAGGGATGGCCCCCGAGGCGTCATCGTCATGGGCGCGCCATCGTCATGGGTGGGCAACCTTTCATCCATACCATCGAGATGCGGAAGGGCACGCGAGCGCCGCCCGGTTCCGCAATGAGCCGCGACCCTAATGTTGACAAGCATAGGAAATCAAGCGCGAGGCATTTATCCTTGCTATCCGGAAATCGATATCCTCGGGCGGCACATCGATGGGGGCATGAGCATGTTGGTCGTGACGACGGAGAACATCCCAGGCGCCAGGGTAACGGCCGTGCGCGGCCAGGTCTTCGGCGTGGTCGTGCGCTCGCGCGGCATCGCCGGCAATGTCATGGCCGGCCTGCGCACCATCATCGGCGGCGAGATCAAGGAATACACCTCGATGGTCGAGGAAGGCCGGCGCCACGCCATCGACCGCATGGTGCAGAACGCGACTGCCATGGGCGCCAACGCCATCGTGATGATGCGCTTCGATTCATCCGAGATCGGCCAGTCGATGAGCGAGATCGTGGCCTATGGCACCGCGGTGGTCATCGAGCCTGTGCCGGCCGGCTGAGATCGCCAATGGCACGGATGTCCGGGGCCAAGATTCTCGGGCACTGGCTGCTAGGGCTGGCGCTCGCCTGGACGGCGCTGGGGCTGGCGCTCGCCATTGCCGGGCTGCCGGGCCTCCCCTGGGTCATGATCGTCTCCGGGCTGATCCTGGCGGCAGCCATCTATTTCGAGCGCCATCGTTACAAGCCGATGGAGGATGAACGCCCGGGTCTCGGCTGGGTCCCGACCGGCGAGCGCTTCCTCGACCCCGAGACGAACGAGTTCGTGACGGTCTATTTCAACGAGACGACGGGCGAGCGGCGTTATATCCGGCAGCGCGAACAGCGTTAGGGCCGGCCCGGCAAATCACTCAGGCCACGAATCATTTGGGCCACGAATCATTTGTGGCCGCGCATCACTTGGGCCTGCAATTACTTGGGCTGCGGGCAATCGTCCCGGCCGCAGGAGCGTGCCCCCGTGGCGGCGATATAGGCGCCGCATTGCCGGCATTTCACCAGATCGACCGCCTGACCATTCGGTGCGGGCGCGGTGCCGGTGCCCGACCGCTGTTGCGGCTGCGGCGGCTGTTGCTGCGGCGGCTGCTGGAATCCATCGAAAGGCGGCCTCCCTCCGAACATATTGCCGAACGGACCGGGACCACGCGCCTGCCGCTGCTGCGCACCATTGCCGCCGAAGCGCTGCAACAGGTGCCAGATGCCCATGGCGACCAGGAACAGGATGATGAGTTTCAAAATGAACATGTGTTAATGACTAAGCCGTCACGGGGTCGCGGGCAAGAGGCGCGAAGGGAATAGGAGCCGATCCGTCCCTATTCTTTACCGCCAGGCCGTCTGGAACCGTGCCAGCCTGGCGTTGTACCGGTGCCGTCGCGAAAATCGCACCATCACCTGGTGTTCCGGAAACAGGAGAAATCGCCATGCAGGATGGACCGGACAGCACGGCGGCCCGGGTAGCGTTGTGGCGCGCACTCCATGTCGAACTGGAGGCGCCGCCCCATGTGCTGGAGGATCGTGTCGGCCTGCAACTGCTCGCCCCGGATGCGGGCTGGCGCGGCCGCCCGGACATGCATCCCGAAGGCACGCGTATCTTCCGCGCCTCCATCATCGCCCGCGCCCGGTTCATCGAGGATCTGGTCGCCAAACAGGCGGGTCTTGGCGTCGGCCAATACGTCATCCTCGGCGCCGGCCTCGACAGCTTCGCCCAGCGCCGGCCGGAAATCGCCGCCAAGCTCACTATGTTCGAGGTCGACCAACCCGGTCCCCAGGCATGGAAGCGCCAGCGATTGATCGAATGCGGCTACGGCGTGCCCGAATGGCTCCGGCTGGTGCCGGTGGATTTCGAGGCCGGCGATTCCTGGTGGGACCGGCTTCTGGCCGCGGGTTTCGACACGGCCAAGCCGGCCATCGTGACCGCTACCGGCGTCAGCATGTATCTGACGCCGGAGGCGAATAGGACGATGCTGCGCCAGGTCGCCGGCCTGGCATCCGGCTCCACCCTGGCCATGACCTTCCTCCTGCCGCTCGACATGGCCGATGCCGAGGAACGTCCCGGACGCGAGATGGCGGAAAAAGGAGCCAAGGCCAGCGGCACACCCTTCATCAGCTTCTTCACCCCGTCGGAGATGGTGGAGCTGGCCCGCGCGGCAGGGTTCAAGCACGCCCGGCATGTCTCTGGGCCCGAACTGGCCCAGCGCTATTTCGTCGGCCGCGCCGACGGGTTCAAGCCGACGAAATCGGAAGTCATGCTGATGGCAACAACCTGACGGCTTGATCGAGTCCGGCGGGACCGGCACCGGACAGGTCGATATGGGCACGACCGCGCAGGACTGCATCCGCCTCGACGGTGAACCGGCCATCGCCCTCATGCAGGACGAGGCCGGCGGCCAGCCTGAGCGGCGTCGCCACCCCCTTGCGCGCCCGCACCAGCATGCGCTTGGCCGCCTTGCCCGTTCCCGGCCAGAGCGGGAAGACGACGATGTCGCCCGCCTGGCCGAGGAGCGCGGCCAGAATCGCGTCCAGCCGGTCGGCGCGGTGCACGATGGTGAGCGAACCGCGGTCGCGCAGCATGGCCAGGGCGAAGCGCAGCCATACCCTGAGCTCGGCCCCCTCCCCCACGGCGGTCGCGCGCGCCGCATCCGCCGGCAGGGTTGCCGTGCCCGCTTCCAGATAGGGCGGATTGGTCATGACATGGTCGAAACTGCCCGGCGCCAGCCGCAGAGGTGGCGCGCGCACATCGCCCAGCATGGCCTGCACCCGCCCCTCGAAGCCGTTGAGCGCCGCGTTCTCGGATGCCAGCCGCACGAGATCGCGCTGGATCTCCAGCCCCGTCACCCGGACCTGCCCCAGACGCCAGGCGAGGCAGAGTGCCGCAGCGCCGCTGCCCGTACCGATGTCGAGCACGCTCTGGCCGGGCTCGGCGGCGACGGCCGAAGCCAGCATCACCGGATCGATCGCCGCGCGAAAGCCATCGGCCGGCTGCCGCAGCAGCACCCTGCCATCGAGCAACCGGTCTTCGGTAAACCCGCTTTCGGGGATTGGCGCTTGCGACATTAGCCGTCATTCCCTATGGCAAATCACACTGCCCCATGCCAAATCACGCAATGGAACAGGAATAAGCCCCGGATCACGAGAATCCGGGGTCCACTATTGGTAACGAAGACGCTATAACCGCGACACAGGATTTTCAGACGCCGGCCATGCCTTAGGATGTGCCCGGCCTTGGGAGAAATGGTTTTGGCGGCAGTGCCCGGATATCAGAATACAGTCGCGCGCAAGACCCGTATCGACGGAACAGCCGCCAAGCCGTCGCTCGACGCCATCATGGCGCTGGTCAAGGACGATCTGAAGCTGGTCAACGAGTTGATCGTCCGGCATGTCGACAGCCCCGTGCCGCTGATCCCGCAACTGGCCAGCCATATCGTCTCGGCCGGCGGCAAGCGGCTCAGGCCGATCCTGACGCTCGCCTGCGCCAAGCTCTGCGGCTATGAGGGCGAACGGCACCTACTGCTGGCCGCGACGGTCGAGTTCATCCACACCGCCACATTGCTGCATGACGATGTGGTCGATGCCAGCGACCTGCGCCGCGGCCTCGCCACTGCCAATGCAGTCTGGGGCAACAAGCCCTCGGTGCTGGTCGGCGACTTCCTGTTCAGCCGCGCCTTCCAGCTCATGGTGCGCGATGGCTCGCTGGACGTGCTGCGCGTGCTGTCCAACGCTTCCGCCGTCATCGCCGAGGGCGAGGTGCTGCAGCTCATCACCGCCAACGACATCGAGACGACGGAACAGGCCTATCTCGACGTCATCTCGGCCAAGACTGCAGCCCTCTTCGCCGCAGCCTCCGAGATCGGCGGCATGGTATCCTCCCGCCCGACCGCGGAGGTCGAAGCGCTCAAGGCCTATGGCCAGAACCTCGGCATGGCCTTCCAGCTCATCGACGACGTACTCGACTACAATGCCCGCCAGGCGGATCTGGGCAAGGCGGTGGGTGACGATTTCCGCGACGGCAAGATGACCCTGCCCGTCGTGCTGGCGCTGCAGGCGGGCGATGCGACCGAGCGCGAATTCTGGCGCCGGACCCTGGAAGCCCAGGAACTGCAGGATGGCGATCTGGAACATGCAATCGCGCTGCTCGAACGCCACGGCACGCTGAAGGCGACCCAGGATCGCGCCGAAAGCTTCGGCCGCGCGGCCATGGAGGCCCTGTCGATCTTCCCGGATAACCCGGCCCGCCGCGCCTTGCTCGAGGTCGTCGCCTTCTGCCTGGAACGCGGTTACTAGGGCCAAGCGCAAGTCGGGTATATCGGGGCTTTGGCGCGAGCCCCCTAAAAAGGCGGGATCGCCCATACCGAAATGCGCTGCGATGGCCATGAAACAGGGGTTGCCAGCACCGATGGCGGTCGATATAAGCGCGGTCTCGGTCGGCGGAGTGTAGCTCAGCCTGGTAGAGCACTAGCTTCGGGAGCTAGGGGCCGGAGGTTCGAATCCTCTCACTCCGACCATTCGCCGGATATCCGCGTGCCCTCACTTGGGCCATCTAGCCGATATCCGGGACCGTAAATCGGATCGCCGCACTTCATGCCGGACGCACCCAATTCTCGACAAGCCAAGCGATCGGCAAGGTTAACCGCTCCTTTAGAAAAAATCGTCACGCTCAGGCCGACGATATTTCGGAGATGCGCATGCTGGCGAAAGCCTATCTAGATTTCCGGACTAGGCTCGACCAGGAAGGCGCCGTCCTGACCTATTGCGGCTTCGTATCCGAGAGCGTGCTGACCGCGCTGGGCGAGACGCTCAAGCGCAAGATGGCCGAGTCCGATACCGATGCCAATACGATGAAACGCGTCTTCTCGGTCTTCATCGAGCAGGTGCAGAACATCATCCGGTATTCCGGCGAGCGTCTGCAGAAACAGGCCACCCCGCCCGGTATGGGCGGCGGGCTGATCATGGTCGGCACCGAGGGCGACCAGTATTTCGTCGTCTGCGCCAATTTCATTGCCGAAGACCGGGTCGAGAGGCTGCGCGGCCGACTCGAACATCTGCTGACCCTGGATAAGGACGCGATCCGCGTCTACTACCGGGAGAAGCTGCGCGAGCCGCCGGAAGACGATAGCCTGGGCGCCACAGTCGGATTGATCGAGATCGCGCGACGTTCCTCGCGCCCCTTGCAATACGATTTCCACCCCACGCCAGACGGGAAATCGTCGTTCTTCTGTCTTAAGGCTTATATCTGATGGCCATGACCGCAATCCACATAGCAGCGACGGACCGGTCGCCCGAGGTCGCCTTCGATTTCGAGGCGGGTCAATTCGCCATCAAGGGCGAGTCCTATCCAGAGGACACGGCACGCTTCTTCGGCCCCCTGCTCCAATCGCTGCGCGAATTCGTCGATTCGGAAAACCCGCGCCGCATCACCTTCGACATCACGCTGCAGTATTTCAACAGCAGCAGTGCCAAGGCGTTGATGAACCTGTTCCAGCTTTTGGAGAACGCGGCCAAGGACGGCCACGATGCCACGGTCAACTGGCACTATGGCGAAGATGACGATGCGATGCAGGAATTCGGCGAGGATTTCGCGCAGGACTTCGATGGCTGCGCCTTCAATCTCTGCCCGGACGTCGTAGAGGCATGAGGCGGGGTCGCGATCGCCGATGAATGACAATGATTCGGATGCGGGTAGGGAGTTGGCCAAGATGAAGAAAGGCGCCGCCTTGAAGGACGTCTCGGCCAAGGACACCGGCTTACCGAAAGACGAAGACGATTTCAGCCTCTTCTTCACCGAAGAGAAGGTGATCCTCGAGGCGGAGCAGATGCTGGCCCATCTGCATACCGTCGCCATGAGCGTGACGACGCTCAAAGAGGCCTACTGCAAGAGCTATCAGGAGCAACGGCGCCTGGTCCGGCTCAGCGACCGCATGCAGCTCGAATTGCATACCGCCAAGCAGCGCCTCGCCGACCAGGCCCAGGCGCTGCTGGCGCTGAACAAGGTGCTGGCCGCCGAGGTCGAACAGCGCGTGCAGCTGACCGAGGAGCTGCAGAAGATGGCGACCACCGACGTGCTGACCGGCGCGTTCTCGCGGCGCCACCTGTTCGAGCTGGGCGAACATGCGATCCTGCGCGAGCAGCAGCTTGCCGTGCTGATGATCGACATCGACCACTTCAAGACAGTCAATGACACGCTGGGTCATGTCGGCGGCGACGAGGTATTGCGCCATTTTGCCGATGTCTGCCGCGTCACCATCCGCAAGGGCGACATCTTCGCCCGCTATGGTGGCGAGGAGTTCGTGGTCCTGTTGCCGGAGACGGATCTGGGTGAGGCGGCCGAGATCGGTGAGCGCGTCCGCATCTCGCTCTGCGCCACCCCCATTTCGACCAGCGCCGGCGACATGACGGTCACGACCAGCATCGGAGCCGCGCGCTACACCAAGGCCGACGGTTCGCTGGAGAGGCTGCTCACCCGTGCCGACCGCGCGCCCTACCGGGCCAAGCGCGCCGGCCGCAACCGCGTCGTCATCGACGCCGCGATTTAGTCTAGAAGTCCATCCCGCCAGCCAGAGCGGCGTCGGGAACAGTCTCTCAGAAAATCTTGTGCAGCGTGTAGAGCGGCTCGCCCAACACGTAATCCTCGAGCACGCCGATGACCTCGAAGCCCAGGCGCCGGTAGAAATGGCAGGCGCGCGGCCCCAACGCCGTCAGCCAGATGCTGAGGCAGGCGCGGCGCCGTGCCTCCCGCTCGACTTCCTGCATCAGCCGCGTACCCCAGCCGCGGCCGCGCACCGTCTCCGGCAGCCAGACCGTCTTGATGAACAGCCGGCGCCACATGACATGACCGTCGACGCCACCGATCACCCGGTCGCGGTCGTCGCGCAGCAGCACGGCGAAATGTCCATGGCCGGGCGGGCCCAGCCGAGCCGCCTCATAGGCGTGCAGCCCCCGTTCCAGCACCGCGACATCGGCAGCATCCGGCAGCGACGTCACGTCGACACGCAAGCCCGGCGCGCCATCGGTCGGCTGGCTTCCAGCCGCCTGCCCTTCCTTGGCCCCTCTGCCGGATAGCTGCATTCTCCGCGCTCCGGCTATTCGCCCTGATCGAGGGCGGCGATCCGCTTCTCGAGCTCGGCAATCTGATCCTTGATCGAGCCGATCTCTTTCTGACGGGAGGCGGGAGCGGCCTGGTGCGGCGCGGGCTTGGCCGAGGGTGGCACCGGTTCCGGCGCCTCGCCGGCTTCGAGCGCGATGAGACGGCGCGAGGCGCGCAGCGCGTTATAGAGCTTGTCCTCCTGCATCAGTTCCCGCACATGTTCCACGGTCGCCGCCCCGTCGGGATTGGCGAGCACGAACTGCTCCATGAGCAGGACCGACAAATCCAGCCATTCCTGCCGATTGTTCTCGAAGAGATAGGCGTTCTGGATGGAGTGGTAGATCTCCTTGGCCGGCGTATCCGCCTCGGCCTGGGTCAGCACGTCCTTGTCGCGCAGGATGTTGGCCTTGTTATGCACGGCCAGCGTGATATTGGCCGTGCCGCTGTTCTCGATCACCGCGCCGTTGATGATGATCTTGGCGCCCGCGGGCAGCGGAATGGACAGAGGCATGAAGTGTCCTTGGGGCAATCCCTATTGTCAGAAGCTGACATAGTAGAGCCGGATCGCGTCGCAGGGAACATTGAAGCGTGAGCCCGGGCGGCAGGATCGGCCGGTTTTGCCCCGCATGCCCGGCAAAAACTGCCGCCCGGCAATGACCGCACCGAGCCAAACCTGACCAAACCACTGATATAGAAGGATTTTCGGCTGGAACGGCTTTTGCGGGAGCCTCTGCAGACGAATCTCTGGAGGTCCAGGTCCCATGAGCCTTTTCGGTTCACTCACCACTGCGGTCAGCGGTCTCGATGCCCAGCAGGATGCTTTGGGCAACATTTCGAACAACATCGCGAACTCGCAGACCATTGGTTACAAGGATGTCGGCACGGCCTTCACCGAGCTCGTCACCCAGTCGAACCAGTCCTACAACGCGCCGGGCGGCGTCATCGCCACGCCGGTCTACATGAACTCGCTGGCCGGCTCAGCCGTGGGGACGTCGACCAATACCAATCTGGCGATTTCCGGCAGCGGCTTTTTCGTCGTCAAGGCGCCGCCCGCGATCTCGCCCAACGGCACGACCACCTTCAACGGCCAGAACCTCTATACCCAGGCCGGC
>DATJJW010000220.1:0-3366 GCA_035491935.1 Allostellaceae bacterium | reverse complement strand
GCGCTGCTGGCCTCGTCCCTGAACAAGGCACGCAAGGAGCTCAAGCGCCTCGCCGATGAATACGGCTTTCACGTCGATCCTGAGGCGATCGTCGAGGACGTCTCGGTTGGCCAGCAACAGCGCGTCGAAATCCTCAAGGCGCTTTATCGCGGTGCCGACATCCTGATCCTCGATGAGCCCACTGGCGTTCTGACCCCGGAAGAGGCCGACGATCTGTTCCGGGTCCTGCACGTGCTGCGTGACCAAGGCAAGACCGTCATCCTTATCACTCACAAATTGCGTGAGATCATGGCGATCACCGACACAGTGTCGGTCATGCGCCAGGGCCAGATGGTCGCAACCATGCCGACCGCCGAAACCTCGCCCGAAAAGCTGGCCGAGGCGATGGTCGGCCGCCGCGTCTTACTGCGGGTAGAAAAAGGCCCAGCGCATCCCGGCAAGCCCTTGCTTGAGGTCAAAGACCTGGTGGTCGCCGACGATCTCAAAGTGAACCGCGTCAAGGGCGTGAGCTTCACGGTCCGCGCCGGCGAAATCGTCGGGATCGCCGGCGTCGCCGGCAATGGCCAGTCGGAGCTGCTCGAATGCATCGCCGGCATGCGCAACCAGCAGTCGGGCGATGTCATCGTCAATGGCAGCACGCTCACGCTCAAGGGCGACGATGGTGCGGCACGGGCGCGCGCCGCAGGTCTCGCGCACGTTCCCGAGGACCGCCAACGCGAGGGCCTCGTGGTGCAGTTCGAAGAATGGGAAAACAGCATCCTCGGCTATCAGGACGATGCTGCCTATGCCAAAGGCGGATTGCTCGACATCGCTGCGGCGCGCAAGGAGGCGCTGCAGCGTATGCAGAAATTCGACGTGCGTCCGGCCAATCCGCGGCTCAAGACGGCGAGCTTTTCCGGCGGCAACCAGCAGAAGATCGTTCTGGCGCGCGAGATGGAGCATAACCCCGCCGTACTGGTCGTCGGCCAGCCAACGCGCGGCGTCGACATCGGCGCCATTGAGTTCATTCACAATCAGATCATCAAGATGCGCGATGCCGGCAAGGCGATCCTGTTGATCTCCGTCGAGCTCGACGAAATCCGCTCGCTCAGCGACCGCATCCTCGTGATGTTCGATGGCCACATCGTCGGAGAGGCCGATCCGGCCACCGCCACCGAAGGCGAGCTCGGCCTGATGATGGCCGGCGTGCCTCCGGCGGAGGTCATTGGGAGGCGCGTCTCGGCCGACATGACGCCCAACGGAGGCAATCCATGAGCGCACGCCGGCCATTGCCACGCTGGGCCGACGTCGCCCTGCTGCCGCTGCTCAATCTCGGGCTTGCCATGATCGTCTCCGGTTTCGTGGTGGCAGCCATTGGGCAAAGCCCGCTGCAGGCGATCCAGGTGATGATCAAGGGCGCCTTCGGCGACGGCGTCGGCATCGGTTTCACGCTCTATTATGCGACCGACTTCATCTTCACCGGCCTCGCGGTGGCTGTGGCCGCGCATGCCGGCCTCTTCAACATCGGCGGCGACGGGCAGGCCTATGTCGCTGGCATTGGTGCGCTGGCGGCGGGCATGCTGCTGGGAAACACGCATTGGCTGCTCGTCCTGCCGGTAGCGACGCTTTTCGCCGCCGCCGTAGGCGCCGCCTGGGTGTTCATTCCCGCTTATCTACAGGCCAAGCGCGGCAGCCACGTCGTGATCACCACGATCATGTTCAATTTCATCGGCTCGGCGCTGATGATCTATCTGCTCAACGGACCCCTAAAGGGCAAAGGTACACAGGGGGCCGAGAGCGCCGCGGTAACCGGCGCCGGCCTGATGCCGCATCTGCAGGCCTTCGTTCCGGCCTTCGGTTACGCGCCGGTCAACGTCAGCCTTTTCGTCGCACTTCTGGCGCTCGTCGCCTGCTACGTGCTGGTCTGGCATACCCGCTTCGGCTACGCCATGCGCGCCATGGGCCACAACGCTGCGGCGACGCGCTATGCCGGCATCTCCAACTCCAAGATGATCATCACCATCTTGCTGATTTCGGGTGGCTTCGCTGGCATTACCGCCGTCAACGAAGTGCTCGGCAGCCAGACCCGACTGGTCACTGACATCACCGGCCAAGCCGGCTTCATCGGCATTGCCGTGGCCCTGATGGGCCGTAATCATCCAGTAGGTATCCTGCTCGCGGCGGTCCTGTTCGGAGCCCTGACCCAAGGAGGCACTGAACTGCAGTTCGACATGCCCGCTGTGTCGGTGCAGATGATCCTCGTTATCCAGGCGCTGGTCATCATGTTCACCGGCGCGATGGAGGGCCTGCTCCGCCCTGGGCTTGAGAACGTCTTCATGATCTTCGGACCGCGTCAGCGTGAGACCGCTGTATCCCGCGAAACCGCCACGACGGAGAGCTGACCGGTGAGCTACGACATCGTCATCTCGATGCTCGCGGCGACGCTGCGGCTGACGACGCCCCTCCTGCTCGGCTGCCTTGCCGGCCTTTACTCCGAGCGGTCGGGCATCTTCGACATAGGCCTCGAAGGCAAGATGCTGGTTGGCGCCTTTGCCGCCGCCGCCGTTTCCTATCTGACTGCCAACATGTGGCTCGGCCTGCTCGCCGCCATGGCCGCGTCGGTACTGATGGCGATGATCCATGGCCTGGCCTCAATCGCTTTCCGCGGCAACCAGATTATCTCGGGCGTCGCCATCAACTTCCTCGCCGACGGCCTGACCGTTGTGGTCGCCATTGCCTTTTTCAGCCTGGGCGGCGATACGCCGCCGATGCCTCCCGGCGGGCGGTTCCCGCCGATTATCTGGCCCTACGCCGACCAGATAAGGGCGGTGCCGATCGTCGGCCCGATTTATGGCGACCTCCTCTCCGGCCAGAACATCCTGGTCTATATTGCCTTCCTTGCAGTGCCGATCACTTGGTGGGTGCTCTATAGAACGCGATTCGGCCTGCGTCTCCGCGCCGTCGGCGAAAACCCAAAAGCCGTCGACACGGCGGGTATTTCAGTGCCGCGGCTGCGTTACCAGGCTCTTCTCATTACCGGCATCCTCTGCGGCATCGCCGGGGCTTATTTCTCGACGGCCCAGGGCTCGGGCTTCCACAAGGAGATGACCGCGGGCGCCGGCTACATCGCACTCGCGGCGCTGATCTTTGCCAAATGGCGCCCGGTGCCGGCGATGTTCGCAACACTGCTGTTCGGCTTTCTCGATGCGCTGCAGATCCGCCTGCAGGGCGTACCGCTGCCGATTATCAACTGGGCAATCCCCGTGCAGTTCATCCAGGCGCTGCCCTACATTCTGACCTGCGTGCTGCTGGCCGGCTTCATCGGCAAGGCGATCGGCCCGAAGGCAGGCGGCGTGCCCTACACCAAGGAGCGCTGACGCGTGGCCT
>DATJJW010000219.1:0-2886 GCA_035491935.1 Allostellaceae bacterium | reverse complement strand
AAGGCGCGGATGACCGCGTCGATCACCGTCGGGAAGGCGCGGTTGTAATTGCCGATGGGGGCGGTGGCCGACGCGCTCAGCAGCGTGTTCGGCGGCAGGATGAGCCGCAGCGGCCGGAAGGTGCCCTCATTGGCCGGTTCGTTCGCGCCCAGGAGGTATTTCAGCGCCACGCGCGCGGTGGTGAGGCCACCGCCGAAATAGCCGGCGTTGATGCAGCCCGCGACCTGCGGCGGCAGGCCGGAATAGTCGATCGTGACCTGGTCGCCCGAGATTTCGATCCGGATGGCGATCGGCAACGGCGTATCGGTCTCGCCGTCGCCATCCAGCATGGCCCGGGATTCATAGATGCCATCCGGGATCGCGGCGATGCAGGCCCGCGACACGGCTTCCGCCTGATCGAGGATGATGTCGACCGCCCGGTCGTAGAGATCGGCGCCATAGCGCGTCGCAAGCTTCGCGATCTGGTCGCGGCCGAGCAGGCAGCCGGCAAGCTGCGCCTCGATGTCGCCCAGCAGTTCGACCGGAAAGCGGCTGTTGCGCTGGATCAGACGATAGACGTCCTCGACCTTGCGGCCGGCGCTCCACAGCTTCACGGTCGGCAGTTGCAGCCCTTCCATGAAGATATCGGTCGAGCGTGGCACCGAGCCGCCGAGATCGATCCAATGCATGTTGATGGCGAAGAATCCCACCAGCCGCTCATGGGCATCACCAACGCGGATGGGCGTGTACATGACGACGTTGTTAAGGTGCTGGCCTTGGACCACCGGATCGTTGCAGACGATGACGTCGCCAGGGGCCATGCCGTCGGCGCCATAGATCCGTAGCCCCTCGCGCACCGCCATGCCGACCGAATCGGCGACGAAGATCGGCATGCCGCCGGTGTTCTGCGCGACCAGCCGTCCCTGGGCGTCGAGCAATCCCACCGCATAGTCCTTGTACTCATAGATGAAGGGGCTGAACGCCGTGCGGGTGATATTGGCGTCGATGTGATTGGTTGCGGCAATCACACCGTGGCGGATCACCTCGAGGGTGACCGGATCGACCCGCAACGTCTTCAAGGTGGCTGCCTCCCTGCTTTCTTCTTGGCATCAACTCTCTTTGCCGCGAGCTAGAATGTCCAATATAAAGCGAGCCACCATGATATAGCTGAAAGTTATCGATGGATTTGCGGCAACTGCGATATTTCGTGGCGATCGCCGAGGCGCGGAGCCTGGCGACGGCCGCTCGTCTGGTCGGGGTATCGCAGCCGGCCTTGACCAAGGCGGTGAAAGGGCTGGAGGCCTCGCTGGGCTGCCGGCTCTTCGACAGACGCTCGCGCGGCGTGGCGCTGACCCAACTCGGCGAGGAGTTTCTGGCACGTTGCCAGCTGATCCTGGCGGAGGTTGCACGCACACGCTCGGAAATGGATGCGCTGCGCAGCGTGAAGGGCGGCGAGCTGCATATCGGCACGCTGCGCGCGGCGGCGAATGCGCAGATGCCGGCGGCGGTCAGCCGCTTCTCGATCTCGCATCCGCAGGTCCGCCTCAATATCGAGGTCGATCAGAACTCGAACCTGGTCGCGGGGCTGGCGCGCGGCAAGTTCGACCTCGTCATCGGCGTGGGCGAAGGCGATCTCGAACGGGCAGGGCTGCATTACGAGCCCCTATGGTCGGACCGCCTGGTCTTCGCCGCTCGCGGCGACCATCCGCTGAAGGGCAAAGCGGTGACGCCGGCGATGCTGGCGGCGCAGCCTTGGATCATGCCGGAGGGTGGCCCCTATCGTCAGCGGATCGAAAATTATTTCTTCTCCGTCGGCATCCATCCGCCATCGCCGCGCATCCTTTGCGCGCAGGTACCATTCATCCGTGGGATGCTGATCGAGGACGACTACCTGGCGCTGCTGCCGGCGGAATCGATCGAATACGAATGCAGTTCCGGGCTGATGACGAGCTTCATGCTTGATTCGCCCTTTCTCACCCGTCCCATCGGTCTGCTGACGCGGCAGGACAAGGTGCTCAGCCCAGCCAGCAAATCCTTCGCCGCAGCACTACGGGAGTTGGTCACAGGAAAGCCATGATAAGGGCTCTAACGATAAGATGATCATAAGGATTGGTGGCGAGAATTTGCTGTAACGATTGAGCGGGATGGCGACATGGCGGCAGAGGAGAACGCGAACGACAAGCAGTCGGCACGCACCGGCCTTGGCAAGCTGTTGAAGACGGCGCATGGCCATTTCAACATGGCGCTGCGTGACCGGCTGGCGATGCATGACATCAGCTTCAGCCAATTCCAGCATCTCTTCGCGCTCTGGCGTGCCGATGGCATCAACCAGACCGAAATCTCGGGGCGCATCGGCATCACCACGGCATCCTCGACCCATGTGCTGAACACGCTGGAGCAGATGGAACTGATCCGGCGCGAGCGCAGCGACGACGACCGGCGCAATGTCCAGGTCTATCTGACACCGGCGGGCCATGCCCTGCGGGAAGCGCTGGAGGGCGAGGCGGCGATCGTCAATGAGCGGGCGCAGCGGGGCTTGACGCTGGAGGAGATCATGACACTGCGTGCGCTGCTGGCGCGCGTCATCGCTAATTTCCGGCCGCTTTAGCCGCTAGAGCGGATCATGTTTGGTGGAATCGCCAAAACATGATCCGCTCGTCGACTCAAAGATATAGACCAAATTCACACGTTTGGACGTTTCAGTCCAAACGTGATTTGGTCTAACGGCTCAGAACCGTCGGCCGAAAGCCGGCGGCGGCCGCGTGTCGCGATGGACGGCCTCCAGCGATCCCAGGGATTTCCGCAGCCGGGCGAGGATGAAGTCGAGCCCATCGGCGTCGAGCGTCACATCCTCCACGCCCATCGCCTCCAGGAGCGCCGAAAGGCTGTAGGATTCCGGCCCACGTT
>DATJJW010000218.1:0-19312 GCA_035491935.1 Allostellaceae bacterium | reverse complement strand
TGAAAGGGGCACGCCATTTTACGCGGCGCGGGGGCGTTTATTCCCATCTTCCGTTTTCGCGAAAACCCGGACCATAGGCGGGGCTGGGGCTTGGATCAAGCGCCGCCTGGGCGCGGTTTCTCAAGCCTCCCATTCACCAGGGCCATATCGTCAAAGCCCTGACCCCAGCGCCATTTTTTCGCTGCCTTGAAATCCGGCCTCGCGCGGGCCGGGATGGTGGCGATGCCGGCGCCGATCTCAGTGCACAGCGCCGCGCGCACGCCGATCTTGTCCGACTCGGGCGGCCGCAGTATCCGCGCGGCCGCGGCATGTCCCAGTTCCGGGCGGCCGAGCACCATATAGGCGTATTTTTCGTCCTCGAAGCCCATCGCCGCGCCTTTGGCCAGGCGATGGTCGCGCCGGCGCGGCAGGCGCACCGCCGTATGGCACCAATCGGGCGCGACGATGGGGCAGGCGACGGCACCGGGGCAGGGGGCGAGCATCGCCGTCCCTTCGCCCAGCAGCAGGTCGCGCGCGGCCAGCATGCGGCCATGGCCCTCAGGCGTGCCGGGATCGACCAGCACCAGGACGCCGGCGGTCAGTTCCCAAGCCCGGCGCAATAGATCCGGCCGGCGCTCGGGCGCGATCTCGACCAGCGAAAAGCCAAGGGTGACGAGATCGTAGGGGCCGGCGAGTGCGGCCAGCGCATCCGGGCGTTCCAGATCGAGGTCGTGCCAGGTGGCATCCGCCACGACCGGATCGGCATTCCGGGCCAAGGTCCGGCCCAGCGTCCGGAAGCTGCCGGCCCGTTCCACGAGATCGATGGCGTTGAGGCCGGGAAAGGCATCGAGCGCCGCCCAGGCTGCCGTGCCTGGCCCGCTGCCCAGGTCGAGCAGGGTCGCGGGTGCGAAGTCCGGTGCACGCTCCTCCAGCTCCGCCAGCACGGCACGCATCGCGGCATAGGTTGCCGGCAGGCGGGTCACCGCATAGGCCAGGCTCTCCTCATCCGCGGCATGGTTGCCGGCGCGCTGGCGATAGCGCTGCGACAGGGACGCCGCCTGCTGGCCGAGCCCGCTGCGCGACACCCCTTCGAGCTGGCGGTCGATGGCCATGGCGAGGGCGGCGGGTAAGGTAGTCATGAGCCCGGCTTCTATAGCTCGACGATCGTGCCGTCGAGCACCGCCTTGCGATGGATCAGGCGCAGCATCCGGCGGTCGGCATCCGACAGGCGGCCGCGCAGCAAGGCGCTGCGCATGTCGCCCAGCTGCAATTTCAGCACGTCCGATACCTTGGGCGAGGCCAGTAGCTGGTCCAGCCGGTCAAGATCGGCCTGGCTTTCCGATTTGAGCGGCGTGGCATCGATGGGCGATTCGTCGGGGATCACCGCGTGCCAGTCAAGGCCGGCGGCCTGGAGCATGCGATGGGCGAGTCGCGCGGCGTTCAGCACCTCGCCATCATGGTCGGAGCCCAGCAGCCCCAGCAGACGCCTGAGCCGTGCGCGGTCCAGCCTGGCGGCCGCACGCCGCCTGGGTGCTGGCTTTCTCTCGGTTTCGGCGATCTTGCATTCTCCTCATGACACCTCCCACCCGCGTTGTTGCCGGGGGAAGACTTATGCTAGGGTCCGGCCCCGTCCTTCGAAGGGCTGGCAGCCTTGTCGCTTCCGGCCTGTTCATCTCTCAAAGATAGTTCCGGATCTTGGTAACGACACCACCGCCCGTACCGCCCTCCTTCGATATCGCGCCCGTCACCATCGAAGACGAGATGAAGCGCTCCTACCTCGATTACGCGATGAGCGTGATCGTGTCGCGTGCGCTGCCCGACGTCCGCGACGGGTTGAAGCCTGTCCATCGTCGCATCCTGTTCGGCATGAAGGAAGCCGGCATCGATTGGAATCGCGGTTTCCGCAAATCCGCCAACACGGTCGGCGAGGTGATGGCGAAATACCATCCTCATGGCGACGCATCGATCTACGATGCCATGGTGCGCATGGTGCAGGATTTCTCGCTGCGGGTGCCGCTGATCCAGGGGCAGGGCAATTTCGGCTCGATGGACGGCGATCCGGCGGCGGCGATGCGTTACACCGAGGCGCGGCTGGCCCGCGTCTCCGAAAGCCTGCTCGCCGATCTCGACAAGAACACGGTCGATTTCCAGCCGAATTACGACGAACGCGAGACGGAGCCGACGGTGCTGCCGGCGCGTTTCCCGAATCTGCTGGTCAATGGCGCCAACGGCATCGCCGTCGGCATGGCGACCAACATCCCGACCCATAATCTGGGCGAAGTGATCGACGCCTGTTGCGCCTATCTCGACAATCCGGGCATCACCATCGACGAACTGAACATGATCGTGCCCGGTCCGGATTTCCCGACCGGCGGCCTGATCATGGGCCGCAGCGGCATCCGTTCCGCCTTCCAGACCGGCCGTGGCTCGGTGGTCATGCGCTGCCGCCATACGGTGGAGGAGATCCGCAAGGATCGCGAGGCGATCATCGTCACCGAGATCCCCTATCAGGTGAACAAGGCACGCCTGGTCGAGCGTATCGCCGAGGTGGTGCGCGAGAAGCTGGTCGAAGGCATCGCGGATCTACGTGACGAATCCGACCGCGAAGGCGTGCGTATCGTCATCGAGTTGAAGCGCGACGCCACGGCCGAGGTCGTGCTGAACCAGCTGTTCCGCCATACGCCCTTGCAGACGAGCTTCGGCGTCAACACGCTGGCACTCAATCGCGGCCGGCCGATGCTGATGACGCTGCGCGACATCATCGTCGCGTTCATCGAATTCCGCGAAGAGGTCATCACCCGCCGCACGATCTTCGAGCTGAACAAGGCCCGCGAGCGCGCGCATGTCTTGGTGGGCTTGGCCGTCGCGGTCGCCAATATCGACGAGATCATCAAGGTCATCCGCTTTGCCCGCGATCCGGCCGAGGCCATGCATGGCCTGACCACGCGCGGCTGGCCGGCGGCCGATGCCCGCGCGTTGATCGAGCGGGTCGACGAGCCGGGGCATGCGGTGACGGAGGCCGGTGAATACTGGCTGACGGAAGCGCAGGCCCGCGCGATCCTGGATCTGCGCCTGCAACGTCTGACCGGGCTCGAGCGCGACAAGATCGCCGAGGAACTGGACAGCCTCATCCAGGCGATCGTGGAATACCTGCACATCCTGCGTTCGCGCGAGCGGCTGCACGAGATCCTGCGCGAAGAGTTGCTGGAGGTGAAGAAGGGCTTCGCCACGCCCCGGCGCACGACCATCGAGGATCTGGAGTTCGAGACGGATATCGAGGCATTGATCGAGCGCGAGGACATGGTCGTCACCGTCTCGACCAATGGCGCGATCAAGCGCGTACCGCTCTCGACCTACCGGGCGCAGCGCCGCGGCGGCAGGGGTCGCTCGGGCATGAGCATGCGCGACGAGGATACGGTCAGCCAGCTCTTCGTCGCCTCGACCCACACGCCGATACTTTTCTTCACGACGACGGGCCGGGTCTACAAGCTGAAGGTCTGGCGTCTGCCGGTGGCGACGCCCCAGGCGCGCGGCAAGGCCATCGTCAACATCCTGCCCAACGTCCAGCCGGGCGAAGGCATCTCCACCATCATGCCGTTGCCGGAGGATGAGGAGAGCTGGTCGAACTACACGGTGATGTTCGCCACGGCCAATGGCTATGTCCGGCGCAACACGCTGGCGGATTTCGCCGATGTGCGCGCCAACGGCAAGATCGCCATGAAGTTCGAGGGCGAGGATGCCGATGACGCGCTGGTCGGCGTCGCGGTCTGCACCAATGAGGACGATGTGCTGCTCGCGACCCGCGAGGGCCGGGCGATCCGCTTCCCGGCCGAGGATGTGCGCGTCTTCACCGGCCGTTCCTCGGTCGGCGTGCGCGGTATCAAGCTCCTGAAGGCAGACCGCGTCATCTCGATGTCGGTCCTGCACCATATCGACGTCACTGCCGAGGAGCGCACGGCCTACATTGCCGAGGCCAATCGCCGTCGGCGTGCGGCGGGCGAGGAAGCGGAGATCGAGGGTTCCGCCGAAATCGATGCCGGCGTCGAGGACGAGGAGACGAGCGCCACCGTCTCCACCCTGGACGAGGCGCGCTTCATCGAAATGCAGGCGCGGGAGGAGATCCTGCTGTCCATCACGGCCAAGGGCTTCGGCGTACGCAGCTCGGCCTATCATTACCGGCTCACCGGCCGTGGCGGCCAGGGCATCGCCAATGTCGATGTGCGCCGGCGCAATGATGAGGTGATGGCCGTCTTCCCGGTGCAGCAGAGCGACGAGGTCGTGCTGGTCACCGATCTGGGACAGGTCATACGCTGTCCGGTGGGCGACATCCGTATCGCCGGGCGTGGCTCGCAAGGCGTGGTCGTGTTCAAGGTGGCCGAGGGTGAGCGGGTCGTCTCGGTCGCCTCCTTCAGCGACACTGGCGAAGAGAACGGCGCGGCTACGCCGGACATGGTAGAGTTGGAAGGCGAGGGCGCGTCCGAGGCTGACCAATCCGAGACCGATGTCCCCGACCTGGATGGTCCCAACTCCGATGGCCCCGACACGGACGGAGCAACCTAGTCATGAGCGCCGCCATCAAACCGCGCGTGGCCATATATCCAGGCACCTTCGACCCGATCACCAACGGCCATCTCGACGTCATCGAGCGGGCGGTGCGTTTGGCCGACAGGCTGGTCATCGGCGTCGCGCGCAACGACGCCAAGGGGCCGCTGTTCTCGACGGATGAGCGGGTCGAGATGGTGCGCGAGGAGATCAAGCACCTGTCCGACAAGCAGGCGGCATCCCGTATCGAAGTGCGGTCCTTCGAGACGCTCCTGGTCGATTTCGCGGCCTCGGTCGGTGCCTCGGTGATCATCCGCGGCCTGCGCGCAGTGTCCGATTTCGAATACGAGTTCCAGATGGCGGCGATGAATGCGCGTCTGTCGCCTGACGTCGAGACCGTGTTCCTGATGGCCTCGGACCGGCATCAGTTCATCTCCTCGCGCTTCGTGAAGGAGATCGCGCGGCTGCGTGGCGATGTCAGCCATTTCGTGCCGCAGCGCATCCTGGACCGGTTGACCGCGAAGCTAGGCTTCTGAAGCCTGCCTAGACGACTTTGGGCATATCGGTCGTATGCCATTCGTATGATCGCACGAGGCGAAACCGGGGCGGCATAAGCAAAAGCCTTGGGGCCAAGGAAGGAAACGGACAATGATGAAACGATCGCGTGTCGCGCTGGCGCTGCTTGTGTCGCCCTGGCTCCATATGGCCGGCCACACGATGATTGGCCACGCGGCTGCGCAGTCGCTGCAGCCGGGCGAGAATTTGCTGGCGCCGATCCCGGACAACTTCAAGCCGGGCGGCACCATCGATGATAGCGGCATGAACCTGTCGACCTTCCTGCCCAAGAAGGAGACGACGGCCAACTGGACGCAGATGATTACGACCCAGGTCTATCACGGCATGCCGAAATACGACCCGGACAAGTTCGCCCAGATCCTCGGCACCAAATGGAAGAAAGCCTGCAAGGGCGGTGAGGCGAAGAAGCTGAGCGGAAGCCTGGACAATGGCTACCCTATCGCGATCTGGCAGTTCTACTGCCCGCTGAACAGCAACACCCACAAGCCCGAGAGCATGTGGATGAAGCTGATCGCCGGCAATGACAGCCTGTACAATGTGCATTTTTCGTCGCGGACGAAGCCCAGCCCGGCCACGACCAAATATGCGCTGGCCTATCTGCAGAATGTCTGGGCCTGCGACACGCGCAACAACGGCCATCCCTGCCAGCAGGCCAACGCCGCGCCGTCCCCGTCCGCTGGGGCGCCTGCCTCTGCTACGCCGGCCCCTGCTACACAATCGACCAACGCGCCAGCCGCCGGTTCGGCCACCACGGCGAAGCCTAGCGTAGCGGGACAGCCGCCGACGGCGCAGCCGACAACGATCCCGTCCACGGCGCCGGCCCAGATAGTACCTCCGGCAAAGGTACCAGCGGCGACGCCGGCACCCAGTGCCCCTGCGGCTGGCGCGGCGGTGCCCAGTTCGCCAGCGTCCAAATCGCCCGCGCCCAATTCGCCCGCGCCCAAGCCTGCCGGGCAGTGACTCGGAGGGGACAGTGACTCGGAGGGGACAGTGACCGGGAGAGGGCAGTGACCGGGAGAAGGCAGTGACGAAGCGGCGGTCGTGACCGGGACGCACCGCCTTCTCGCCATGGCGGCGCTGTTGCTTGCGCCATGGATGGCCTCAGCTCATACGAGCGAGGGAAATCAGCCGGTCCAGGCCACCCATGGCATGGTCGCCAGCGCCCAGCACTATGCCTCCGAGATCGGCGCCGACATCCTGCGCCGTGGCGGTAACGCCGTCGATGCGGCGGTCGCGGTGGGCTACGCGCTGGCCGTCGTCCATCCCTGTTGCGGCAATATCGGCGGCGGCGGCTTCGCGACCCTGCATTTCGCCGCCGGCCCGCATGCTGGCCAAGACCGCTTCATCGATTTCCGCGAGAAGGCGCCACTGGCCGCGACGGCCGACATGTTCCTCGACCGTCATGGCGATATCGTGCCGCGGCTCAGCCTCGACGGCTACAAGGCTGTCGCCGTCCCCGGCACGGTGATGGGGCTCGACACCATGCTGCGGCGCTACGGAACGATGAGCCGTGCCCAGGTCATGGCGCCGGCTATCGAATTGGCCGAGAAGGGCTATGTGCTGGTGCAGGGCGATGTCGACATCCTCGATCTTGCGACCAGGCGCTTTGCCCAGGACAAGAACGTCGCCGGCATCTTCCTTGACCATGGCAGGCCCTGGAAAGTCGGCGGCCGGATCAAGCAGCCGGAGCTTGCGGCCAGTCTGAGGCTGATCGAGGAGCAGGGAGCCGACGCCTTCTACAAAGGGCCGATCGCCGCGGCTATCGTCGCGGCGTCAAAGGCCGATGGCGGCATCCTCCAGCTCAAGGATCTCGCAAGCTACACGGTCGCCGATACGGCCCCCATCACCTGCGCCTATCACGGCTATCGCGTCGTTTCGGCGCCGCCACCCAGTTCCGGCGGCACGACATTGTGCGAGATCCTGGGCGTGCTGGCGCCCTATCATCTGGAGACCATGCCGTTCCACGCGGCCGAACCTGTGCATCTGATGGTCGAGGCGATGCGCCGGGCCTATCTCGACCGCAATTTCCGCTTGGGCGATCCGGATTTCGTGTCCAATCCGGTAGCCGCGCTGCTCTCGCCGGCCCATGAGAGGGATATCCGCCGGGCGATCCTGCCTGGCCGGGCGACACCGTCATCCACCCTCAAGCCCGGCCAGCCGCTGCATGAGGGCAACGAGACCACCCATGTTTCGATCGTCGACGCCCAAGGCAACGCCGTGTCGATGACCTACACGATCAACGCGCTGCTCGGTGCCAAGGTGATCGCCGGGCATACCGGTTTCTTCCTCAATGACGAGATGGACGATTTCAGCGCCAAGCCGATGGCGCCCAATCTGTTCGGCCTAGTCCAGGGTACGCCGGACAAGATCGAGCCCGGCAAGCGCCCCTTGAGCTCGATGAGCCCGACCATCGTCATGAAGGACGGCCAGGTCTTCATGGTCATCGGCAGCCCGGGCGGCTCGCGCATCATCACCATCACGCTCGAGGCGATGCTCAACGTCATCGACCACCACATGAATATCGCCCAGGCGATCGACGCGCCGCGCCTGCATCACCAATGGTTGCCCGATATCGTCGAAATCGAGTCCGGCGCCTTGTCGGACAAAGCCACGGCCGAGCTCGAGACCATGGGCTACGACATCGAGGATCATGGGCAATGGGGCGATGCGGAAGGGATTGTGGTCGGCCGTAACCACGCTGGCGCCCGCGTCCTGTTCGGCGCCAATGACGATCGCCGCCCGGCCGGCGCCGCCGCAGGGTATTGAAAATACCCAAGACAAGACGGCGTATAGGGCGACCTCGACATCTCGCTGGGTCTGTCATTGGCCGCGGTCGGGCTGTTCCTGGTCTTTCGCGACGTGACATGCGTCCCGTTCAGGCTGGCCTCAAGCGCGTCATCGACGGCAATTGGTAGTTCAGCGCGGCAGGTAGAGCCTCGCCCTGAGCCCGCCCTGGGGCGAGGTGTCGAGGGTCAGGTCGCCGCCATGGCCGCGGGCGATGCTGCGCGCGATGGTGAGGCCGAGGCCGGTGCCGCCGGTTTCTACATTGCGCGAGGCGTCGACGCGGAAGAAGGGCTGGAACACCGCTTCGCGCAGCTCCTCCGGGATGCCAGGCCCGTCATCTTCGACCCAGACCTCGACGCCGCTGCGGCCGGGCAGGACCGTGACCCAGACATGGCTGCCGTAGCGGCCGGCATTGCCGACCAGATTGGCCAGCACCCGCTGGATCGCGTCGCGGCGTAAGGGGAGGTGTTCGGTCGCGGCGCCGGTCAGCGTGATCTCGGTGCCGGCGCGCTGGGCATTGGCAACGACGAGCTGGACCACCTCCATGATGTCCACCGCCGCCACCTGTTCGGCCCCTTCGCCACGCATGAAATCGAGATAGCCCGCAATCATGCGTTCCATCTCGGCGACGTCGGATTTCAGACCCTGGATATCCTCGCCATCGCCCAGCAATTCCAGTTCCAGCTTCATGCGCGTGAGCGGCGTGCGCAGATCGTGGCTGACGCCGGCCAGCATCTCGGTACGCTGGCTGATGAAGCGCTGGATGCGGTCGCGCATGTTCTGGAAGGCCGCCGCCGCCTGGCGTACCTCGGCGGCACCCTCCAGCCGGAAATTGCCGACATCGCGTCCCTTGCCAAAGGCTTCGGCGGCACTCGCCAGGCGCCGCAGCGAGCGGATTTGGTTGCGCATGAAGATGGTGGCGACGGTGAAGGTGATCAGCGCCGTGCCGAACATCCACAGCAGCAGGATATAGGTCGTCGAGGTCCAGAGCCGGTCGCGCGATATGACCGTCTTCAGCACCCCGTCATGCAGGCTGACGGCGACGAGGAATTCCTTGCCATTATCCAGCGTCGTCAGCCGAAGGGGATGGTGGATCGTCTCCTCCAGCACGGATGTCAGCTGCGGCTCGATCAGCCGGTTGGTGCTAAGCAGGTCGCGCTGGTGTTCCTGTGTTTCATGACTGAGACCATGTGCCGCCGGATCGAAATCGAAGCGCAAGCCCGTCGTGCTGCTGGCCCGGACCAAGAATCGCGACAGCGCGGCGGGCTCGCTGGCCGGTGGCCGCGTGTCGATGACAAGTGCGATGTCGCCGACCACGCCGGTCGCCAGGCGATGGGTCACCGTGTCCCACAGCCGGTCGTAGAAGATCCAGGTGGTGACGATCTGCACCAGCACCAGCGGCGTCACCAGGATCAGCACCGCGCGGCCGAACAATGTGCGCGGCAGCAGGTCCTTGATCTGCCAGCGCCAGCCGCGCCAGGGCAGGCGCCGGCGTGGCCGGATCAGATCCCTTGGCGGTGCCGGCCGCTCAATCGGGCTTGAGGACATAGCCGATGCCACGAACGGTCTGGAGATAGCGGGGGAATTTCGGATCGTCCTCGATCTTGCGCCGCAGCCGGGTGATCTGCACGTCGATGGTGCGCTCGTTGCCGGCGGCGATGCCTTGCGCATTGAGCGCATCGCGCGACAGAGGCTCGCCGGGCTTCGCCGCCAGCACGGCCAGCAAGGCCGTCTCGGCGCTGGTCAAATGCTGCACGACGCCGTCGCGTGTCAGCTCCTGGCGCACGGGATCGAAACGGCAGGCGCCGAGCCGGATGGCGGGATCGGGCTTCTGCGGTAAGGGTTTGGGCGGCTGGGCGGCGGTCACGCGCATCAGGATGCTGCGGATGCGCAGCAGCAGTTCGCGCGGCTCGAAGGGCTTGGCCAGATAGTCATCGGCACCGCGCTCCAGCCCGTTGATACGGTCGCGCGTCTCGGCCATCGCGGTCAGCATCAGCACCGGCACCGCATTGGTCCGGCGCAGGTCTGCCAGCATGTCGAGCCCGCTTTCGCCGGGCATCATGACGTCGAGCACGACCAGATCGAAGGCGAAGCTCCCCAGGCGCTTGCGCGCCTCGGCGGCGGATGCGGCCTCGGTGATGCGGAACTGATTGCGTTCCAGATAGCGGCGCAGCACGGCGCGCAGCCGGGCGTCGTCATCGACCAGCAGCAGATGGCTCTGCTCGGCCGGGCCAGCGGATGGGGTTGCGACGGTGCCGCCGGTTCCAGTCATCGTCACCGACCGGGCGCGCCCTGACGCTCGAAGCGGCGACGATCCTCGGGTTCGATCAATTCCAGCATCACCTTGCGGAAACCCTCGACGGCCGGGCCGCCGGCATCGCGATAAGCCTTGGCCAGGCGGGAGCGGAAGCGGTCATTGATCTGCTTTTCGAAGGCGGCCCCCTGTTCGGTCAGCGACAACAGACGCTGGCGCCGGTCGCTGGTGCCCGGTTTCTGTACGATCATGCCCTGTTCCAGCAGCGTTTCCAGCGCCCGGCCCAGGCTCTGCTTGGTGATGGCGAGGATGGTGGCCAGCTCGGTCACCGGCATCTGCGGCCGGGCACCGACGAAATGCAGGATGCGATGATGTACCCGTTCCAGCCCCTGCTCGGCCAGCAGCGCATCAGCCGTGTGGCTGAAGTCGCGCGCGGCAAAATAGAGCAGATCGATGCCCTGCCGCAGTTCCTCTTCGCGCAGGAACAGCAATGTGGCGGCGGGTGATGGATCGGGCATGGGGTCAAATCACCTCGGGTACCGCTTGTAGAGCCGTCGGGCCGGATCGTGGATCGGCTTTGCTTGTCGGCTTCTATTGATTAAGACGCTTGGGCGCACACGGTAATTCTCCGGCGCCCATCCATCAAGACCTGTAGGGCCATCAAGACCTGTAGGAATTGGTGGGGGCTCGGGCATCACGGGAGGTTAGATGGGGGCGGCCGACCATAGCGGCAACAGCAGGGTGGTTGTCATCGGCGGCGGTCCGGCCGGACTGGCCGCGGCCGAGGTGCTGTCGGCATCCGGCCTCGGCGTCGACATCTACGATGCGATGCCGAGTTTCGGCCGCAAATTCCTGATGGCGGGCCGGGGTGGCCTGAACCTCACCCATTCGGAGCCGCCGGAAGCGTTCCTCGACCGCTACGGCCCCGCGCGCAGGCATCTGGAGGCCGATATCCGCGCCTTTGCGCCGCAGGATCTGCGCGACTGGGCTCAAGGGCTCGGCATCGAGACCTTCGTGGGATCGAGCGGCCGGGTGTTTCCAAGGGGCCTCAAGGCCTCGCCCTTGCTGCGCGCCTGGCTGGCGCGGCTGGCGAGCCAAGGGGTGCGCTTCTTCCCGCGTCATCGCTGGCTGGGGCTGGAGGATGGCGCCGTGCTGATCCGCGCCAATGCCGGTGAGGGCGGGGCGGGCGATGGCGAGGTGCTGCGGCTTCAGCCCGCCGCCACGATCCTGGCGCTGGGCGGCGCCTCCTGGCCGAAGCTGGGTTCCGATGGCGGCTGGGTGCCGATATTCAAGGCGCTGGGTGTGGCATTCACACCCTTCGAGCCTGCCAATGCCGGTTTCCATGTTGCCTGGTCCCGACATTTCACCGAGCGTTTTGCCGGCCAGCCGCTCAAATCCATACGCTTCAGCCATGAGGGCCAGGGCGTTGCTGCCGAGGCGATGATCACGGCGTCGGGCATCGAGGGCGGTGCGATCTATGCGCTGGGTCGTGGCTTACGCCAGGCGATCACCCGCGATGGCGCCGCCACACTGCTGCTTGATTTGAAGCCGGACCTGTCTCAGGCGGCCTTGGCCGAGCGGCTGGCCCGGCCGCGCAAGGGGGCGAGCGCCGGCAACTTCCTGCGCAAAGCGGCTGGACTCTCGCCGGTTGCCGTGGGGCTGGCGCAGGAATATCGCGTGCTGGACGCGTCCGATGCGGCGGGTCTGCTCAAGGCCCTGCCGATCCAGCTGGTATCGGTCTTCGGTCTGGAACGCGCGATATCGAGCGCGGGCGGCATTGCCTGGGAGGCGCTCGACCGAGGCTACATGTTGAAGCAGGTGCCGGGCGTTTTCGTCTGCGGCGAGATGCTCGACTGGGAAGCGCCGACCGGCGGCTACCTGCTGCAAGCCTGCTTCGCCACCGGCCGCGCGGCCGGCCGGGGTGTGGCGGAATGGCTAGGCAACTAGGCGAAGCAATCCAGAGCAGGCGACAGGCGGGCCTCTCCTTCCCAGCGATCAGTGCCGGATCGCCTGGGCGCGGCCTTTCCATTGGCCGCCGCGACCGGACCAGTAGTTGACGGCCGAGCCCACGGTCGCCGCCGCATAGAACAGCGCGATCAGCGGCAGTGCCAGGCCCCAGGCCCAGGAGCGGCCATAGAGTGTCAGCGTCGGGCGGAAGGCCACGACCATGGCGGCCCAGGCGGCAATGCCGAAGAGACGGGTCCAGCCATGGCCGAAGATTGTCGCCAGGGGTGGCACCATATAGGTCAGGAACAGCCCGACCAGCGTACCGACCAGCAGCAGCGTCGAGTATCCCAGCTGCGTGAAGGCGGTACGCGCGATCATCGACCAGATCTCGTCCCAGCCCTGATAGAGCCGGGTGCTGAAGGTGTCGTATGTCACGTCGAGCCGGATCATGCCGCCCGATTGCTTGATGGCGGCGGCCAGCGCGCAATCGTCGATAAGCGAGCCGCGGATCGCCGCGATGCCGCCGATATGCTCGAGCGCCTCGGGCCGCACGAGCATGCAGCCACCGGCCGCCGCCGCGGTGCGCGCCAGCGGATCGGCCGCCCAGCGTGGCGGGTAGAGCATGAAGAAAAAGAATACGAAGGCGGGGATCAGTGCCTTCTCCCACGAACTCTGGCAGGATAGCCGGACCATCAGCGAGGCGAGGTCCAACCCGTCATGCTCCATGCGGCGCACCAGGGTCGAGACGTTGTCCGGCGCATGGGTGATGTCGGCATCGGTCAGCAGGATGAAGTCGGGCTTGAGCTTATTGGCGGCCTCCAGCCCTTGGCTCACCGCCCAGAGTTTGCCAGTCCAGCCTTCGGCCAGCGGCTGGCCATCGATGATGGTGAGACGCTCCGCACCGCCCGCGCGCATCGCCGCCTCGCGGGCGATCGTCGCCGTGCCGTCGGTTGAATGGTCGTCGACCAGCACGATGCGCAAGTTTCCCGGATGATCCTGGGCCAGGAGCGACGTCACCGTATCGGCGATACCCTCGGCCTCGTTGCGTGCCGGGATGACCACGGCGACGGAGACTGGAGCGGCCGGGTTCGATGGCACGTTCGGCACCGCCACCCTCCAGAAGCCGCCACGGAAGGCCAACAGGTAGAGCCAGCTCAGGAAGGCGATGAGGGTGATCAGGAAATACATCGGCGGGTCGCGAGGTCCTAAGCCACAGGCTGCACTTGCGGAAAAAAACGGGGGAATAACGGAACGTTCCCAACAGTCTCTATCGGCAATGTTTGGCACTCGCAGAGTATCGAAAGGAACCAGGATGATTGCGACGACGGAGGCGAATGCCGGAACGGTTGCGGGTTATAGCCGCATCAGCCGCTTATTGCACTGGCTGATCGTGCTGCTGATCATCGGCGTGTTCGGCATCACCTATTTCTGGGCAGGCCCCAGCCATCGCACCCTGCTGCAGATCCACAAGTCGCTGGGCGTCACCATCCTGGTGCTGATGCTGATGCGGCTGCTCCATTGGGCGGTGGTGCCCCGGCCGAAACTGCTGCCGGCGCCCGGTTGGCAGCATGCGGCTGCGCGCATCAGCCATTTCCTGCTCTATGCCGCCTTCATCGTTCAGCCGGCGCTGGGCTGGAGCAATTCAATGATGACCGGCAAGCCGGTCAATTACTTCCTGCTGGGCAATCTGCCGTCATTCCTGCCGCAGAACAAGGAGCTGGCGGACAAGCTGATCGCCATCCATTTCGCCTTGCCGAATTTCATCATGGCGCTGGTGGCGCTGCATATCTGCGCGGCGCTCTACCATTATATCGTCATCAGGGACCGCACCCTGCAGCGGATGATTTCGGGTTCCTAGACGGGTACTGCCTGCCATGGCCGAGCTTGTCTCGGCCATGGCGGAGACTCCATCGTCAGGAGTGGCCGAGCAGGCGGTGGTCCCTGGCGTCACAGCTCCAGCTGGCCGCGTCGTCGACATTGCCGCCGTGGTAGCGCGCCTCGGTCGGGTATTTGCATAACGGCATGGTCCGCGTCGTCTTGCCTTGGACGATCTTGGACGCGACGATCGAGTCGGGCGCCTGATCCTTCTCGACCCAGTTCTCCATCGCGGTCAGCGTGTCGAAGGCATCGGGGCCGGCGCCGCCGCGGCAATGCTGCATGCCCGGCACCATGTAGAGCTGCACCTGGCTTTGCAGCTTGGCGTAGCCGCCATGCAGGCGGGCTAGCTTGCGGTAATAAGCTATCACCTCATCGGGCGAGGTCGAGGGATCGCTGTAGCCATTGTAGAGGATCAGCTTGCGGCCGCCGGCGAGGAAGGCAGCCAATCGCCGGGGATCGTCGTCACGTGCCTTGGGATCTTCGATCGCGCGGTTATAGGCCTGCATCGCCTTGGCGTCGGCGACACCGGCGGCATTGATCGGGAAGCTCTGCGAATTGTAGCTGGGATCGTGGGCGTAGAAGTATTTGAGCTGTGTGTCGCCCAGCAGCCAGCCGCGTGCCGAATCCGCTTCGTTCTTCCAGGGCTCGGGCGCCTTGGGATCATCCGCCGGTGTCTTGCCCAGCGCATAGGAATTGAAATTGGTGACGCCGCCCGAGACGTCGGTCGGGTAGTAGCCGTGGTAATAGACATGGCCCTGGCGGTCGGTCAGCGGGCGCAGGTAGTTCTTGAAGCCCTGGATCTGCGCGGTGGTCAGGCATCCCGTGGTCTGGCCGGGCTTGCAGGCGAGGCTTTGGGGGGTCCAATGGCAGGCGGCCGGATTCTGGATCAACCCATCCTTCACCCCATCCACCGCATCGCAGGCGGCATAGACCGCCTTGTCGATCACCGGCAGCATCTCCTTGGGGATGCGCGCTTCGGGCGGGTCGAATTGCGATTTGGCGGTCTTCAGCGTCATCAGGAACTTGTCGCCGACACCAGGATCGCCGGCGATGATGCCATCGAAATCCTCCGGATAATGGCCGGCCGTGTTGAGCGCCTGCCGGCCACCGCCGGAACAGCCCTCGAAATAGGCCCGCATCACCGAACCCTGGCTGTAATAGGCCTTGAGGAAGGCCTTGGCCGCGAGGTTCACGGCATGGGTGGCGCCGTAATTGTAGTCGGCGATGGCGGCGGTATTCGGCACGCCGACCGCGGTGATGGCGAAGCTGCCATCGGTCGAGCTCTTGCTCTGGTGGCCGGTATCGGTCACGACCGTGGCGTAGCCTTTGCCCAGCGCCTCACCCATGTCGACCGCATTGGCCGAGGGTGATTTTGTCTGGCCGCCGGTGCCGCCGACACCGAAGAAGATCAGCTTGTGGTTCCAGCTCGCCGGCAGCTTGAGGCGGAAGCCGGCCTTGCGCCCGCCCATGTCGACCATGCCGGTGGTCTCGCAATATTCGGGTGCCTTGGCCGTTGCCGGCACATCCTTGGCCATATCGAAGGTCATATTGGCCACGCCCTTGGCGTTCAGCGCCGCGACCGAGCAATCGGCCGGGGCCGCGTGCGCGGGTGCGGCGGCCAGCATGCCGACACATAGCGCCAGCCCGGCCGTGGAGGTCAGGAGACGGCGCTGTGCCGTGCCATCTGTGCGGTTCTGCATCTTATTCCCCCCGAAGCAACGTGTTTTGATTTTTAATTTCACTTCAGGAAGGGATATTGAGCCCGTTCGCACCCAATGGCCAGAGGGATTCATTCGCATGATCCCCCTTGGTCGCCCGCTGCCGACGACGACCCTTTGAGGGATGCAAGTGGGCGGCTAACGCCGAGCGGGTGGTACTGGAACCTTGCCCATCCTCGCGTGTTGTCGACGAAATACCCGGGCAATCCCGCGCCTTTCAGTCTCTGCCGATGCGCGCCAGCGGGCGCTTCTTGCCGGCTGGCGTTTCTAATGCGCCCGCCACATGCGGCCAATGAAAGGAGACGATCCATGCACGGTAAGCGGTTTTTGCCAGTCATTGCCCTCTGTGCCGTCTTGTGGCCCGTTGCCGGCCATGCGGCCGTTACCCAGGATGATTTTACCGTTCGCTCGACCGGCGACCTGATCGACCTGTGCTCTGCTTCGCCATCCGAGCCGATGGGAACGGCCGCGCTGAATTTCTGTCATGGCTTCGGGCTTGGCGTCGTGCGTGTCCTGCAGGAGCTGGGGCGTCCGTCTCCCATGTTCTGCATGCCGAATCCACCGCCGACGCGAAACGAAGCCGTTGCCAGCTTCGTGCAATGGGGCAAGTCAAACCCCAGTCAGCTCAATACGCCGGCACAGGATGGCGTCGCCGCCTTCCTGGCGGCGCAATATCCGTGCACGGGACAGAAGTAGTATAGTACCTCACACCATGAGGTAGGGAGGCATGCGATGAGGATCATTGCGTTACTTCTCGCCTGCAGTATGGCTCTCTCTGCTTGCTCGGGGATGACCAATACGCAGCAACGGGCATTATCGGGTACCGCGATCGGTGCCGGCGGTGGCGCGGTTCTGGGTGCAATCGGCGGGAATGCCGCACTTGGCGCGGTGGCAGGCGCCGGGGCCGGATTGCTTGGCGGGCTGATCTACGACAACGTCAAGAAGAACGAACAGCAATCGTACCAGCAGGGTTACAACGCCGGCCGTCATTACCATTCGTCAGGCTATTGATCCCCCGTGGCCTGGAGCATCGAGCGTAAAAATATGGATCAGATTAAGGGCGCGATGCTCTAGGCGATAGAACGGCCGCAGCCGGCCTGCGATAGCCGGCCGTGCCTGGCACTTATTTGATGGGCGGCTTCGGCAGTACCGTCGGCCCCGGCTCCATGACGTAGACATGGTCGAGTGAGAACCAGGGCGTCGCCACGTCCCCGGCTGTGGGATGTGGCCCCTCATGCCTGATGAAATCGCCGATCAAGGCGCGCGTCACGCCGAATTGCACGTCGTCATCGATGTGCGGATCGGCTGGGTCATAGACCTGGGAGATCAGCACCTTGAAACCGGGCTTGACGATCATGGCGTGCAGATGGGCCGGTCGAAAGGGATGGCGGTCCTGGGCCGCAAGAAGACGGCCGACCACGCCATTCGTGGGGATGGGATAGCCCGCCATCATGACGGTCCGGAAGTGGAACCTGCCCTCGGCATCCGTCGTGAACTTGCCGCGCAGGTTCATGTGAGCCTGTTCGGGGTCCTGGTTTTCGTAATAGCCGACGGGAGAGGCATGCCAGATGTCGACCTCCGCTCCGGCAACGGGCCGACCGGTGCGATCCGTGACCCGGCCCGTGACGAACAGTGCCGGTCCAGGCGTGCTCGATCGAACGATACTGTCTCCATTGGCGCAATGCGGGGAATTCAGTCGCCAGAACGGCCCGAGCATGTTCTGGGACGTTTCCGTTTCGCCGCCATTGCCATTGTTCAGCAGGCATACGAGCGCCGAGACGCCAAGCGAACCGGCCATCAGGACGGTTTCATTATGGCTCTCCGTCGACAGCTGTCCCAGTTCGTTGATGATGGCGGTGGCTGCCCTGAACTCCTCTTCCGTCAGACGGACATCCAGGATGAAATCATGGAGATGCTTGATCAGCGAGACCATGATCTCGCGAAGACGCGGATCCGTGGTGCGTTCCATGACGGCGATGACCGCCGGCGTTACGTCTTCCGGTCGTGCAATGGGCACGGCGAACCTCCCGGCATTATCCATTCGAGGCTTCTTGTATGGGCGTGGCCAACCTCATGGGCAATGGCAATTGAGGCCAGCCGGCGAAGCAATATCTAGAGACCGATCCACCGTTCAGGTCTTACCGGCCTGAACGGATCGGCTCTAGACACCCACTGATTCCTTCACTCGGTCCGGCGACAGCGGCAGGTTGCGCAGGCGCTTGCCCGTGGCGTCGGCGATGGCGTTGGCGACCGCCGCGCCGGCCGGTCCCTGGCCCGCCTCGCCGGCGCCCAGGAAGGGCAGGCCCGGCCGGTCGATCAGATGCACATCCAGCGTGTCCGGCACGGTCGAGAAGCGCAGGATCGGGTATGTCGCCCAGTCGACCGAGGTGATGCGCGTGTTGTCGAAGCTCACCCCCTCATAGAGCGTCCAGCTCGCCGATTGGATGATGGCGCCCTCGATCTGGTTGCGGATGCCGTCGGGATTGATGATCTGGCCGGCATCGACCGCGGCGGTGATGCGTTTCAGCCGGACCCGGCCGGTCTCGTGCGTCACCTCGACCTCCATGGCCAGCGCGCAATAGGCGGCGAGGTTCTTGTAGCGGCCGAAGGCGAAGCCGTAGCCGCGGCCATCGCCGGATTTCTCCCGCTGGTCCCAGCCGAATTTCTGGGATGCCAGCTTGATCACGTCCTGCGCGCGCTTGTCCTGCATATGGGCGAGGCGGAAGGCGACGGGGTCGGCTTTCGCCGCCAGGGCCAGCTCGTCCATGAAGCTTTCGAGCGAGAAGACGTTCATATAGGCGCCCAGCGAGCGTAGCGCCGAGACGCGGATCGGCATGTCCGGCTGGAAATGGTGGATGATCCGCTGATTGGGGAAGCTGTAGAGCGGCAGGGCGTTGCGGTCGCCGCCGCCCTCGGGCAATGCCAGGGGCGCGGCCTTCGGCGGCGTCAACGGATTTTCCATATGCTGCGCCGCCAGCAGGGCACCGCCGCCGCCCGGCCGCATGTTGTGCGTCTGGCTCCAGACCTCGTAGTGCCAGTCGACGATCTTGCCGTTGGCGAGCTGGGCGCGCGCCTTGGTTGCCATGGTCGGCCCGAAGGGCTCCCAGGCCAGCTCCTGCTCACGCATCCATTGCACGCGGACCGGCGTGCCGGGCAGCGCCGTCGCGATCATGGCGGCATCGCCCGCTGCGTCATCGGCGCCGTTATGGCCATAGCAGCCCGAGCCCTGGGTCTGGACGCAGCGTACCTGCTCCGGCTTCATCTTCAGCATCTGGGCGATGGCCGCGCGGTCGGGATAGACCCCTTGCGTATGCGTCCAGACGGTGAGCTGCCCATCCTTCATATGGGCCACCGCGCAGGACGGGCCGACCGAGCCATGGGATTGATATGGCTTGAAGTAGGCCGCCTCATGCGTCGTCGCATCCGCCGCGATCGGGCCGCTGGTCTTGTCGAGGTCGAGGTAGTCGACCGATTTGGCCGCCAGCACCATCTCGTGAAGCTTGGTCTGGTCCGGCAGCTTCGCCGTCTCGACCCATTGCGCGGTGGCGGCCAGCGCGCGCATCGCCTTGATCGCCTGGAACTCCTTCTGGGCCGCGACCGCGAGGAAATTGCCGTTGCGGATCACCTTGACCAC
>DATJJW010000217.1:0-2042 GCA_035491935.1 Allostellaceae bacterium | reverse complement strand
GTATTACGCCTGCCGCGAAGGCGTCGTCGCGACCGACCTCTCGCCCCTGCGCAAATTCGAGGTGCTGGGGCCCGATGCCGAGACGCTGATGCAGCTCACCTGCACGCGCAACATGCGCCGGCTGGCGGAAGGGCAGGCGGCATACACCGCCCTCTGCTATGAGAGCGGCGGGATGCTCGACGATGCCGTGGCCTTTCGCATGGGGGCCGACCGCTATCGCCTCATCAGCGGCGACGAATACACCGGCAAATGGCTGCGCGATCAGGCGGCGGCGCGTGGCCTCAAGGCCTGGGTCAAATCCTCGACGGACCAGCTCTGCAATATCGCGGTCCAGGGGCCAAAGAGCCGCGAGGTGCTGAAGGGCATCATCTGGACACCACCGGCGCGGCCTGATGTCGCCGAGATCCAATGGTTCCATTTCACCATCGGGCGGATCGGCGATCACAACGGCATTCCCGTTGTCGTCTCGCGCACCGGGTATACCGGCGAGCTCGGCTACGAGATCTTCTGCCATCCCAAGGATGCTACCGCCGTCTGGGACGCGGTCTTCGAGGCGGGCAAGCCCCAGGGCATCCTGCCGCTGGGCTTGGAAGCCCTGGACATGCTGCGGATCGAAGCGGGCCTCATCTTCGCCGGCTATGAGTTCAACGATCAGACCGATCCCTTCGAAGCCGGCATCGGCTTCGCGGTGGCGATCAAGGGTAATGAGGAGTTCATCGGCCGCGAGGCGGTGCTGCGGCGCAAGGAGCATCCGCGCTATCGGCTCGTCGGCCTGGAGCTCAATGGCAATGAGACGGCGGGGAAGGGCGATTGCGTCCATGTCGGCCGCGCCCAGGTCGGCACCGTCACCAGCGCCACACGATCCCCGATCCTGAGGAAGAACATCGCGCTCTGCCGCATGGACGTCGCCTATGCCGCGCTGGGCACCGAGGTCGAGGTGGGGAAGCTCGACGGCCATCAGAAGCGCATTCCCGCGGTCGTCGTGCGTTTTCCCTTCTACGATCCGGAGAAACTGAAGCCGCGGTCTTGAGGCCGATGACCTTCTTGCCGCCGTTCCGCGCCGATATGGTCGGCAGCCTGCTGCGGACCGCGCCCCTCAAGGCGGCGCGCGCCCGCCGTCAGGCCGGCGAGATCTCCGCCGAGGCGCTGCGCCGCGTCGAGGATGCGGAGATCGCCGGGATCATCGCCCGCCAAGAGGCCGTCGGGCTGCAAGCGGCGACCGACGGCGAGTTCCGGCGCGCCTGGTGGCATTTCGACTTCCTCGAGGGCTTGCGGGGTGTCGAAGGCTATGAGACGGCCCAGGGCATCCAGTTCCAGGGCACCCAGACCAAGCCGCGCTCCGTGCGGGTGACGGGGAAGCTGGGCTTTGCCGGCCATCCCATGCTCGATCATTTCCGTTTCCTAGCGGCCAATACCAAACTGGTGGCGAAGATGACGATCCCCAGCCCCAGCGTGCTGCATTTCCGCGGCGGCCGGCAGGCCATCAGCGCGGATGTCTATCCCGATATGGCCGCGTATTTCACCGATCTCGCCGAGACCTACCGCCAGGTCGTCCAGGCCTTCGCCATGGCGGGCTGCCGCTATCTCCAGCTCGACGACACGGTCTGGGCCTATCTCTGCTCGGAGGAGCAGCGAGCCCAGGTCCGCGCCCGGGGCGAGGATCCCGACAAGCTGCCCGCCATCTATGCCGGCATGATCAACCATGCGATTGCCGGGCGGCCCGCGGATATGCGCATCACCATGCATATCTGCCGCGGTAATTTCCGCTCCACCTGGATCTCGGAAGGCGGCTATGAGCCCGTGGCCGAGACCCTGTTCGGGAGCGTCGGAGTGGATGGCTTCTTCCTGGAATACGACACCGAGCGAGCAGGGGGCTTCGAGCCGCTGCGCTTCGTGCGACCGGGTGGGCAGCGGATCGTGCTGGGTCTGGTGACCTCCAAGTCCGGCGTGCTGGAAAAGCCCGACGACCTCCGCCGCCGCATCGAGGAGGCCGCCCGTTTTGTCGCGATGGACCAGCTCTGCCTCAGCCCGCAATGCGGCTT
>DATJJW010000216.1:0-6422 GCA_035491935.1 Allostellaceae bacterium | reverse complement strand
GCAACGACTAAGCCCGACAGGCAGCAACTCCTGGATGATGGCCGCCAGCCCCGCTGGCGGCCATTTTCGTATCTGACCCTTTCCCCTAGCCTGTTCCCATCCGGTCCGGAGGCGTTTACCGGAGACAAGTGCGCAGGCGGTCACTTTGCGTTATGATTGTGCGTCTGCAAGAACGACCGGCCACCGCAAAGGTGGAGCGGGAAAAACCATCACAGGGGAGAGCTCATGAAAGCGTATTGGAAGCCGCTTGCCATCTTGGGAGCAGCCTTCTTCGGCTTGGCCACGGCAGCATCTTCGGCCTCGGCCGATCCGGTCAATATCCGCATTGCCTGGGCGCAGATGCCCGGCCACATGATCCCCGTGCTGTTCAGCAACAAGAGTATCCTGAAGCATTACGGCACCAGCTATACGGTGACGCCGGTCCTGTTCCGCGGCTCGACGCCGCAGATCACGGCGCTGGCCGCGAAGGAGCTGGACATGGCCGCCTTCTCGCCGCCTGCCTTGGCCCTGTCGGTCACCAACGCCCATCTGCAGCCGCGCGTCGTCGCCGACATCATCGAGGACGGCATTCCGGGCTATCATTCCGACACCTTCATGGTGAAGGCCGATGGCCCGATCAAGACGATCGCGGATCTCAAGGGCAAGCGCATCGGCACCAACGCCATTGGCTCGTCGATGGATACCGCCATGCGCGTCATCACCGCCAATGCCGGGCTGCAGGACCATCGCGATTTCAGCGTCGTCGAAGCAGCGTTCTCGTCGATGCCGGCGATGCTGGAGCAGAGCAAGGTCGATTGCGGTCCGATCCTGCAGCCCTTCTCGGATGACCTGGCCAAGGCCGGCAAGCTGCGCGTGCTGTTCACCACCGCCCAGGCGGTCGGTCCCTCGCAGGTCGTGTTCCTGGCCGCACGCGCGGATTTCCTCGCCGCGCACCCGGCGGCCATGCATGACTTCTTCGAGGATTATATCCGAGCCTTCCGCTGGTTCATGGACCCGAAGAACAAGCAGGCCGCGGTCAAGATCATCGCCGATTTCATGAAGCAGCCGCCGGAGAACTTCAGCTACCTGTTCACCAAGGCGGATTACTACCGCGACCCGTACATGGTGCCGAACGTCAAATACATCCAATCGGCAATCGACGCCGCCTTACAGGCCGGCGCATTGAAGCAGGACATGACCGTGGCGCCGAAATACGTCGATCTCAGCTGGATCAACGACGCCAAGAAGCGGGTCCAGGCCAATCCCTGATCCGCAAACGCCGAATCTGTAGGGGAACGCCTGGGTCTCGGCCCGGGCGTTTTTCTTTGGCCTGTTCCACTGGCGGCGACGACCATCGGGCGCGCAGCGGTGTTCTTTGAGGATGAAAGGGTTTAGCCTGAACCCATCCTCGAACCCCCGCCATCCTCGTGCGCGAGAGGCTCGCCCATGACCTATGAACTGCATTACTGGCCCGAGATTCAGGGCCGCGGCGAATTCGTCCGTCTGGCCCTCGAAGAAGCCGGCGTTGCCTATATCGACGTCGCCCGCAACGACGGCACCGGTACCATGCGGAAGACACTTACCGAAACGGATAACCCACATCCCTCTTTCGCAGTGCCGTTCCTGAAGAAGGGACCGTTCGTCATCGGCCAGACCGCCGCGATCCTGATGTATCTGGGCGAACACCACGATCTCGCCCCCAAGGACGAGGCGGGCCGGCTTTGGACCCACCAGATCCAGCTCACCATCGCCGACATGGTGGCCGAAGCCCACGACACCCACCATCCGGTCAGCGTCGACGACTATTACGAGAACCAGCAGAAGGAGGCGCTGAAACGCGCCGAGCATTTCCGTCAAAGCCGGATACCGAAATTCCTGCACTGGTTCGAGACCATCCTCACGCGCAATCCCGAAGGCTCCGGCCATCTAGTCGGCGGGCAACTGACCTATGCCGACCTGTCGCTGTTCCAACTGGTCAAAGGGCTGAGCTACGCCTTTCCGCGTGCCACGACCCGGGTGGTGGGCACGGTCCCGCATGTCGCGGCGCTGCGCCGGAGCGTCGCCAACCGGCCACGCATCAAAGCCTATCTGGCGAGCCCGCGCCGAATCCCGTTCAACAAGAGCGGCGTGTTCCGGCATTACCCCGAATTGGACGACCCCGAATAAGGGCCTGCTTCGGAAGCTTACCGAAGCAAGCCCTGAACGGATCGGAGCCACACCAGTCAATGCAGCGACGGTACCGCCTCGAAGGAACGGATCGCGCCGCCGATGCGGCGCCACATGGCGACGCCCTTCCAGTCGCCGACCTCGGCCAATGCCTCCGTCCGACGCGCCGCTTCTTCCCAGGCGGTGGCGCCATATTGCCGGACCATCGAGCGGGCCGAGGCCCGGACTTGCAAGCTGGTGATCATCGATTTTCCCCGTAAAACACCGCGTTTGCGATTTATGTTCTTGTTATGTTCTAATTTAAGCCGCGCCGTCAACGGTTATTTTTCACACACGACCGATCGGGCTATGGTTACCAGCCTGCCATCCCCTGCCCGCCGTCCCTCCCTATCCCTCCACCTCCAGGACTGCCGATGAGCCTCGATTCCGTCCGCCGCTTCTTCGCCGAGCATGCGCCCGACATTGCGGTCATCGAATTGCCGGTCAGCACCGCCACCGTGGCGCTGGCCGCCGAGGCCCATGGCGTCGAGCCCGGCCGCATCGCCAAGACGCTGTCCTTGAAGGTGGGTGAGCGTACGGTGCTGGTAGTCACGCGCGGCGATGTCCGTCTCGACAATGCCAAGATGAAGACGGTGTTCGGCGGCCGGGCGCGCATGCTGGGGCCGGAGGAAGTGTCGGAGCTCACGGGCCATCCGGTCGGCGGCGTTTGCCCGTTCGGCCTCGCCACGGCCCTGCCGATCTATTGCGACGTCTCGCTCAAGGCCTTCGACACCGTGCTGCCGGCCGCCGGCGGCATCCACACCGCCGTACGCATCGGACCGGAACGCATGGCGGCACTCACCGGCGCCGAATGGGTCGATGTCTGCCAGGTTCCGTCCGCGCTCGGATAACCCTGCCGCCGGACATCGCGGAGCCGCACCCCACAACCATACCGCGCAATCGTCCCACGCATGGAAGCCATATCGGTGGGGGTATGGCAGTGCTCCCCCACCATACGATAAGGTGACGAAGTGTTTCGTCGGCGCCCGAACGCCGGCCGTCCCGCCATCCGGCAGGACCTCCTTGCTTCCATGGAATAGGTTAGACGCTCCGGCTATGCCCGACAGCAAGGAAAGCGCCTCGAAAAAATATCACGAAGACGGGCTGCCGATCCCACGCCGCTATTGGGCAATGATAGCGATCTGGCTGACCATCATCCCGTCGATCCTGGACAGCTCGATCGCCAATGTGGCCCTGCCGCTCATCGCGAAGGACCTCAATGCGGACCCGGCGGCCTCGGTCTGGGTCATCAACGCCTACCAGCTGGTCATCGTCGTCTCGCTGCTGCCTCTGGCATCGTTGGGCGAGATCGTGGGATATCGCCGGGTGTTCAAATCCGGCCTCGTGCTGTTCACCCTGGCTTCATTCCTGTGCACCCAGGTGCACACCTTGCAGGGGCTGACACTGGCCCGCGCCTTCCAGGGGCTGGGAGCTGCCTGCATCATGGCGGTCAATGGCGCCACGGTGCGCTATACCTTCCCATCGCGCATGCTGGGCCGCGCCATCGGCTTCAACTCGCTGGTCATTGCGCTGTCTTCGGCGGTGGGGCCGTCCGTCGCCTCCGGCATCCTGTCGATCGGACCCTGGCAATGGCTGTTCGGCATCAACGTGCCGCTGGGTATCCTCGCCCTTGCCGTCGGCTGGAAGACGCTGCCCAGCACGCCGCATTCCGGCGGTCGCTTCCATATCTGGTCGACCATCCTCAACATCGCGACGTTCCTGCTCGCCGTGCTGGCGATCGACGGTCTGGCCCAGGATCGCGGGGTTGCCGTCACCTTGGCGGAACTGGCGGGGGCCATCATCGCCGGATTCATGCTGGTGCACCGCTCGCTGTCGCAGAGCGCACCGCTGGTGCCGATCGATTTGTTGCGCATCCCGGTCTTCAGCATGTCCGTGGTGACCTCGATCGCCTCTTTCATCGCGCAGTCGCTGGCCTTCGTGGCGCTGCCCTTCTACTTCATCGACGTCCTGCACCGCAGCCAGGTCGATGCCGGCCTGCTGATGACGCCTTGGCCGGCGGCGGTCGCCTGCGTCGCCCCCATCGTCGGGCGCCTGGCCGAGCGGCATTCCGCCTTGATGCTGAGCGGTATCGGCTCCGGCACGCTGCTGGTGGGCTTAGGCCTGTTGGCGCTGTTGCCGGCCGATGCCACGAGCTGGGACATCACCTGGCGCACCGCGCTCTGCGGCGTGGGCTTCGCCACCTTCCAGAACCCGAACAACAAGATCCTGCTGTCCTCCGCCCCCCTCACCCGCAGCGGTGCCGCCGGCGGCATGCTGGCGACGGCGCGCCTCACAGGCCAGACATTGGGCGCCGCACTGACCGCCGTGGTATTCCGCCTGGCCAGCAACGGCGAAGGCATGGCGCTGATCATGGCCGCTCTTTTTGCGGGACTCGCCGCTTTTCTCAACCTCAGGCGCTACATGGTGCTCAACGAGCGGATTTAGATACCCAGCACAAGCTGCGGTATTTTCTTACCATTCGCATCCCAAGTCTTTGATTCGTTGAGATTCCCCGAAATCGTCGATTAATCGTCGAATAAAATTCACTGAAAGATCGGCTTTAAGTCTTGAATCCCACGGCGGGATTTGTTTGTTTCACCCGCAAGCACGCACATTGACCTACCATTCCGGCTTCGCGCGGGCTGGTCAGGTCGGGGGAGCCATGGGGATGGCCACCCTGGGGCACAGCGGGGGAATGGATCATGACGAGCGAGACGACGCGGCGAGGATTCCTGGCCGCGGCAGGTATGGCTGCAACTACAGCCGGCATCACGACGACACCGGTATTGGCAGCCACGCTGCACAGGAAACCGCATTCGCCGGTCCATCCGGCGGCGGCCCATCATGCCGCCGGCCATCACGCCTCTACCCATCACGCCCATACCACGCATCATGCGGCGGCCCATCATCATGCGGCGCCGGCGCACCATGCTGCCCAGGCCCAGCCCGCATCCGCCCATGGCCACAAGCTGCACGCGACGGCCAAGACCGCGCAGCGCATGGTCAACATGTACAATATCCACACGCGCGAAAGCGCCCAGGTGGTCTATTGGCAGCAGGGCATCTATGAGGCGGCGGCGATGCGCCACATCGCGTTCCTGATGCGCGATTCCCGCGATCACACGACCCATCGCATGGATCCGCGGCTCATGGACCTGCTGCACGATCTGCATGTCGCGCTAGGTTCGCATTCGCAGCCCTTCCACCTGATCTGCGGCTATCGCTCGCCGCGCAGTAACGCCTGGCTGGTCCGGCATACGAGCGGCGTGGCCAAGGACAGCCTGCATCTGCGCGGCCAGGCTTCCGACATCATGGTGCCGAGCTGCCCGCTGGACACGCTGCACAACACCGCGCTGGCGCTGTCGCGCGGTGGTGTGGGATATTATCCCCGCTCGGATTTCGTCCATGTCGACACCGGCAAGGTGCGGCATTGGGACTATATGGGAGCCTAAAGGGAGCTCGCATCGGACGGCATGACGCTCACGAGCTGGATCCTCTTCCTGCCGGCCTGCTTCGCGCTCAACATGGCCTTCGGGCCCAACAACATGCTGCTCCTGACCAACGCGGCCCGCGAGGGCGTCGGCTGCGCCATGACGGCGGCGATCGGCCGGCTCCTGGCCTTCGCCATCATGATCGCCATCGCCGCGGTGGGAATGGGTGCGGTGCTGATGGCCTCGGCCTCGATCTTCCTGGCGCTCAAGCTCGCGGGCGCCGCCTATCTGGTCTATCTCGGCATCAAGACCATCCGCAAGGCCGGATCGCTGCCACCTGCCGGCGTCCAGCTGCGCGGCCGTACGCGCATGGAGCTCGCCCGCCAGGAATTCTGGGTCGCCATCGGCAATCCCAAGGCGATCCTGATCTTCACCGCCTTCTTCCCGCAATTCCTCGACCCGCAGAACTACTGGTCCTGCTTCCTCATCATGGGCGTGACTTTCGAGGTGCTGGAGATCGTCGCCATGTTCGCCTATGCCGTGCTCGGCACCAGGCTCAACATCGTGACCCGCAACGTCCGTGCCTTCGGCTGGTTCAACCGCGTCTCGGGCAGCATGATGATCCTGTTTGGTGCCCTGCTGATCCTGGCGAAAAGACCGGCGACTTAGAGCATCGAGCCTTTAATCTGCATATCCGGCATCTTTGATGTAATTCCAGCATTCGTCTGGTGAGTAGAGGTCGCAGATGCTGCCGACGGCGTTCCATAGGGCATCGATGGTTCTGGCGCCGATGCGTCTGAGATGGGC
>DATJJW010000215.1:0-32256 GCA_035491935.1 Allostellaceae bacterium | reverse complement strand
GAACACGGCGACGCATTCCGCGCCGTTCGATGCGATCCGTTGCGGCTCCGTGGGCAGGACGAAACTGCCTGCATGGCTCAGCACCACGCCCAAGGCAGCCGTAAATCGTAGCAGGTCGAGATAAACGCTCAGGCTTCTCCGCATCCACATCCTCAAAGGTCGTCGGACGATGGTAGTGAAGTGCTTGATCGAAGTGCTTGGTTGCGGCACGCACGGGTACAGGCGCGGGAAACCACACCATCATAAGACCCAAAGGTGCCGATTGGTTCAGTGCCCGGCCTGGTTCAGAACCGTCGCCGGGTCCCCGGGGGCGTCACGCGCCCAGCAGCATGTCCAGGCCGCCGGACGGCAAGACCTCGTCATGGGCAACATCGACGCAGGCAGCATCGACACGAATCGGCAGCGCCTTGCCAAGCGGATCGCTGGCATAGGCTTCGACCAGCGCCACGCGGCTGATCAGCCCCGCACCGCGCCGCCAGGTGTGCAGCATGCAGGCCGGCGGCTCAAGCACCCAGCGCGGCGGCATCTCCTCGGCGGCGATGCGATAGGATGTGGCGGGCGCCACCATCGCCAGCACGTGGTTCCAATGCGTCACCATGCTGACATGGTGGTGGCCGCACAGGATCGCTTCGACATGGCGCTGATCGGCCAGCGCCATGGCCAGCCGGTCGGTGCCGGTGCAGCCCATGACGTCGAGCATCTCGACGCCGGTAAGGAAGGGCGGGTGGTGCATGAACAGCAGGGTCGGCTGGCAGGAATGCGCCGCGAGCGTACGCGCCAGCCAATCGGCGCGCTCGTGGCAGACCTGGCCGATCGGCTGGCCGGTGAGTTGGGTGTCGAGCCCGACCAGGCGCATGCCCTGGACCTCGACCGACCAATTGAGAAAGCCTTCACGCGGCAGATAGTCGTGCTCCGGGAACACCGCGCGCATGTTGTCGCGATCGTCGTGATTGCCCGGCAGCAGCAGAAAGGGAATGGCGAGATCGCCAAGGATCGCGCGCAGCGCGTGATACTCCTCGACCCGTCCGCCATCGACCAGATCGCCGCTCAGCACCACGACATCGGGTCGTGGATTCAGACGGTTGAGGTAGGCCACGGCGGCGGCTAGGCGCGCATTGGGGTCGACCCAGCCGAACAGCGTGCCGCCCGTTGCCACCACATGGCAATCGGTCAGCTGCGCTACGAGCGTATGAGGCAAAACGAACTCCGTCGAAGCGGTTGGGCAGCGACGTTAGCGCCCCAATGTTACAATTGTCTAAAAAGCTATCGGCACTGGAGGCATGCCAGATACGCCGACCGAACGAGGGAACCTTTTGGGCTCTAATGCCATTGAGAGGGCCGTGCCGGCCACCGCGCCGATCGGTCACGGCTCCGGTCGATTTTCACGAATCGTATTGGACGAGGCTGGTGACCGGCACGTCGAGGCGGTGGCGGCCGCCCAGGAAGGCCAGCTCCGCGATGCAGGCCGCCCCCTCGACTTCGGCACCGACCTCGCGCAGGAGATCGATCGCCGCCTTCATCGTGCCGCCGGTGGCGAGCAGATCGTCCAGCACCACGACACGCTGGCCGGGAGTGATGGCGTCGGTCTGGATATGCACCGTGTCGGTACCGTATTCGAGCGCATAGGTGTGCGAATATGTGGCGCCTGGCAACTTGCCCGGCTTGCGCACCATGACGAAGCCGCAATTGAGCGCGAGCGCCAGCGGCGCTGCTACCAGGAAGCCCCGCGACTCGATACCGACCAGCAAATCGGGCTTCAAAGGCTTGATCGCCTCGGCCAGCTGGCTGATCGTCTCGCGCCAGGCACCGGCATGGGCCAGCAGGGTCGAGATGTCATAGAACAAGATGCCGGGCTTCGGAAAATCGGGAACGCCGCGGATATGGTCCTTGATATTCATGGGGCTGGCTGGTTCCTGGTTCGGATCAGGGGTGGCGGGGATCGCCGACGGCACTGAATTGCCGGTGCTGGCGTCGCCGGTCTGCGGCATGACGGCCCTTATAATTGCAGCGTATTGTTTTTGCACCTGCTTAAGCCCGGCCGATCGCGCTATGGTTCTGCACCTTTTGTCGTCATGACAGCTTGAAGCCGCCCGCAACCCATGCCCGACGATCTTGCCTCCTCGCTTCATGCCGGCTGGCTGCGCTGCACGCAGCAAGGACGCCGGCTGGAATTGCGCTGCGGCGGGGACTGGATCCTGGCCCATGCCACCCCGCTCGATCGGCAATTGGCCAGGCTGAAGCCGCGCGACATCGACAGCGTGCGCATCCTGCTGGACGATCTCGACCGGCTCGACACAGCCGGCGCCTGGCTGATCCTGCGCAGCGCGCGCGTGCTGGAGCAGGCGGGGCTGAAGGTCGAGCTGGCGGACGTGCCGGAGCGCTATGCGCCGCTGCTCGACAAGATCCATGTCGACTGCCCGGCCTTCGCGGGCTTCGGCAAGCGGAAGCCCGTGGAGGTCGCCACCCACGGCTACATGGCCTTTGCCGAACGGGTCGGCCGCGGCTTCTGCCACGCCATGAGCCAGGGCGCACGCCTGCTGTCCTTCTTCGGCGTGGTCTGCCAGGAGACGGCGACGGTCATCGTCCATCCGAGCCGGCTGCGCCTGGCGACATTCGTGACGCAGATAGAGCAGACGGGCTTGAACGCCCTGCCGGTATTGGGCCTGCTGACCTTCCTCATCGGCGTGGTGCTGGCCTTCCAGGGCGCGTCGCAGCTGACGCATTTCGGCGCCGAGATCCTGACGGTCAACCTGGTGTCGATCGCCGTGCTGCGCGAGCTGGGCGGCATGATCGCCGCCATCAGCGTCGCCGGCCGCTCCGGCAGCGCCTTCACCGCCGAGATCGGCTCGATGAAGGTGAATCAGGAGCTGGACGCGATGCGCGCCATCGGCCTCAACGTGATCGAGGTCCTGGTGCTGCCCCGCGTCCTGGGCTTGATGATCACCCTGCCGTTGCTGACCATCTTCGCCAACGCCATGGGACTTCTGGGCGGCGCCCTCATGTGTGATTTCGCGCTGGGCATCCCGATCCCGCAATTCCTGGAGCAGCTGCGCGGCGTGATGGGCGGCTGGCAGCCCTGGCTCGGCGTCATCAAGGCGCCGGTCTTCGCCTTCCTGATCAGCATGGTCGGCTGCTTCGAGGGTCTGCGGGTCGAGAACAATGCGACCAGCGTCGGCCGGCTGACCACGCAATCGGTCGTGGAATCGATCTTCCTGATCATCGTCGCCGACGCGATCTTCTCGGTGATCTTCTCGATGATGGATATCTGACCGGTCATGGTCACGCTCAGTCCGCTACCGGCGCAGGACCCGCCCGGCACCGACAAGACCGGCCCGGCCATCTCGGTGAAGGGGCTGGTGACGCGGCTGGGCGACCGGGTCATACACGACCACCTCGACCTCGAGATACGCCGGGGCGAGGTCATGGGCGTGGTCGGCGGCTCGGGCAGCGGCAAGTCGATATTGCTGCATACCATCATCGGGCTGCGCCGCCCGGCGGCCGGCACCATCAAGATCCTCGGCCACGATACGGCCCATGTCTCGCGCAAGGTCGGGATATGGCTGCGCATGCGCGGTGGCGTGCTGTTCCAGGACGGGGCCTTGTTCAGCAGCCTGACCGTCTCCGACAACATCCAGGTGCCGCTGCGCGAACATACCAACCTGACGCCGCGCCTGACGCGGGAGATCGCCGCGGTCAAACTGGCCCTGGTCGGGCTGCCGCTCGATACCGGCGCCAAATACCCCTCCGAGCTGTCGGGCGGCATGCGCAAGCGCGCCGGGCTGGCGCGCGCGCTCGCGCTCGACCCGGACATCCTGTTCCTGGATGAGCCGACAGCCGGGCTCGACCCGATCAGCGCCGACGGCTTCGACCATCTCTTGCGCGACCTGCAATCGAGCCTCGGCCTTACCGTCTTCATGGTGACCCACGACATCGATACCCTGCGCATGACCACCGACCGCGTCTCCGTGCTGCTCGAGGGCAGGATGATCACCGGCACGATCGATGAGCTGCGGCAGGACGGTCACCCCTGGATTCAAGATTACTTCAATGGGGCGCGCAGCCGCGCCGCTCTTGCAATCTGATCGCACGAGGCATAACCCGGCATCCCATGGAAACCCGCGCTCACTATGTCGCCGTCGGCACCTTCGTGCTGGCCCTGCTTACAGTGGTGTTCATCGCCGGGTTATGGCTGGCGGGGCTGCAATTCCGCGAGGGTTCGCAATTTTACCGCATGTACGTCACCGGCTCGGTCACCGGGCTGAACAAGAATGCAGCGGTGCGCCTCAACGGCATCGGCATCGGCAAGGTGCAGGACATCGATCTCGACCCGGTCAATCCCAACCGGGTCGTGCTGACGCTGGCCATCCGGGAGGGCACGGTGCTGCATCAGGATTCCGTGGGCTCCGTCTCCAGCTCCGGCATCACCGGCCAGGCCTATGTGTTGATCACCGGCGGCACGCAGGATTCGCCGGTCCTCTCGCAGACGCCGGGCGCGGGCTACCCGGTCATTCCTTCGCGTCCCTCGGTGCTGCAACAGGTCGAGAACCGTGCGCCGGAGATGATCGACAAGCTGGCATCGCTGGCCAACCGGCTGAACTCGCTGCTGACGCCAGACAATGAAGCCTCACTTTCCCACACGATCAAAAACCTGGAAGCGGTGACCGACGAGGTGGCCGCCCATCGCAAGGAAATCGGCACCATGCTGGATGATGGTGCCGCGGCCGCCAGGAAACTGCCCGATACGATCGAGCAGACGCGGCGCCTGGTCGTCGAGATGCGCACCTTGGCGAAGCCTGCGCAAGGCACGCTGGCCAACGCGCAGGAGGCCAGCCGCAAGCTGTCGCAGCTCGCCGACGACCTTGACCAGCTGGTCAGGCGGAACCAGGGCGATATCCACAATTTCGCTTCGTCCGGCCTGCCGCAGCTCCTGGCGCTGACTCAGCAGATGCGCGAGCTGGTGGCGAACCTGTCGCGCCTGACCAACGGCGTGTCGCAGGACCCGACCGCGCTGCTCTATGGCGACCGCCGCCAAGGATATAGTCCGCCATGATCCGCTTTTCGATTCCGCCCCATCCGGCTTCGCGGCGTCGTGTCCTGCGACTGCTGGGTGCCGGCACGGCGCTGCCCCTGGTGGGCTGCGGCGGCATCCTGCCGCGCCCGGCACCGCCGCCACGGCTGTTCCTGCTGCGCGCGCCGGCGCGATACGCGAGCCTGCCGCCGGTGGATGTGTCGACCAGGCGCCTGCTGATCGCGGTGCCGGACGCGGCCTATGGGCTCGCGACCCAGCGTATCGTGCTGACCCGGGGCGCCTATGGCCTCGATTATTTCGCCGATGCCGCCTGGCAGGACAAGATGCCGGCCATGGTGCAAAGCCTGCTGGTCGAAAGCTTCGAGAATGCCGGACGCCTGGCCGCGGTCGGACGCGGCGTCGTGCCCTGGAGCGCCGATTTCACGCTGCAATCGAATATCCTCGACTTCGAGGCAGCCTATGATGCGGCGATGGACGCGCCGCGGGTCAAGCTGCGCTTCAACCTGACCCTGGTGCGCAATCGGGACCGCAGCGTCGTCGCCCATACCGACCTGACCGAGACGGCACAGGCCCGGCGGAATGCGATCGATGCCGTGGTTGCCGGCTTCGATCAGGCGTTCCAGGCGCTGGCGCCGCGTCTCGTCTCCTGGACACTGGCCGTCATGGCCTCTGCATAATGGTATCCGACGGCATCATGCTTGCTGAAGTGCGGGCCGAAGAGGCCCTGTTGCCCGAACTGAATCTCGACGGCCTGGCCCGCCGCGCCCCGGCGACGCGGGTAGCGATGATCGAAGCCTGCCTTGCCGACCATCATCTGGGATTGCTCGACCTGCTGCTGGGTGGCGGCGAGGCGCAGGAAGGCCGACACTACCCAGCGGGCGAGGCTTGGGATGCCACCAGCCAGGCGCAATGGTTCTTCCACGCCCATGAGGCCCATGGCGGCGGCAAGCTCAACCCCATGCCGGCCGAATGCGGCCATTTCCACACCTTCCTCGGCAGCGGCGGCATGCCCTCCGGCGTCGTGCCCTTCGTCCTGCCTGAAATGGCGGTCGCCCCCATCGTGCTGCCGGTCAAGGAAAAGGGCGAACCCGGCGGCACGCATCTCTCGCGCCGCGACCAGGGCCGTTTCGCCCATCTGGTCGGCATGAGCATCGACGATGCCGGCCAGCCCATGGCGGTCTTCACCACCAATCGCTGGGTGACGGGGGAGGTCTGGTATCGCGCCCAGGATCTGGTCGGCGCGCTCGACCGTTTCCATTTCCAGCCGGCCCGACCGGCAGCGCTTGATACGACCGGGCCCGGCGTGGTCGCGTCGGACATCAACGGGCCAATGGCGCAGCGCGCGATCGACATCGTCAGCCTGTGGCTGGCGGGCGTGCTGGCGATCCTGCGACCGCATGTGGCGCATCTGCTGGATACCCGCGACCGCACGGTCATGGATTGGCGCCGCCGCCGTACTCGCCAGACCCATGTCTTCGAGGACCGGCGCCTGGACGTCACCTCGACGGTGCTCGTCGACTTCAAGGCCGAGCTGAAGGCAGCGCTTGGACGCTAGGGCCCTGAGGACGCTAGGGCCCTGAGGACGCTGGGGCCTGGAAACGCGGGGGCAGGACGTTAGGCACTGTCGGATAGATCGGCGTCGGGCTTGGCCGCCATCGCCGCTTCGATGGCGGCGAGATGGGTCCGCGCAGCTTCCTCGGCGGCGCGCTCGATGGCGCGATAGCGTGTGACCAGCGCCAGCCCCATGGGCGTCAGCACGGCGCCGCCGCCATGCTTGCCGCCGGTCTGGGCCGCGACCACCGGCTGACCGAACAGCTTGTTCAGGCTCTCGACCAGCTCCCAGGCGCGACGATAGGACATGTCCATGGCGCGGCCGCCGGCGGAGATGGAGCCGAAAGCGGCGATCTTCTCGAGCAATTCGATCTTGCCAGGGCCGATGCGACCATCGGCATCGAGATCGATGCGCACGCTCAACGTCACCATGGGACCAGACCTGCCCTGCTGCCGAATTGGAAGTCTCTACCTGTTTAGCAGAGACGCTTGGCCGTTGTCGCTATTCCCCATGTGTCATAGCGGCCACTTCGACAGGATGGTAAACCACTGTGCCGCGGCCATCCCTGCCAGCGCCAGCGCGAAGACCCAGAGCGGCCACGCCAGACGCCTGATCCAGCGATCGCCCTCGCCCAGCGCTTCGACCGTCTCGCTATGCAGATTGAGCCCGTCATGGGCGAGGTCGCTCAGCACCGTCTTCAGATTGTGCAGCACCTTGGGCAAGTGCTCGAGCTCGGTGATGAAGTCGCTGACCGTGTCGCCGACCCGCGCCACCGGCGAGCGGTATACGGCCATCCATTCCTCGATCAGCGGCTGGGCGAGCTGCCACATGTTGACCGTGGGATCGAGGCTGCGGCCCAAGCCTTCGGCCAGCACCATGGTCTTTTGCAGCATCAGCAGCTCCGGCTGCGTCTCCATCTTGAACTGCCGGGTGATCTGGAAGAGCTGCGACAGCAGCTTCGCCACCGAAATCTGCTCCAGCGGCTTGCCCAGAAGCGGCTCGCCGATCGAGCGGCAAGCCTGGGTGAACAGCGCCACGGATTCGCTGCGCGGGACCAGCCCGGCATCGAAATGCACCTCCGCCACCCGGCGGAAATCACCGCTCAGGAAACCCAGCAGCATATCGGCGAGATAGTTGCGGTGCCGCCGTTCCAACCGGCCGGTGATGCCGAAATCGATGGCGACGATCGTGCCATGGGCATCGACGAACAGATTGCCCGGATGCAGATCGGCATGGAAAAAGCCGTCACGGAAGATCTGGGCGAAGAAGGCGCGTGCGGCCTTGCCGACGATCTCGCGCAGATCATGGCCGGCGGCGATCAGCGCGTCGCGGTCGCCGATCGGCGTGCCGATGACCCGCTCGGTGGTCAGCACCCGGCCCGCGGTGCGCTCCCAATCGACCGGCGGAATGCGGAAATCGGGATCGCCGGCGAAGTTCTCCGCCATCTCGGCCGCCGCCGCCGCCTCGAAGCGCAGATCCATCTCGAAGGCGACCGACTGCTCGAACTGCTTGACCACATCGACCGGACGCAGCCGTCGCGAGCCCGGTATCCGCGCCTCCATCAGCTCCGCCAGCCACATCAGGAGATCGAGGTCGCGGGCGAAGGCCGCCGCCACGCCCGGTCGCAGCACTTTGACCGCGACCTGCCTGCCATCGGTGGTGACGGCGAAATGCACCTGGGCGACAGAAGCCGCAGCCACCGATTCCGTGTTGAATTCGGTGAAAAGTTCGGAGAGCGGCCGGCCGAGGTCGGCCTCGATGGCCGCGCGCGCTTGCGCGAAGGGGAAGGGCGGCAGCCGGTCCTGCAGCATGGAAAGGTCGGCGGCGCCCTGCTCGCCCAGCAGGTCGGAGCGCGTCGAGAGCGCCTGGCCCAGCTTGATGAAGCTGGGGCCCAGGCGTTGCAGCGCCCAGGCGAGACGCTGCCCGGGGCGCAGCCCCCGCACCTCCTTCGCTGGCGGAATGATGATGCGCGACAGCCGAAACACGGTCAGCAGCACCGGCACCATGACCAGCGGCTGCAGCACGTCGGCGCGCGCAAGCGTGAAGCCGATGCGGATGAGCGCCAAAAGATGGCGCAAGCTGCGCAGCATGAATTCCGACCGTGCTTAGAGGCGCCAGCCCGAGTGCATCGCGGCGATGCCCCCGGAGAGGTTGCGGTACTTTACCTGCTCGAAGCCGACCGCGCGCATGCGCTCGGCCAATTCCTCCTGCGGTGGGAAGCGGCGGATGCTTTCGGCGAGGTAACGGTAGGATTCCGCATCCTTGGCGACGATCTCGCCGATGCGCGGCAGCACCTGGAAGGAATAAAGGTCGTAGGGCTTCTCCATGAAAGGCAGCACGACCTTGGAGAATTCCAGGCAGATGAAGCGTCCGCCGGGCTTGAGCACCCGGAAGGCATCGGCCAAGGCATTGTCGATGCGGGTAACGTTCCGAAGCCCGAAGGCAATGGTGTAGGCATCGACCGAGCGATCCGGCAGCGGCAAGCGTTCGGCATCGCCGCACACCCAGTCGAGGCCCGTGACCCGGCCACGATCGATCGCCCGGTCGCGGCCGACGCTCAGCATCGAATGGTTGATGTCGCAGACCGTGACCCGCGCAGCACCCCCCTTCTTCTCCGCCCGGTCGAGGAAGCGGAAGGCAACGTCGCCGGTACCGCCCGCGACGTCCAGGAGATGCTGGCCCGGGCGCGGTGCGATCCAATCGATGAGCGCGTCCTTCCACAACCGGTGGATGCCCAGGCTCATCAGGTCGTTCATCACGTCGTATTTGCTGGCGACGGAATCGAACACCTCGCGCACGAGGCCGCTCTTCTCCGACGCCCTGACCTTGCGGAAGCCGAAATCGGCTTCGTCATCGGTGACGGCGGGATCGAGCGGGAAGGGATCGCGGTCGCTTGGGCCTTGGGGCGGCATGTCTTGGCTCATGGGGCGCACCATAGCGCGGGCCTTTCGGGCCTCATAGAAGAAAGCAGGATCAGAATTCCGGCCTGGGGATTGGGTTCCCATGCTTTTCCGGCTCGGCATCCGGGAAGGCACAGCCGAAGCGGTCGATTGCCTTCGCCCGGATCACCAGGACCTGAAACAAAAACAACGATCCCTTGGTCGCGACCGGGAACACCGCGACGAAAAGCGGCCAATAGGCCGGCCATGCGAGCGCGATGACGAGGTTGACGATGCCGGTCGCCAGGATCAGCGCCGCCCAGAGATAGCCGAAAAGCGTCATGGTCTTCGGAAATGCCGCCGCGACCAGTGGCGGCATGTAGCGAATCATCCAGCCGGGCTTCAGCATGACCAGCCCCACAACCAGATAGACCAGGCTCGGCTTCGCCATGACGTAGCGCGGATCGTTGGTGAGGACGGAGGCCGTGCCGGCGATGAGGATCAACGCCAGGCTGATCCAGCTCAGGGCGGCGACGGTGCCGAGGCGCCATTTCTGCCACAGCACGATGACCGAGGCGACCGCCACGCCGAAACCGACCGCCACGGCCAGGGGCAGTTTCGCCGCGATCAGCACGGCGAACAATATGGCGCCCAGCGAATCGCAGAACGCCGGCAGGCCCAGCATGAAGATCATCCTGATCATGCGCTCCAAAATGACCGGATATCCTGGCCTTTCAAGATCGAAACGTATAAATCGCGCTCATGCCCGAATTACCTGAAGTCGAAACCGTCTGCCGCGGCCTGGCCACTGTGCTGGAGGGAAGGCGCATCGCGCGGCTGGAGCTGCGCCGGCCCGATCTGCGCTTTCCCCTGCCGCCGGGTTTGGCCGACAAGATCGAGGGTCGCGCGGTGACCTCGGTACGCCGCCGCGCCAAGTTCATTCTGATCACCCTCGACGATGGCGGCGTGCTGATCGGCCATCTCGGCATGTCCGGCCGCATGGTGATCGGCGAAAGCCAGAAGAAGGATCTGGGTCCGCACGACCATGTGATCTTCACCACCGATCGCGGCATCTCGATCTGCTACAACGATGCGCGGCGCTTCGGCTTCTTCGACTATGCGCGCATCGAGACCTTGGGCAGTCACCCGATGCTGGTGGGGTTGGGACCGGAACCGCTGTCCAACGCCTTCAGCGGCCCGGTGTTGGCCGCCGGCTTGAAAGGCCGGAAATCGCCGATCAAGGCGGTACTGCTCGACCAGCGCGTGGTCGCCGGCCTCGGCAACATCTATGTCAGTGAAAGCCTCTACTGGGCCGGCATCGATCCGATGCGGCAGGCCGCCTCGCTCAGCGGGGCGGAAGCGGACCGCCTGGCCACATCGGTCCGCGAGGTCTTGACCCGTGCGGTCGCGGCCGGCGGCAGCAGTCTGCGCGACTACGTCCAGACCTCGGGCGAGCTTGGCTATTTCCAGCATCAATGGGCGGTTTACGGCAAGGAGGGCGAGCCTTGTCCCAACTGCGATTGCGGCGGCGTCATCCGCCGGATCGTGCAGTCGAACCGTTCGACTTTTTACTGCCCGGCCCGCCAGAAATAGTGCTAGGTTCCCGGTCCATGCGCCGCCTCGCTTTCCTTGCCCTCGCCCTGTGTCTCATGCTGCCCGCCATCGCATGGGCCGAGACCGCTTATGTCCCCGGCACCGAGGATGTGCCGCTGATGCCCGGCCTCACCGCCAGGAGCGACGGGCCGCTGATTTTCGACAAGCCGCAGGGCCGTATCGTCGAGGCCACGGCCACCGGCGCGGTCAAGCGCGAGCAGGTGCTGTCCTTCTACCGCTCCAGCCTGCCGGAACTGGGCTGGCATCAGAAGGGCGAGCACGATTTCGACCGGTCGGGCGAGCGGCTCAGCCTCGATTTCAAGGGGCATGACGGCGCGCTCACCGTCGGATTCACCCTCTCCCCACGCTGACCGCCATGTACCTGCCGCCAATCTTCGCAGAAGGGGATGTGGCGACGATCCATGCGGCGATCCGCGCCTGCCGTCTGGCAAACCTCGTGACCATGGGCCGGCAGGGGCTGGTCGCCAACCCCGTACCGATGCTGCTGGAGGCGGAACCGCAGCCCTATGGTACGCTGATCGGCCATCTCGCCATCGCCAACCCGCAAGCCGCCGACCATCTGCCGGAGCATGAGGCGCTGGCGATCTTCATGGGCCCCGACGCCTATGTCTCGCCCAGCCTCTACAAGACCAAGCAGGAGACCGGCAAGGTCGTGCCGACCTGGAACTACGTGACGATCCAGGCCCATGGAAAGCTGGAATTCTTCCGCGATGCCGCGCCTTTGCTCGATCTGGTCACACGGCTCACCGACCGGCACGAGGCGGGACGGCCCCATCCCTGGAAGGTCGCGGACGCGCCGGCGGATTTCATCCAGGGACAGCTGAAGGGCATCATCGGTTTCCGCCTGACCATCACGCGGCTGGAAGGCAAGTGGAAGATGAGCCAGAACCGCCCGCCGGCGGACCGCCAAGGCGTCGCCGACGGGCTGGCGGCCGCCGACGACGCGATGACGCGCGAGGTCGGCGCCCTGGTGAAGGCACGCAACGGCTTATGAGACGTCTTCTTTCGGGGATTGCCTGTGCCCTGTTCGCCACCGGGGCGGCCGATGCCGCGACCGTCACCAAACAGGCGACCCTTGATGGCGAGGACGTCGTCGTCACCTGCGATACCGCCCCCTTCGCGAAAGACTATGTCGCGACGACCGATTCCGGCGTGAAGCTCACCGCCCCCTATGCCAAGGCGCGCGGCGCCGACATAGGCCTGGTCGTGGTGGTGACACGCCATGAGAAGCGCATGATGCGCTACGCCGTGGCGCATCGGCGGATCCGCGCCATCGTCCGGGTCAAATACGACCACGCCATTCCCGATTGGCTGGATTTGGTGTTCACGTCCAGACACGCGATCCTGGTCCGTACCAGCATCGCCAATGCCGGCATCTTCACCATCAGCGATGTCTACGAGCTACCGCGCAAAGCGGATGGCCGAATCGACGACAAGACGATCGCCAAAAACGAGGACGTGCTACCGCTGTTCAGGCTGGGCCTGGGCTTCTATGACCTCCGCAGAGGGGATTGCAGTCCTTGACGAGAAGCGGTCCTTGACGAGAGGCGGCAGGCGCCGCCTCTCGTTTCGTCGTCAATACGCCTCGACCGTCGCCAGTGCTGGCGCCCCACCGAAGGCGGCCTTGGCCGCCTCCTCGACCGTGTCGACCCAGATCAGCGACAGCTTGCGCCGGGCCTCGTCCGGGATCTCGTCCAGCAGGTTCATGTTCCGCTTGGGCAGGATCACCGTCTCGATGCCGGCACGCGCCGCCGCGACCAGCTTCTCGGCGATGCCGCCGACCGGCAGCACCAGGCCGCGCAAGGATATCTCGCCGGTCATGGCGATGGTGCGGGGCACCACCTTGCCGGTCATCACCGAGACGAGCGACAGGTACATCGCGACGCCGGCGCTGGGCCCGTCCTTGGGGATGGCGCCCGCCGGCACATGGATGTGGATGTCGGTCTTGTCGACCTCCTCGGGATCGATGCCCAACTCCTTTGCATGCGAGCGGACCACGGTCCAGGCCGCCTGGGCGCTTTCCTTCATGACATCGCCCAGTTGGCCCGTCAGGCTCAACCGGCCGCCACCGCGCATCCGCGCCGCCTCGACGAACAGGATGTCGCCGCCGACCGGCGTCCAGGCGAGGCCGGTGACGACGCCCGGCACGGCGACCCGCGCCAGAGCCTCGCGCTCGACCTTCTGTGGGCCCAGGATACCTGCGACATCGCCGGCATCGATGGTCACCTTCTCCTGCACCTCGCCCGCCGCGACCTTCATCGCGATATGGCGGAACAAGGCGCCCAGCTCACGTTCCAGCGAACGCACGCCGGCCTCGCGGGTATAGCCGCCGATGACCTGGCGTAGCGCGGCTTCCGTCACCGTGCATTGCTCTTCGGTCAGACCATTGGCCGCCCGCTGCTTCGGGATCAGGTAACGCTCGGCGATGTTGCGCTTCTCCTCCTCGGTATAGCCGGTGAGCTCGATCACCTCCATGCGGTCGCGCAAGGGGCCGGGGATGGAATCCAGCACATTGGCGGTCGCGATGAACATGACCTGGCTGAGATCGAAGGTGACGCCCAGATAGTTGTCGCGGAAGGTGCCGTTCTGCTCGGGGTCGAGCACCTCCAGCAGCGCCGCGTTCGGGTCGCCCTGGATGCCACGGCCAAGCTTCTCGACCTCGTCCAGCATCATGACGCAATCGCGCGCGCCGGCGCGCTTGATGCCCTGGATGATGTTGCCGGGCAGAGCGCCGATATATGTCCGGCGATGACCGCGGATCTCCGCCTCGTCATGGACGCCGCCCAAGGACACGCGCACGAATTTGCGCCCCATGGCCTTGGCGATGCTCTGGCCGAGCGAAGTCTTGCCGACGCCCGGCGGCCCCACGAAGCACAGGATCGGGCTGCGGCCGGTCGGGTTCAGCTTGCGCACCGCCAGATATTCCAGGATGCGCCGCTTGATCTTCTTGAGGCCGTAATGGTCCTCGTCGAGGATTTTGCGTGCGGCCTCGATGTCGATCTTGGTCTCGGTCGAGACGTTCCAGGGCAGCTCCGCCAGATATTCCAGATATGTCCGCAGCATCGAGGCCTCGCCAGAGGCGTCGGACATGTTCTGCAGGCGCTTCAGCTCCTTCAGCGCCTGCTTCTCGACATCCTCCGGCATCTTGGCGTCGCGCAGGGACTGGGCGAGATTGGCGTAGTCATTGGCCTCGTCGCTCTCGCCCAGCTCCTTCTGGATCTGCTTCAGCTGCTCGCGCAACACGTATTCGCGCTGACGCAGCTCGATGCTCTCCTGGGTCTGCTCGCCGATCTGCTTCGACAGGCGCAGCACCTCCAGCCGATACGACAACAGCCACAGCACCTGCTCGAGCCGCTTCGGCACGGAGAGGATCTCCAGCACCTCCTGCTTTTCCGACGGCTTGATGTCGATGAAGGCGGCCACCGTGTCGGCAAGCTGGCCCGGCACGGTGATGGCGCTGATCACCGTCTGCAGCTCGCCCGGCGCGTTGGGCAGCAGGGTCAGAAGCTCCGTCGCCCGCTCCTTCAGGAGATGCATCTTGGCCTCGAGTTCGGTGCCGACGGTGCCGTCTTCCTCGACCACGTTCTGGACGCGGGCCACCATGAACGGCCAGCCCTCCAGGAATTCGACGACACGGAAGCGCCGCTCGCCCTGGCAGACGGCATAATGGGTTCCGTCCTGGGCCGTGAGATAGCGCACCAGGCTCGCCACCGTGCCGACCTCGTTGAGATCGGCCGGGGTCGGCGTGTCGACCTCGGCGTCGCGCTGCAGCAGCATGCCCACGCTGCGGCCCTGCTTCATCGCCTCCTGCGCGGCCAGGACCGAGAGGTCGCGGCGCAGGGAGACCGGCAGCACCAGGCTGGGAAACAGCGTCAGATTGCGCATCGGCAGGATGATCAGCGCATCGTCCGGGATCGGCTTCAACGCGGTGGATTCGGGGCCGGCGGCGGGGACGGCAGCCGCCGCCGCGGGCGCCCCCAGAGCCGCGGCATGGTCGAGCCGCAGTCGGCGCGAGATGTCGTCGGATTCGTTGAATGTCGACATGATCTTATCCCAGCTTTCTGAGCGACAAGGTCAGGCAGCCATCGGCTACATGGCGGCGTTCCAGTTCGAAACGGCCGGCAGGCAGGCCGACATGGCGCTCGAACCGGCCATAGGGGATTTCCATCCGGTGGATCGCAGCACCCTTTAGTGCCGAGGGGATCGGGCGGATACCGGCGATCTCGATCGAGCCGCCGGAGATCATGACTTCAATGGTCGAGACGTCGACACCAGGCATGGCGACGATGATCCAGAGGGAGTCAGGCGTCTCCAGCAGGTCGATCGGCGGCTCCCAACCGGGCTGGCCGGCCCCGCCGCGTGGCTGGAAGGAGGAGCGCGCCGCCGGGTCGGCGTAGTCGAGGGCGGCGCAAGCGCGCAGCCACATCCAGGATTCGATATCTCTTGCCATGGCACCCCGCCATTCTTCTTCAGGGCGCGTTGCACGCCCCTTGTTGCAGTACATGGATGATAAATGGGAAGCGTCGGCGCGCTCGGGTAGCCCGCGCCGTTTACGCAGGTGAGGTGCGCTGCGCCGGGGTTGAACGGCCCATCACACGTCGAAGCGGTTCATGCCACGACACTGACATGGCCATCGACGACCAGCAGCTCGGGCTCCGCCTGGTTCTCGTTGACCGCACCCTTGTCGATCGCTGCCAGATCGCGCACCGCCGCATAGAGGGCGAGGCCGCCCACCGCGAGCGGCGTCGGGCCGGCCGGTTTCTCTTCGACGACGGGGATGGCGGAAATCGGCTCGGGCTCGACCGTTGGTTCCGGTGTCCCGTATTCCCCACGCGCCGCGGCGACGCAATCGGAATAGGCGCTCAATATGTCGCTGCGGGACGGCAATTTCTCATCCGGATCCCACCATTGCTCGGCGCGGGCGATCATGCGCAGAAGCGACATGGCCGCTTCCTGCTCATTCGTACCGGCCTTGACCTGGTTGCCCTCGTCCCTTTCGCCCATGCGTCCTTCCATCACAACGGTAGGAGATCGTCAGCATTCCGCGAAATTAACCATTGTTAACCATATCAGGTTCCGCACGGGCGAGCGACAGGAAACGCTGGATGCAGGGGTTACGGTTCTCATGCGACCAGAACAGCTGCTGCTCGATCATCGGCGGGTCGAACAGGCTCTTGAAAACCGTGCCCTTGACCTCGGCGCGGGCCATCGAGGCCGGCACCAGTGCCACGCCCAGGCCTTCCGCCACGAAATTGACGATGGTCTGCTGCAGATAGACTTCGAGCGCGATCATCGGCGAGAAGCCCGCCTGTCGGCAGCGCTCGACGATAGCATCATGCAGCAGCGGCGCCTGGGGGCGCGGCACGATCAGGAAGCGCTCATGAGCCAGCGCCTCGACCCTTACGCGCCGCGCCCGGGCCAGCGGATGATGCTGCGGGAGCACCAGGCTCAAGGGCTCGCGCAGCAAGGGCATCGCCGTGAAGGGCTGGGGTTCCGGGCTCGGGAAGCTGATGGCGAGATCGATGCCGCCGTCGCGCAAGGCTTGCGGGATCTCGCCCGGCAGCACCTCGCGTGCCTGGAAATCGACGCGCGGGAAGGCCTCGGTATAACGGCGCGCCAGGCTCGGCACGACGTTGTAGGCAGCGCACATGGTGAAGCCCAGCTTGAGATGCCCGACCTCGCCGGTGCCGGCGGACGAGGCGTTGCGTCGCGCCTGCTCGACCTGACGCAGCACGGCTTGCGCATCCTCAAGGAACTGCCGCCCCGCCGGCGTCAGGCTGACGCCTTTGGCATGGCGCTTGAACAGGGTAGTGCCCAGCTCCGCCTCCAGCAGGGCGATCTGCCGCGACAAGGGCGGTTGCGAGATGTGCAGCCGTTCGGCTGCCCGGCCGAAATGGCCGATCTCGGCGAGGGTGCAGAAATAGCGGAATTGGCTGAGGGTGATATTCATACCATCAAGGTATCAGATTGGCCTCAGTCTGTATTGGACCCTGGATGATGAACCAGGGCAATCGAGGCAGGTCGTCCGCCGCACTCCGAGGTTCCGCCTCCCATGCTGACCGCCCTCTTCATCGTACTGCCGGTCTTCGCCATCATCGCCGCGGGATATCTTGCCGGCCGCTTCAATCTGCTGGGACCGAACGCAGCCTCCGAGCTTAACCGCTTTGTGGTTTATCTCGGTCTGCCGGCATTGCTGTTCCAGGTGATGGCGGGCACGCGCTGGGCCGATCTCTGGCAGCCGGGCTTCATCGCCTCCTTCGCCGCCGGCAGCTTCGTCGTGTTCGGTGCCACGCTCATCTTCCGCATGGCCCGCGGCAGGCGGCTGACCGACGCCTCGATCGACGGGCTCAACACCGGCTATGCCAATGCCGGCTATATCGGCTTCCCGCTGTGCCAGGTGATCTTCGGGCCAAAGAGCTTCATGCTGGCGACCATCGCCACCATCCTGACGGTGAGCGTGCTGTTCGCGGTCGCCATCATCTGCGTCGAGCTCGGCCTGCAGGCGGAGCGGCGACCGCATCATCTGGCGCTGAAGCTGGCGAAATCCTTGAGCCGCAACCCGTTGCTGGTGGCGCCGGTGCTGGGGCTCGTCTGGGCCAGCACCGGCATCAAGCTGCCCGGTGGTGCCGCCAGCTTCCTGCATATGCTGGGCAACGCCGCCAGCCCTTGCGCCCTGGTCTCGCTGGGGCTGTTCCTCGCCGCCAAGCATCGCGGCGGCCAGTCGGCCAAGCCGACCGCGATCGCCTTCGCCCTGCTGAAGCTGGTCGCCCAGCCGGCGGTCACCGCGGTCTGCGCCTATGGCATTTTCCGCCTGGCGGCCTTCCCCGCCGCCATCGCCGTGCTTATCGCGGCGCTGCCGACCGGCACCGGCCCGTTCATGGTCGCGGAATTCTACAAGCGAGAGGCGGTCGTGACCTCCGGCACAATCCTCTACTCCACCGTCGCGTCGGTGGTGACGCTGACCATCTGCCTGCTGATGCTGGGCCAGGCGCATCTGGGCGTTAGGTGATGAAGGCCCCGCAAACTACCGCCCACGGGGCCTTCATCATTCGGGTCCGGGCAGCCTACATCTGGCCGCCGGCGGCGGCCTTGGCCTTGGCGATAAGGGCGGGGGGCGTGGCGTAGAGTTTGGCCATCAGCTGGTCGATCTTCTGCCAGGAGACCGGCCGGACATCGAGCTGCAGCTTATGCGCCTCGGCAATGAAGTCCGGGTCCTTCATCGTGTCGTCGAACGCCTTGCGCAGCACTGCCTTCATCTGGTCGGACAGGCCCGGCGGCGCCGCGAAGGGCCGTGCCCAGGTCTGGCTGGTGACGATGAACTCCAGCATCTTGCGCGTCTTATCGTCCTTGGCCAGGTCGATCATCATCGGCACGTTGGGCAGATCCGCCTGCTTCTCCAGCGCCATCTGCATCAGGATGTTGACCTTGTGGTCCTTGACCCAATCCGGATGGGTGACGTTGATGGTGCTCCAGGAGACGCCGCATTCGCCGTCGACCTCGCCGCGCTCCATGGCGAGCCCGGCCTCGTTGGAGCCGGGATATCCGGTCACCAGGGTCAGCTTCGGATTGAAGATGTTCTTCAAGACCGAGGTGAAGACATCGGGGTCGGAGCCTGCCCCCTGGCCCGCCAGCTTGGCCGGCTTGGTCAGCAGGTCGCCGACCGTCTTGATCTTGGAGGTATGCCAGGTGATGCAGACGCTGACATCGCTGGAAATCGAGCCCAGCCAGGTGAGTTTGCGGGAATCGATCTCAGGCGAGACGCCCAGCAGCGGATCGACCGGGATGGTCCGACCGAATGTCGCAATGGCGGTGCCATCCTTGGGTGCGATCTCATAAAGCCATTTATAGGCCTTCAGGCTGCCGGCCCCCGGCATGTTCTGCGGCGTGACATAGGGATTGCCGGGGATGTGCTTGCCCATGTAGCGCGACAGGAGCCGCGCGTTCATGTCGTAGCCGCCGCCGACGGCGTAGCCGATCGCCAGATTGATCGTCCGGCCCTTGAAGAAGGACGCCGCGTCGTCGGCCCGCGCCGATGACGGCGTTCCCACCCCCAGCATAAAGCCCACGGCACAGGCGCCTATGGTGCAGGCGCCCACTCCCAGGCCACTCAGCATCTTCCCGATCATCGTTCCTCCCTATCATTCTTGTCGTTGGCATTTTTTGTTGTCGGCATTTTGCTGCCGGTCGCGGCTTTCACATGCTTCGTGGCGGGTCGAGAGCCCCGTCCCGCGAGCCTTGAGACTAGGTTAGCCGCCTAACCCCGTCAACAGATGTCCGGCCACACCCTTGGCGCGTATCGCGGCAAACACTGGCTATTTATCCTGGCATCCTTGACAATTTTTCGGTTAGGCGGCTAAGTTCTGATGCAGAAAGAGGGAATGATGGCGACGGATAAAAAGCGGGAACCCCGGCCCCCCATGCTCCGATCGTCCATACCACTGAAGCCGATGGTGAAGTGGCAGGACAGCATGGCCGGCGACCGCATCGCCCATCTCATCCGCGGCGTCGGGCGCGGCTTGCTGCGCTCGTTCCAGATGCGGCTTTACGAACATGGCGTCGCCCATGGCCATTGGACCTTCCTGCGCGTGCTCTGGCGCGCCGACGGGCTGACGCAGCGCCAGCTGAGCGAGCAGGCCGGGGTGATGGAGCCCTCGACCTTCGCCGCGGTCCAGGCGATGGAGAAGCTGGGCTATGTCGTGCGCCACAGCGTCATGGAGAACCGCCGGCAGGTCCGGATCTTCCTTACGCCCAAAGGGGCCGCACTCAAGCATGTGCTGATACCGATGGCCGAGGAGGTCAACGAGATCGCCTTGCGCGGCATGGCCGCCGACGAGGTGGCGATCGCCCGACGCGTGCTGCTTGGCATGATCGAGAACCTGGCCCATGACGAGATCGAGTCATCGGACCGGAATTTGAGGATGCCCTCGACGCGCGACCTGGCCCAGGCGATATCGGGCCACGCCGTGTCGGAACCGAGCGGGGGCAACAAAGATGAGACACGGAAGAAGCGCGCCTGAGGGCAGTGACAGGCCGCGATAACAAACTGCCGCGATAACAAACCAAGGACAACAGGTTAGGTGGAGGACGTCATGATGAAGCTGGGCACGATCACCGTGGAGCCCTTGAGCGAGGCGATCGGCGGCCGGGTGACCGGCATCGATCTCAGCAAGCCTTACGGCGAGGAGACGGCGGATTTCCTGCGACGGGCCTTTGCCGAATACGGCGTCCTCTGCTTTCCGGCCCAGGACATCGACGGCGACGACCAGATCCGCTTCGCCAATATCTTCGGCCGGGCCGATGCCGACCCCAGCACCAAGGCGGCCCCACGCGAGGACAAACTCAGCTCGCAGAAGCGCGGCATCATGTACATCTCGAACATCCGCAAGGACAACAAGCCGATCGGCGACCTGCCGGATGGCGAGCTGCAATTCCATTCGGACGGCTCGCACCGTGCCAACCCCTATCGTGCCACCACCCTCTACGGCATCAAGGTGACCACGGTCGGCGGCGAGACCAGATTCTCCAATCTGACCGCCGCCTATGCGGCGCTGCCGGAAGCGATGAAGGCCAAGATCGACAAGCTCCAGGCCCGCCATGTCTATGACCGCCGCGCCTATAAGCGCGAGGAGATCAAGATCGATGGCGAAGGCCTGACCATCGCGGCCCATCCCCTGGTGAGGACCCATCCCGATACCGGCCGCAAGTCGCTCTATCTCAGCTATCTGATGGCGCGCGATGTCGTCGGCATGGATTTCGACGAGGGCGAGGCCCTGCTGCTCGAACTCTGCGCCCATGCCGAGAAGCCGGAATTCGTCTATGCTCATTGCTGGACGCCGCGCGACCTGCTGATCTGGGACAACCGCACGGTCAACCACGCGCGCAACGATTTCCCCACCGACCAGGAAAGGCATCTGCGCCGTATCACCATTTCCGAGCCCCAATAGCCGTCGGCCGGCCAGGCCGCAGGCGGGAGATCGATCCAATGTGGTTAAGGTCTCTGCTTTTGATCATCACTGTCGCCGTCTTGGCGTCGACGCGATCATTTGCGGCGGAACCCGCCTCGGCCCTTCCGGCCTGGCTGAAACCCCATATCGGCGAAGGCGACGGCCAGATCGCGGAACCGGTGCTGCTGCGGGCGCGGGCGCTCTATGAGCAAAAGGTGAGCCAAGGCGCAGTCAGGAATGCCTGCTACTTCGCCATGGACGCAACCCGTCCCAACTATGTCGGCGACGGTGTCCTGGGGCGCCGGTTCTACATCATCTGCGAAGCGGCCCACTCGTTCCAGGCGATTTCGGCGGGACACGGCAGCGGCCGCGATCTGGCCGGCATCGCCGATTTCCAGAATGGCAGTCAATGCGCGAAGAATTTCGGCAATGCGCTGGATTCGCTGCTGACTGCCGGCGGCGCCTATGTCACGGCCGAGACGAAGCCGTCCTTCAAAGGCTACTATCGTGTCTCGGCGACACAGGATGCGGTCCTGATTCGCTCCTTCGTCCAATTCGACGGCCAGGGCGAGACTGCGAACGCCAGGCAGCGCGCCATCGGCGGCCATGCGGCCCTGCTGTTGCGGGGCGTCTGTCTGCGCAAGGACGCGGCCAGCCCCTATGCCAATCGGCACGGCTACGTCCCGTTCGGCACGCTGGTGGATTACGCCGGCGGCCGCAGCGACGGCTGCACCAGCTGGTCGCCCCAGGACGCGCCGCAAATCCTCGCGATCGTGAGGCACGAGCCGACGACGCTTTATATCTATCCCGAGGAATCCGATGTCGACGCCGTCGCGCAGGCGGTGGCGGCCGGACAGCCGCTCTCGCGCACGGGGCTGTATTGGAACGCCGCCTGCCTGAAGGAGATTGGCGCACCGAAATATTGGCCCAGGCAAACCCTCGAGCCGGTCCTCGCGGCCTATAAGAAGACGCACCCGGCACCGCCGCCACGGCCGATACCGCTCTGCACGGGGCCGTGAAAGCCCGTCAAACCCGATAACCGGTCGAATCCCGGCCGGATTCCATCAAACCGTCACTTGCGCTGGTTAGGCTCTGTTCTGATGAGCAACCTGACGGCGCCCTCGGAAAAGGCGTGCCGTATGCATGCCAACGAGGAAGACCGCTCCATGCACGATTTGAATCTCCGCGACGGCGATATGGCCAGCCGCATCGAAAGCGAAATTGCCGACAGCTTCGACGAGGAGTTGGAGATGGAGATCGACGACGAGCGTCTCGCCAGGCTGCTGGCCCATGAGGGCGAGCACGCGCCCACCACCGATACGATCGCCCGTCACGCCTACTTCAAGGAGCTGTTCCGCCTGCAAAGCGAACTGGTCAAGCTGCAGAGCTGGGTCCAGCACCAGAAGCTGAAAGTGGTGGTGATCTTCGAGGGCCGCGACGCGGCCGGCAAGGGCGGCGTCATCAAGCGTATCACCCAGCGTCTCAACCCCCGCATCTGCCGGGTCGCCGCCTTGCCGGCACCCAATGAGCGCGAGCGCACCCAATGGTATTTCCAGCGCTACATCTCGCATCTGCCGGCCGGCGGCGAGATGGTCCTGTTCGATCGCAGCTGGTACAACCGCGCGGGCGTCGAGCGGGTCATGGGTTTCTGCTCGGACGCCGACCTGGAGGAATTCTTCCACACCGTGCCGGAATTCGAGCGGATGCTGGTCCGCTCCGGCATCATCCTGATCAAGTACTGGTTCTCGATCACCGACGAAGAGCAGCATCTGCGCTTCCAGATGCGCATCCACGATCCGATCAAGCAGTGGAAGCTGTCGCCGATGGATCTCGAGTCGCGCCGCCGTTGGGAGGAATACACCAAGGCGAAGGAAGCGATGCTCGAGCGCACCCATATTCCCGAGGCGCCGTGGTGGGTGGTCGAGGCGGTCGACAAGAAGCGGGCCCGGCTCAATTGCATCCATCATCTGCTGAGCCAAATTCCTTATCGGGATGTCGATCATCCCGAAGTGATCCTGCCCGCGCGCGTCCGCAACCCCGACTATCTCCGCGGGCCGATTCCCGCGGAAATGCACGTCCCCCCGGTCTATTGAGGGACGGCCGACGATCCGGAGAGAGGCGATCGCCGGGCGGTGATCACCTCTCTCCGGATTATCGCTCCGGCCACGCATCGGGGCCATTTGACCCGCAACGCCAGGCCAGGCATGTCCGGGCATAGGCCCGCACCTTCACGAGCGCCTGATCATCCGCATCGGGATATCTCACGGGAAGATTTGTAACCGACGCAATTTGCGGCATAGTTTCCCCGCTTCGATCTGATGGGGGCCCGTCATTATGCTCGTTGAATTCCTGGCTGCGCCAATCTAAGTGGCTGGCGCTCGCAGACTTCCTGACTCCGAGGCGATGGGTTGGCGGATCCCGGGCTGGCTTCGCCTGGTCCCCTGCTTCCTGGTCGTCCTCCTTGTGGCCGGCTGCGCGACGCATTACCGCGGCGGCGGCAGCAGCGCGTATTACGCGCCGACGCATTACTATCCCCCGCCCGGCCCGCCGGGCGACCCCTGGGGTCCCTATATCCGTGAGGCCGCGGCCCGTTACACCGTACCGGAGCAATGGATTCGGGCGGTCATGAAGCAGGAATCCGGCGGTCAGGAGCAGGCCGTGTCGCCGGTCGGCGCCATGGGGCTGATGCAACTCATGCCCAGGACCTATCGGGAACTCGAGGCGCAGAACGGGCTTGGTGCCGACCCGTTCAACCCACGCGACAACATCCTCGCCGGCACGGCCTATATCCGGGAAATGTACAATCGTTTCGGATCGCCCGGTTTCCTGGCCGCCTATAATGCGGGCCCGAGGCGGCTCGACAGCTATCTCGCCGGTGAAACGGGTCTTCCTATGGAAACCGTCCATTACGTCGCCGCCATCAGCCCGAATCTCGGGACCGAGGTGCCGATGTCCGGCCCCTTGGCCAACTACGCCGGGGCTAACATACAGGTGGCCAGCAACGCGCCCACCCCGGTGAGCTTCGCTACGGGGTGCGACGTGAACGCCGCCTATGACCCCAATCACCCCTGCACATCGGCAATGGCGAACGAGATCGCTGCCGTCGAACAGACCTCGACAAGCGGGTGCGACCTGAACGCCGCCTACAACCCCGGCAACCCCTGCACATCATCCGCACCCGCGCCGGCGCGGCAGGCCGTTGCCCGGTACCCGACCGCGTCGGGTTGCGATCTGAATGCGGCCTATAACCCCTATGGTCCCTGCACGCCCGCGGCGGCGCCGAATGTGGCCATCGCGGCAGCGCCTCCACCCGCACCGATCATGACCGCCTCGATCTCGCCCAGCGGCATGGTTTCGAGCGGCAGCATGATTTCAGACGGCAGCTGGGCCATTCAGGTCGGCGCATTCTCCACGCAGGGCCTCGCCCGGACCGTAGCCGAAGGCGCGCTCGCCCAATTGCCCGCCATGGTCAGGGGCGCCGCCATTGAACTGCCGCCGACGACGCCCTTCGGCGGCCGAATTCTCTACCGCGCGCGCCTGACCCATCTGTCGCAGGAAGCCGCGTCGAATGCTTGCGCCGCATTGAAGGCGCGGCAACTGCCATGCATCGTCGTGCCAGCGGCGGCGGCATAGCGGATAATTCGGCCGGAGTGTCGTAGCAGGGGGCGCCGCTGCCTATCGGCAAAACCGCCTTGAAAGCTGCTTCGTAACCACCCCGCGAGGTAGCGGACTGCGACAGCATTGCCACGGCCAAGGGGGCGATTCATTCAGGTTGCCCTCGCCGATCGCACGTTCCAGGCGATCGACTTTAGCGGGTTGTCCCCCCATCCACGGATAGCAGATTAGAGGAGAATCAAGTAGTTACCAGGGGATTGCAACCTAAACTGTTAAGATCCTCTAACGTATTGATATTTTAGAGAAATTGTAACGAATCCTCTTGGCGATTCCGTTAACCATATATTAAATTAACTAAACTGATCGGCGCACCTTTTAACCTTTATTAACGTGTTTTCCTATGGTTTGCGCCCGTCATGCTCAACCTCTAGCCGGTGGGTAGTGATCATGGGAAACGCTTCGATCCATCGTAATGCGCTCATTGGCGTTCCCGCCTCGATCTGGTCCATGACCGTGGGCCTGATCCACAATGGCGGCGAGTTCGGCAGCCGCCGGCGCCAACGCAGTGCGGCCGAGTTGGCCCTCTATGAAGAAGCCGTCGTCATGCATCGCAGCGCACAAGTGCGGCTGCTGTTCGCCAAGAGCGTTTCCGCCCCGGTCGAGTCCGCCATGGCCGATTTCGAGCGGGTCTCGTTCCTGTCGATCGATGCCGTATCCCTGAAACCCGGCACCCGCAAAGCCTATGGCGAGGTCACCAAGGCGCTGGAGCCCTTCGGCGCGATGCAGGGCTGGATCGGGCCGGACTCGATCGAGCCGCTCACCCGGCTGATCAGCGCCCTCGCGGAATTCAAGAAGACGCTGGAAAAGAGGTCACGCGCGGTTCAGGACCGCTATCCCGATACGAGATACTGGTTGGGACGGGACCGTAATTCCCTCCAGTAACGGGCGCACCGCTCTCGGGCGGAGGACCTCTGAAAGCAGAGCGGGCGGCATTCAGCCGCCCGCTTCATTTGTCAGTGCGCGCCCTTTTCAGTGCGCGACATTGGCGAAGAAGTCGTTGCCCTTGTCGTCGGTAATGACGAAGGCCGGGAAGCCTTGGACCTCGATGCGCCAGACCGCTTCCATGCCGAGTTCCGGATAATCCAGCACCTCGACCTTCTTGATCGAGTCCAGGGCAAGCCGCGCGGCAGCGCCGCCGATGGAGCCCAGATAGAAGCCGCCATAGTCCTTGCAGGCCTGTTTCACCTGGTTCGAGCGGTTGCCCTTGGCCAGCATGACCAGGCTGGAGCCGCGCGAGAGCAGGAAGTCGGCGTAGGAGTCCATGCGGCCGGCCGTGGTCGGGCCGAAGGAGCCCGATGCCATGCCCTCCGGCGTCTTGGCCGGACCCGCGTAATAGACCGGGTGATGCTTGGTGTATTCCGGCAGCTCGCCGCCAGCATCGACGATCTCCTTCCACTTGGCGTGCGCGATGTCGCGCGCGACGATCATCGGGCCGTTCAAGTTGAGGCGCGTGCCGACCGGGCACTTGCTCAAGGTCTCGCGGATCTTGTCCATCGGCTGCGTCAGGTCGATCTCGACCGTCTCGCCCGAAAGCGAGGAATCCTCCGTCTCCGGCAGGAAGCGGGCGGGATCGCGCTCCAGATCCTCCAGCCACACGCCATGCTCGTCGATCTTGCCCAGCGCCTGGCGGTCGGCCGAGCAGGAGACGCCGATGCCGATCGGCATCGAGGCGCCGTGGCGCGGCAGGCGGATGACACGGACGTCGTGGCAGAAATACTTGCCGCCGAACTGCGCGCCGATGCCGAGCTGCCTCGTGATCTCCAACACCTCCTGCTCGAAGGCGACATCGCGGAAGGCGCGGCCGGATTTGTCGCCGGTGGTCGGCAAGTTGTCGAGGTAATGCGTGCTGGCGAGCTTGACGGTCTTGAGGTTCTGCTCGGCCGAGAGGCCGCCGATGACGATGGCCAGGTGATAGGGCGGGCAGGCCGCGGTGCCGAGCGTCGCGATCTTGTCCGTGATGAACTTGGCGAAGGTCTTCGGCGACAGCGTCGCGCGCGTCTCCTGGTAGAGATAGGTCTTGTTGGCGGAGCCGCCACCCTTGGCCACGAACAGGAAGTGATAGTCGCTGCCGGGCTCGGCCAGGATGTCGATCTGCGCCGGCAGGTTGTTGCCGGTGTTGACCTCCTCATAGAGCGAGAGCGGCGCCATCTGGCTGTAGCGGAGGTTGCCGTCCTTATAGCTGCCCTTGATGCCCTCGGAGAGGTAGGCCGTGTCGTCGGCGCCGGTCCAGACCTGCTCGCCCTTATGGGCCACGATGATCGCGGTGCCGGTGTCCTGGCACATCGGCAAGGTGCCACCGGCGGCGATATTGGCGTTCTTCAGCAGCTCCAACGCGACGAAGCGGTCATTGGCCGAGGCTTCCGGATCCTTGAGGATCGATGCCACCTGAGCCAGATGGGTTGGACGCAGCAGGTGCGAGATGTCGTGGAAGGCGGCCTTGGCGAGGATGCTCAGCGCCTCCGGCTCGATGCGCAGGACCTTCCTGCCGCCGATGGTCTCGACGGAAACATGCTTGTCGGTCAGCTTGCGGTAGGGCGTCTCGTCGGGGCCCAACTGGAACAGGTGGTGGAAGGTCTCGCTCATCCGGCTCGTCTCCAATTTCCAGGCGGCCCTCATAAGGGATCGTGCGGGCCGCCAGTTCAATTCCCGTATCAGTGGGAGGGAATAGCGTCCCGCTTCGGCCCAGGCAAGCAGGGCTTTCGCGACCGTCCCATGCCCACGGACCTTATGTCCGCCTCGGCGCCGGTTCTCGAAAATCCATGCCATACGACACGGGGAGTCCTGAAACAATCGGCGGGCAGGGCGGCGGCGCTTGATTAACCCGGCGGCACCACGAAATACTCCTGTGATACCCATCAGATATCCAGCGAGCCCATCATCCCCGCTCCCGCCATCTCGAAGCTCGACCAGGACAAACCGGCTACCTATGGCGTGGTCCAGCAGCTTTCGCCGCTCGTCCGCCGCGTGCTGGCGAACAATCCCGGCCCGCTGACCCATACCGGCACCGGCACCTTCATCGTCGGGTCCGGTACTGTCGCGGTGATCGATCCCGGCCCGGATCTGCCCAAGCATGTCGCGGCCCTGGCCCAGGCCCTCGCCGGCGAGACGGTCAGCCATATCATCGTGACCCATGAGCACAAGGACCATGTCGGCGCGGTGCCGGCCTTTGCCGAGCTCACCGCCGCCCCCGTGCTGGGCTATACGCGGCCCTTGCGCCTGCTCGAAGGCGAGAGTGTCGAGGGGCCGGGCTGGAGCCTGGAGGCGATCCACACGCCCGGCCACGTCATGAACCATCTCTGCCTGGTGCTGGCGGAGGAGGAGACGATCTTCTCCGGCGACCACATCATGGGCTGGTCGACGACCATGATCGTGCCGCCGGACGGCGACATGCTGGATTACATGGGTTCGCTGGAGCTGATGATGCGACGGCCGGAAAAGCTGTTCCGCCCGACCCATGGTGCGGCGATACCGGACGGGCCGGACTATGCCGGCCATCTGCTGGCCCATCGCCGCCTGCGCGCCAGCAAGCTGGTGGAGGCGATCAGCAAGGGTGCGCGCGACTTGGCCTCCCTGATGCTGGTGACATATCCCGGCGTCGGCCCCGGTCTGGAACGCGCCGCGCGCATGACCCTGGAGGCGCATCTGGCGGCCCTCGTCCTGCAGGGCCGCATCGTCGAGCGGGATGGGTATTACCGGACCACCGGAATCGACTGGAAAAATTAACAGACCGCCCGCCGTCGCCCATTTGTAAAATTTTTGTTAATTTGCTGGAATCACCATAGACTTGCGGAATTCGGATCAGCAGCATCTTCCGCCGAATATTCGGCCATACGGGTACCGTACCGATGTGGCCATGCTGCGCCCCCAAATGAGGGGCAGCTCGGGGAGGATAAGCCCATGCGCGCCAACCGGTCGATGCCCCCAGCCTCGGTGATCCCCGTGTTGGCCTATCATGACGTCGCCACTGCCGCCGATTGGCTCTGCCTGGTCTATGGCTTCACGCTGCGGGTCAGCATCGGCACCCATCGCGCGCAGCTCGCCTATGGTGACGGCTCGGTCGTGCTGAACGGCACGCCGACCGGGGCGCCATCCGCGTCCAGCATCCGTCATTCGGTCATGGTGCGGGTCGACGATGTCGACAGCCATTACGCCCAGGCGCTGGCCCATAATGCGACGATCCTGTCGCCGCCGGCCGACTTCCCCTATGGCGAGCGGCAATACACCACCCGGGATATCGGCGGCCATATCTGGACCTTCTCCCAGACCCTGGACGACGTCGATCCCAAGGATTGGGGTGGGACGCTGCACCAGCCTTGAGCCCGCCGGCACCGCTTCATCGCCATCGTCATGGCCGGACTTGTTCCAGCCATGACGACTTCGAAAGCAGGTGAGCGGTCAGCCCCGCTGCGCCAGACGCGATGCGGCGCTGGCCACGGCGCGCAAGGAGGCCGTGGTGATGTTGCTGTGCAGGCCCACCCCGTGGAGCGCACCGCCCTCCGGCGTCTTGGCCTGGATGTAGGCCGCGGCCTGGGCCGAGGCGCTGGCGGTCACCGCATGCTCGCGGTAATCGGTCAGCACGACATCGATGCCGAGATCGTTGCGGATGGCGTCGATGAAGGCATCGATCGGCCCGCTGCCTTCGCCGCGGATCTCGCGCGGCGCGCCCTTCCAGCTGACCTTGGCCGTGAGCTCACGCCGCTCGCTGGCATGGGGCAGCGGCACGGTGCGGTGCTCCAGCAGGCGCAACCCATCGGCCTGGTCCAGATATGTGCGGTTGAACAGGTCCCAGATATCGGCGGCCGAGGCTTCCTTGCCGGTCCGGTCGGTCATCTCCTGCACCACCTGGCTGAACTCGATCTGCAGCGGGCGCGGCAGATCGAGGCCGTGATCGGTCTTCAGGATATAGGCGATGCCGCCCTTGCCCGACTGGCTGTTGATGCGGATCACCGCCTCATAGCTGCGGCCGATGTCCTTGGGATCGATCGGCAGATAGGGCACTTCCCACATCGTGTCGTTGCGCTTGGCCAGCGCGTCGAAGCCCTTCTTGATCGCGTCCTGGTGCGAACCGGAGAAGGCGGTGAACACCAGCTCGCCGGCATAAGGGTGGCGCGGATGCACGGGCAGCTGATTGCAGTACTCGACCGTGCGCACGACCTCGTTGATGTCCTGGATGGTGAGTTTCGGGTCGACACCCTGGGTCATCAGGTTCAAGGCCAGCGTGATCACGTCGACATTGCCGGTGCGCTCGCCATTGCCGAACAGCGTGCCCTCGACCCGGTCGGCGCCGGCCATCAGCGCCAGCTCCGTCGCCGCCACCGCCGTACCGCGGTCGTTATGCGGATGGACCGAGATGATCAGGCTGTCGCGGTCGCGGACATGGCGGCAGAACCACTCGATCTGATCGGCATAGACGTTGGGCGTCGCCATCTCGACCGTCGAGGGCAGGTTCATGATGGTCTTGTGCTGGGGCGTCGGCTCCCAGACATCCATCACCGCTTCGCAGATTTGGACCGCGAATTCCAGCTCCGTACCGGTGAAGCTCTCGGGCGAATATTGGTAGACGATGTTGCTGCCTTCCGCGCGCGCCTTCTCGGCATGCTCGCGCACCAGCCTGGCACCCTTGACCGCGATATCGACGATGCCGGCCTCGTCCAGCCCGAACACGACCCGGCGCTGCAGGGTCGAGGTCGAGTTGTAGAGATGGACGATGGCGTTCTTGGCACCCCGGATCGCCTCATAGGTCCGTGCGATCAGCTCCGGCCGGGCCTGGGTCAGCACCTGGATGAATACGCCGTCAGGGATCTTGTCGTTCTCGATCAGCCAGCGCACGAAATCGAAATCGGTCTGCGAGGCGGCGGGAAAGCCCACCTCGATCTCCTTGAAGCCCATATTGACGATGAGCTCGAACATGCGCTGCTTGCGGTCGGTGCCCATCGGCTCGATCAGCGCCTGATTGCCGTCGCGCAGATCGACCGAGCACCACGCCGGCGCCTTGTCGATGATCTGCGACGGCCAGCGTCGGTCGGCGAGACGGATCGGCTGGAACGCCTGGTATCGGTTATGGGCGGTACTGGGCATGGGCGCTTGGGGCGTGTGGGTCATGGGACTGCTGGACATGGCTACTTCCTCGAATTCCTCCGCCCGTCCTCCGGTGCCCGGCGCCGCGGCTCTCGGCTGGCCTGGGATGTCCCGGAAGCGGGCGTCATCTCAAAACGAACGGTCCCGCATCCGACGCGGGGTCATCGGACCATCCGGCGTTCCGGACGGCCGGCGGTAAGTCGCGGGGTGAACCCCAGCTGATAGGGCGCGAAACGATCGATCGAAGGATACATGGAACGGGAAACCGAAAGAAGCGCCGGGTAGGGCACCGGCAGGACACGCGAAAACGACCGGCTGCCTTAGGCGGCCGGGGCGATAAGTCGAAGCGTGGTCCAAGCGAAGGTTTCCATAATGCAGCGGAGATTAGCCGCGCCGCCTCGTCCGGTCAACACGGGCAGAAACGCGCCTGCTGCGCATCAGATGACGAAGTCGGTCATGCCGTCGCATTTGCTTTGCAAGCCCACCTTGCGGCTGGCGTCGCACAGATCGGCCAGCGTGACCCGGCTCATCTCCTCGACCAGCACATGGTGCAGCCGGTCGACCAGCGGCAGCACCACCTTCCGCATCGAGGCCGAAGGCGAGTGCTCGAAGGCCGCGGGCTTGTCGCCGCCCAGCACGGCGGCGGCGATCGACTTCACCGTGATCGCGCCACGCTCCTGGCCGAGCAGATAGCCGCCATTGGGACCGCGCACGCTCTTCAACAGGCCGGCGCGGCTCAGGCGCTGCAGGATTGCCTCCAGCTTGCGCGTCTCCAAGCCTTGGCGTTCGCCGAGCTCGGCCGCGGGCAGCGGTCCGGCCGAGCCATTGAAGGCAATGTCCAGCATGAGGTCGATGGCGAGAAGCAGGCGGCGGGGCAGCCAGGCGGCGAGCCCGCTCAGGCTGAATTCCACCTGCAATTCAGGCGTGTTTAGGTGCCGATCCGCCGGCGGGCCATGATTGCCTTTCGTAACCATGTTCATGGTCTGGCTCCTCCAGCCTCTTTTCGGGCGCCACTATCACGCAGCCCTCTTTTGTTATGGAAATGAGACTACTCCAAAGTCACGCCGTAAAAAACAAGCCATATCCGTTTTTGCATTGCAGCATTATCAAGATAAATCATCGGTCTAGCCGGCAACAGGCGCAGTATGATCGCGTGTCAGGAGATGGGTGATGCGCCATTCGATAGCCGCCGCCTTCGACGCCGATGCCGCCAATTACGATGCCGCCCGGCGCCAGCTCGTCCCATGCTTCGGCGATTTCTATGCCGCGATCGGCCAGCTGATCGAGCAATGGGAAGTGCCCGAGCGGGCGGAGATTGTCGATCTCGGCGCCGGCACCGGGCTGGTCGCGGCGTTGATCCACGGCATGCGGCCACGAGGTCGCCTGCATCTGGTCGATTCAGCCGCGGCCATGCTGGCGATTGCCCAGCGCCGCCTGTCCGGTGCCACGCCGCGCGTGACCGTCGCCGATCTTGCGGGCTTCAGC
>DATJJW010000214.1:0-4172 GCA_035491935.1 Allostellaceae bacterium | reverse complement strand
CGGGGCCCATGAATTTGCTCAGCCAAAAACGCATGGCCTCCGATGGGATCGGTCTGACGGTGCCACCGCGTAATTCGGTCAAAGGAATGCCTGGCCATAGCCAGACGGTCGATGCCTTGGCGATGAGAAGCCTCGGCCGTGCAGGCACGCGATAAGGCGCCTGCACGATCGTGATGATCTGCATGGAATGACTTTCGGAATATCGGGCAAAGAAAAACCGCCGGAGCGATCACTCACGGCGGTTCGGTTCTGGCGAAGGACGCTCTAGGCGCGGCTTCGTCATGTTCGGCTATTTGGGCTGTTTAATTCGGATAAGCCAAGACAATAAGAACATATAAGGAACATATGGCATGAGACATATTTCGACCGAACGCGCTTTTTGTGCCGAAAAGGTGTGCAACAGGTGTGTAGGAATACGACTATGCCGAAGCGACTATTGGCACGTCACAACTATTTGATTTTTCTGGGAAATTTTCCCGGCCACGATAGACGCACCGGATTCCCGATCCGCTTCCGGATGCGAAAAGCCAGAGCCAAACATCGCTAACATCTTGATTCAATTGATTTTGGTGCGGGCGGTCGGAATCGAACCGACACTCCTCTCGGAACCGGATTTTGAGTCCGGCGCGTCTACCAGTTTCACCACGCCCGCACGGCCGAAGCGAAGGCGCCTTCAATGCCACAGGCTTGGGGGCGAGGTCCAGCCCTTCCGCGCGCCTTACAGCCAATCATGATCGGCATGGATGCGGGGTACGGGCGTAAGGCCGGCGGTCAGAGCCAGCCGTGGCGGATGAAATAGATCAGCACCGACAGTGTCAGGACCGAGGTCACCGTCGAGGCCAGGATGGTACGTGCAGTCACCATCGCCTCGCGCCGATAGAACTCGGCCAGCATGAACGGACCGGTGCCGGTCGGCAGTGCCGCCAGCAGCACGGCGGCCTCAGCCATGACCGGCGGCATGGGCAGCAGCCGGCACAGCGCCCAGGTCACCACTGGCAGCACCACCAGCTTCGCCGCGGTGAGGCCGATCGCCGCACCCGTGCCCTGGCGCCCTCGTCTTTCTGCCAGAAACAGGCCCAGCGCAACCAGCGCGCAAGGGGAAGCGGAACCACCCAGCATGCGGAAGAAGGTCTCGATGCTGCCCGCCGGGTGATAGCCCAGACCGGAGACCGCAGCGCCCAGCACCGGCGCCACCAGCAGCGGATTGCGCGCCAAGGTTCCGGCCACCTTGGCGACCAGGCGCAGCGGATTGCGTTCGGCGTGCGATGCCGCCTCGATAAGCACGATGGCGCCGGCGAAGATGACACAGACCGTGACGATGGCGGTAATCGTGACGGCGATCAGGCTGCCCCGGCCGAACACCAGCAGGCACAAGGGAAAACCCATATAGCCGACATTGGGATAGGCCGCATTCAGCCCGTCCAGCGCGGCATCCGCCAGGCTGCGGCCGCCCTTGCGATGATTCATACCCCGGGCCGCTACGACACCGGCGAAGATGACCAGGCTGGCGCCGACATAGGCCAGGGTGAAGCCCGGCTGGTCCAGCTGGGCCCAGCTGGCATCGGCGGTGATGTCGAAGAGCAGCGCCGGCAGTGCCAGATAGATTACATAGCGGTTGAGTTCGATCGAGGCGGCCAGGCCCAGCACACCCAGCCTGCGGCAGAGATACCCCACCAGGATTAGCGCGAAGATCGGCAAGACGGTGAGCAGGGGCGACAACATGCCTCAACCCATACGCGGCGGCAGGCGGTACGACCATTGCCGGTCGCAGCTGGGACCGATGCCCCAACCGCAACGCATGGTACCGCAATGCAGCAAAAGAGCCCGCACCGGGGTTGTCGCTCCCTGCCCCCGCTGCTAAAGCTGGGGCCGACTTCGAGACCATAGCAAGGGAGCCATATGCTGCGCCGCGCCTATGACTGGCTGATCGTCAATGCCGAGAAGCCTCACGCCATCTGGCTGATGGCCGGCATCTCCTTCGCCGAAAGCTCGTTCTTCCCCATCCCGCCCGATGTCCTGCTGATCCCGCAGATGCTGGGCGATCGCCGCCGCGTCTGGTGGTTGGCGACCGTCGCCACGTTCAGTTCGGTCATCGGCGGCTTCCTCGGCTATGCCATCGGCTATTGGCTGTTCGAGACGATCGGTACGTTCATCATCGATCATTTCTGGAACATGGAAGGCTTCAACGCCGCCAAAGCGACCTTCGCGGTCTGGGGCTTCAAGCTCATCGTGCTCAAGGGGGCGACCCCCATTCCCTACAAGATCGTCACGATCCTGTGCGGGGTGATGCATTACAATCTGGTCAAGTTCGCGGTGGCCTCGGTCATCGCGCGCGGCATGCGCTTCTATCTGGAGGCGGTGCTGTTCTACTTCTTCGGCGACAAGGCACGCGATTTCGTCGAAAAGCGCCTGGCCTGGGTGACCACGGCCATCGTCGTGCTGGTCGTCGTCGGTTTCATCGTGCTCGCGCACACCCATATGTGACGCCGAGACCAATGGGGACCTGATATCTGCATGCTCACCCAATATCGACTGCCGGTCCTGATCCTGTTCGTATCGCTCTGCGTCATCGGCGGCGCCTTGTTCCTGCAATATGTCGAAGGGCTCGTGCCCTGCGAGCTGTGCCTGAAGGAGCGCTATCCCTGGTACGCCGCGATCGTCATCAGCCTGGCGCTGATCATCGCGCGGCCACCGACCTTGGCGCGCCCGGCCTGCCTCTTCTTCACCCTGCTGTTCGCGGCCTCCGGCGCCTTCGGCCTCTACCACGTCGGGGTCGAGTTGCATCTGATCGCCGGCCCCACGACCTGTACCGGTGGCAGCAATCTCTCGGGCCTGAGTCCCGCCGACGCGGTCAAGGCGCTACTGGCGACACCGACGGTGCGCTGCGACGAGGTGCAATGGCGCTTCGCCGGCATCTCGCTCGCCGGCTGGAATGCCTGCCTGTCCTTCCTGATGGCGGCGACCTCGCTGGGCGCCTTCCTGCTGCCGGCGCGTGCCGGCCGGCTGATGAGCATGCGGAAGGGGCTATGAGCGAAGCCGCACACACACCTCTCACGCGGCCCAGGCGCCTGCCCGGCGACCGGCCGATGCCGGAGCAGGTCTGCCGCATGATCCGCGTCGACCATGCCGGGGAGTTCGGCGCCACACGCATCTATGCCGGGCAATTGGCCGTGCTGCCCAGGGCCGGGGCGATCGCCGGGACGGTGCGCCACATGGCTGCGCAGGAGCAGCGCCACCGCGAGGTCTTCGACCGCATGCTGCCCGAACGGCGGGTACGTCCGACCCTGCTGGCACCGTTCTGGCACGTCGCCGGCTTCGCGCTGGGTGCGGCCACCGCGCTGCTGGGCGAGAAGGCCGCCATGGCCTGCACCGTCGCGGTCGAGGAGGTGATCGACGAGCATTACCGGGCCCAGGCGGAGATCCTGCCGGAAAGCGAGGAGAGCTTGCGCCGGACCATCGAGGAATTCCGTGCCGAGGAACTGGAACACCGCGACATCGGCATCGACCACGGCGCCGAGCGGGCGCCGGCCTATACCTTGCTGTCGAGCGCGATCAAATCCGCGACAAAGCTGGCGATCTGGCTGTCGACGCGGATCTGAAATCGGTCTAGCGGGTCTCGGCGACGATCCAGGCGCCGAAGCCTTGGGAAACGCTTTCGACCGGCAGGACGGCGATGCACGGCACCTCGTAGCTGTGCAGCGCCTCCACCCGCGCCTTCAGGGCATCCAGCCGATCGCGGGTGGTCTTCAGCAGCAGCATCGCCTCCATATTCTCGGCCATGCCGCCATCCCATCGATAGATCGACATCATGCCGCCGAGGATATTGGCGCAAGCCGCCAGTCTCTCGGCCACCACCATCGAACCGATGGTCTTCGCCTCCTCGACCGAGGATGCCGTGGCATAGACAAAGACGGGCGTCTCGCCGCTCCCCTGTGATGCATCCATGGCGCGTCTCCTTCGTGGGCCAATATCGCGCGCCCTCCTGAGGTTTTCCAGGTTGGGCTACGCATCCTTCGCCCCGTGACCGGGGCGCCACAGCCCCTCGACATATGCCGGTTTGGCGGGCGGCCCCGCAGCGGACGGGGGTGCCCGTCGCTTGCCCTGGAGGCATGGCAGACTGTACAGTCGGCAGCCATTAACCAGCAGCGGGAAGTCAACGCATCATGGCCGGT
>DATJJW010000213.1:0-8426 GCA_035491935.1 Allostellaceae bacterium | reverse complement strand
CGGCGGCCAAGGCGCGGGTGCGTGCCCTGGCGCAGATCGTCGCCTGCGACATCCATCCGATCGACAATCTGCGCGTGCTGAACTATCTGCGGAAGTCTCTCGGCCAGGACGAGGCGGCGGTCGGCGCCTGGTTCAACCACTGGATCGCGACCGGCTTCGAGGCGATCGAAGCCCTGCTGGACCACCCGTCGACCGGGCGGTTCTGCCATGGCGACACGCCCAGCCTTGCCGATGTCTGCCTCGTTCCGCAGGTGGTCAATGCCGGCAATTTCAAGCTGGACATGGCACCTTATCCGCGTATCCGGGCAGTGTTCGACAATGCGATGGCACTGCCGGCCTTCGAGGCGGCGCATCCCAAGAACCAGCCGGACGCGGAATAGCGCGTGTCCGAACCCAACGATTTGCCTCACGACCTCTACGATCTGCAAACCTTGCATGAGCGCCCGGGGTTCATGATCCGCCGCGCGCACCAGATCGCCCAGAGCCTGTTCCTGGAGCAGACCGGCGGCATCACGCCGACGCAATATGGTGTGATGTGCATCCTGGAGGCGCGGCCGGATCTCGATCAGATCGGCGTTGCCAAGCTGCTCGGCCAAGACCGCTCGACCGCGGCGCTGGTCATCGGCAAGCTGACCGATGACGGCCTGGTCGAGCGGCGGGACGCGATCTATGACCGGCGCTGCAAGACCCTGTCATTGACGCCCAGGGGGCACGCGGTGCTGGCCCAGATCGGCGAGCCGGTACGCCGCTCGCACGATAAGCTTCTCTCGGTCTTCGAGCCGGAGGAGGCGGCGCAATTCCTGACGCTGCTGCATAAGTTCGTCTCCGCCTTCAACACCGTCTCGCGCACCCCGTTGGACATCGAGCCCTCCAAGCGCAATGGCCGCCGGGCCAAGAGCTGATACGTCCCGGCCATGACGAGCCCGTCGAGGCAGCCTATCCTTCACGTCGCGTCGTGCAGGATGATGCCGGCGGTCCGGCGCCGGCCGGTGGTCACGGTGGCAACACCGTGGCGCATGGCGACGCGATAGGGACCGTGTGTGCCCTCGACCGGACGGTGGCGTACCGGAAAGATCACCGCCTCGCCGAGTTTCAGCGTCACCACTTCCGCCCGCGACTGCATGCGCGGGCGCTGCTCGGTCAGCACGAAGGCGCCACCGGTGTAATCCTCCGGCGGCGACAGCATGATCGTCGCCTGCAGCGGGAAGACATGCTCGCCATAGAGGTCCTGGTGCAGGCAATTGTAGTCGCCGGCGCCGTAGCTTAGCAGCAGCGGCGTGGGCTTGGTCTGGCCGGCGGCGTGGCAGCGTTCGAGGAAGAGCTTGAGCGTCGCCGGGAAGCGCGTCTCCAGCCCCATGCGCTCATGCCAGTGATTGGCGAGCGGCGCCAGATGGCGATAGAGCGTCTCACGCCAATCGGCGATCGGCTGGGGCAGGGGATATGAGAGATATTTGTACTCGCCCTGCCCATAGCCGTGGCGTGCCATGACCACGCGGCTGCGGAACGGCTTCTCCTCATCATAGAGTTGCCATAGCTGCTTGCAGGTCGCGGCGTCCATGAGGGGCAGAATCGCGAAGCCCTGCTTATCCAAGGCCGTGATGACGGCCTGCCAATCCGGTGAGGTCATGGCGTCATCCTGGCCGCGAACCGAAAGCCGGGCACCCCGTTTCTTGCGGTCGTCACCCCTTGCTGTCGCGCGGCCCGCTGGCGGCAGCGGCCAGGATGGCCAATATGTCCTGTTCGGCGACCGATGGCGTCTGGTAGCGCGGTGCCGTGGTGATGAAGGGCCGCTCGGCATCGGCAGGATAGTAGATTTCGAGGAAATAGCGGCCGGCGGTTTCGTCCAGGCTGGGTTCGATGCGAATCAGCATGATTGCCTCCTTCAAGTCAGGTCGGTGTGGTAACGAACTGGTATTGTGTCAACAGATTGTCCTTGCGAAGTGGCGAAAAATGGGTAACTTGGGGGTCGAGGCAAGGATTGTGTCGACATATCGTCCTTGGTGGACGTTTGATGAAACACTAACCCCATGAAAAATCCTCCAGCCTGCAACAGGCTGCGATAACGCGGGAGAGGGCGATGTCAGCACGTATCAGACATATTGCGCTGGTGACCGATAATCCGGTCGAGACGGCGGAATTCTATAAGAAGCATTTCGGCATGACCGAACTCTATCGCCAGCCGGCCGAGACGGGCGAGAACGGCGTTTGGCTGACCGACGGCTACATCTATTTCGCCGTGCTGAAGTATGGCGGCAAGGACGTGCCGAAGCTCGGCGTTGGCCAGACCTCGGAGATGCGCGGCATCCACCATATCGGCTTCCTGGTCGAGGATCAGGCCGCCAAGATCAAGGAACTGGCCGACGCCAAGGTCAAGCCGGTGCCCGGTTACGTCGACGAATTTTATCGCCCCTTGGCCAATGTCAGCGACAAGCCGAACGAGAAGTGGCTGGGGCCGGACGAGGTCAATTTCGACGTCCGCGACGGCGGCTGGGACGAGGCGATCTCGTCGCGCACCCAGCTCTTCCAGCTGGTTCCGGTCGACAGAAAGTAGGCGTCGCTTTTCGCGCCGTCATGGCCGGGCGTGTCCCCCGGCCATGACGAGGTTATTTGTATTTCGGCCCCGCTTGCATCGGCAGGCGGGGTGTCTTCATTCCGCGATCTCGTCGAGCGCGCTCGAATCCTCGAGCAGATTCTTCTGGATCGCGCCCAGCAGGCTCAACAGCAGGTCGATCTCGCGCTGGCTGAAGCCCTTGGTCGCGGATTCCACGACATCGATGCCCGAAGGCAGCAATTGCGTCTCCAGGGCCCTGCCGGCAGGGGTCAGGTAGATATTGATCTTGCGTCGGTCGGCCGCGTTGCGCTCGCGGCGCACGAAACCGGCATTCTCCATCGCCTGGATCGCCGACATGGTGGTCGGCTCCATCGTGCCGACCCGGCGCGACAATTCCCGTTGGGTCAAGCCGTCCTCATCCCATAGCACGCGCAGGAAGTACCACATGCCGGGCGTCACGCCATGAGGCTCGATACGCGCCTGCAATGCGCGTTGTACCATGCGATGGGTCGTACGGATCTGGTAGCCGACACTGCGGTCGAACAGCAGGACCGGCTTGGGCGCCCCGTCTTCGGAGGCCGGTTTACCGATGGGCGAGGTGTCGGCGTTGCCGTCGCTCATGTACCGAGACATTCGGCCAGCCGCTCGGCCAGACGGGCCCCGGCCTCGTCGACCGCGACATTGTCCTTGCCGATGCCGAGATAGCGCTCGGCGATGGCGGGGGAGTGCAACAGCTCGTCCGCCGGCCCCGACAGCATCACCCGGCCGTTCTCGACGACATAGCCGCGATCGGCGATCTGCAGCGCCTGGCGCGCATTCTGCTCGACCAGCAGGATGGTTAGACCCTCGTCGCGCAAGCGGCGGATCAGGCGGAAGATCTCCGCGACCAGCAGGGGCGACAGGCCCAGCGACGGCTCGTCCAGCATCAAGAGACGCGGCTTCGACATCAGGCCCCGGGCGATCGCCAGCATCTGTTGTTGCCCGCCGGAGAAATTGCCGACCGCATCGCCGATGCGTTCCTCCAGGATCGGGAAATACTTGAAGATGCCCCTGGCGCGCTCCAGCCAATCGGAGCCGCGATCGACATAGGAGCCCAGGCGCAGATTCTCGGCGACGGTCATGCCGGCGAAGGTCTGCCGTCCTTCGGGCACATGGGCGATGCCCAGCTTCAGCCGCTCGGCCATGACCATGCGCTGGATCGGCTTGCCTTGGAACAGGATCTGGCCGGCCATCGGCGAGAGCAGGCCGGAGACAGCCTTGACCAGGGTCGATTTGCCGGCACCGTTGGCGCCGATCAGCGTGACGATCTGCCCTGGCGGCAATGTCAGGTCAATGTCGTGCAGCACCGCGTCGGTGCCGTAGCCGACGGTCAGGCCTTTGAGTTCCAGCATCGGTGTCTGAGGCATCGCGGTATCAGGCATCTTCCGTCGTCCCCAGATAGGCGGCGATGACACGCGGATCGGCTTGTACGGAGGCCGGCGTGCCCGTGGCAATGACCTTGCCTGCCTCCAGCACGACCACCTGGTCGGCGACGTTCATGACCAGCGACATGTTGTGCTCGACGATTAGCACGGTGATGCCGCTCTGGCGGATCGCCACCAGCATGGCGGCAAGCTCCGCCGTCTCGCTGTCGTTCAAACCGGCCGCCGGCTCGTCGAGCAGCAGCACCTTGGGGGCGGCCATCAGCGCGCGGATCACCTCCAGAAGCTTCTGCGAGCCCATGGGCAGCTCGGTCGCATGGGTGTCGCGGTGATTGGCGAGGCCGATAAGGTCGAGCAGCTTCTCCGCCCGTTCGGTCAGGCGCCGCTCCTCGGCCCGGGCACCCGGCAGGCGTAGCATGGAAGCGAGGATGCCGCTCTTCAGCAGCCGGTGCCGGCCGGTCAGCACATTCTCCAGCACTGTCAGGCCAGGGAAGACACGCGCCGATTGGAAGGTCCGGATCAATCCCGCCGCCGCGATGCGATTGGGCGACCAGCCGCTGAGGTCGCTTCCGAACAGCGAGACGGAGCCGCTCTGCGGTGGGAAGATGTTGGTGATGAGGTTGAAGACCGTGGTCTTGCCGGCGCCATTCGGGCCGATCAACGCGGTGATCGTCCCTTCGGGCACCTCGAAGGAGACGTCGGATGTCGCTTTCAGCCCGCCGAAGGCGCGGTTGAGCCCGTGGGCAGCGAGTGCGATGCCGCTCATGTCGAGGACCCCTCCTTGGACAGGCGCTGCCTGGCACCGCCATGCGAGGATCTCCGGCGCTGCAGGCGGTTCAGCCATTGCATGCCGAGGCCGAACAGGCCCTGCGGCATGAACAGGAAGCACAGCACCAGGAGCAGGCCGCTGGCGAAGGTCTTATAGATCGCGAGCGGCTGGAACAGCGTCGGCATCAGGGTCAGGATGATGCTGCCCAGCACCGGTCCGACCAGCGTGCCTTCACCGCCCAGCACCAGCATGGCGACCAGCGACAGGGATTCCTGCTCGCCGACCATCTCCGGCGACAGGAAGTGGAAGAAGAAGGCATAGAGCCCGCCGGAAAGCGCGCCCAGCGCCGCGCTGATCGCCAGCGCCAGCACCTTGATGCCCTTGACGTTGATGCCGAGTGCGGCAGACGCCATCTGGTCGGTGCGGATCGATTGCAGCGCGCGGCCGAAACCCGTGCGCATGGCGCCGTAAAACAGCAGGACCAGCAGGATGTCGAGGATCGCCACCAGATAATACATCTGCTGCGGCGTATCGAAGGAATAGGAGCCCACCGACAGGGACGGGATGCCGACAAGGCCCGATGGGCCGCCGGTGATGTCGATCAGCCCGACGGTGAAGGCATCGACCAGGAGGCCGAAGGACATGGTGGCAAGCGCCAGGTACAGCCCGCGCAGCCGCATGGTGACCAGCGACAGCACGATCGAGGCCGCGATCGCCAGCAGGATGCCGGCGGCGATGGCGACGAGCGACGGGACCCAGTCATATTGCGTGACGATGTAGCCGGCAGCGTAGCCGCCCACGGCCATGAAGCCCGCCTGGCCGAGATTGACCTGGCCGGCATAGCCCATGACGACGTCGAGGCCGATGAGCGCGATGAACAGGATGCCGGCGATGACCAGGCTGCTGAGGATTGCCTCCGAATGCACAAAGGCGGGCACCGCCAGCGTCAGCGCCGCGATCAGCACGCCGCCGATGCGCGCCGTCTTGGGCGTGAGGCGGGTGATGTGGGCGGCGACGCGGGTTTCCTCGCGCACATCCTGGCGGCGCTGCACCCCGCCGCTGATGAGGCCGCTCGGCTTCAGCACCAGGATGATCAGCAGGAGGAACAGGGCGATGGCGCTGGAGAACAGCGAGGAGACGTAAGCTGTGGCGACTTGCTGCAGCACGCCCAGCAGCACGCCGCCGACGATCGAGCCCGGGAAGGAGCCGATGCCGCCGATCGCCACCGCGATGAAGCCGAAGAAGGTGAAGAGCCGGCCGGAATCGAATTCCAGCGAGGTGGTGGGGGCGACCACGACGCCGGCGACGGCGCCGATGGCTGCGGCCAGGCCGAAGGCGAAGATCGCCATGCGCCGGACATCGATGCCCATGAGGCGTGCGGCCACCGGATTCTCGGCACAGGCCCTGAGCGCCTGGCCGAGGAATGTGCGCGAGAGCAGGTACCAGAGGCCGAGGATGATCACCAGCGCCGTGCCCAGCACCCACAGCCCCTGTGTCGGCACCAGGATGCCGCCGATATTGAGCGGCTGGTCGCCGGTGAAGGGCTGCAACGCATAGGGCTGGCTGCCCCAGGTGACGAGGATCGCGCCTTCGGCAAGGGTCAGGAGCCCCGCCGTCAGCATCAGCATATTGGCATTGGACAGGCGCGTGAGGCCGGGCACGAAGGTCAGCATGCCGGCCGCGGTACCGATCAGCGTGGTGGCCACCACCGCGCCCAGTGCCGCCGGCAGTGCCGGCCAGCCCAGTTGTGTCTCGAAGGTCCAGGCCGTCAGCGCCGCCACGACGCAGAAGGCACCCTGGACCAGATTGATCACGCCGGTCACCCGATAAACGAGCGAGAAGCCCAGCGCGATCAACGCATATGTCGCACCAACCAGCAGGCCACCGGTCAGGATCTGCAGGAAATCAATCACACTCTGCCATCCCGGTGGCCATTGGTCGGTCCCTTTCCATTACTTGCCGAGCGGCCCTCATTTGCCCAGCGGGATGCCGCGCGGCTTGCTGACCACGGTCCAATTGTCCGCGGTCTTGTCCCATTGCGTGACCACCACGTTCGACTCGTCAAGTCCGCGCTGCGGCACCTTGGTGAAATCGTAGGTACCGTTGATGCCAGCGAAACCCTTGAGCTTCGAGAGATAGTCGCGGACCTGCTCGGCCGTGGCGGTCGGGCCCAGCTTCTTCAGCGCCGAGACGACGAGCAGCGCCGGGTCCCAGGCTGCCGTCGAGGCGAAATCGGGCTTGACGCCGGCCTTCGCGAAAGAGTCGTAGAACGCCTTCTTGGCGTCGGCCACCGCCTGGGGTACCGGCTCGTTGCTCTTCGGCCATTGAGAGGTCGGGATGTAGAGCGTCTTGGGCAGGATGCCGGCATATTGATGCATTTGCGCAAAAGTCTGGTTGCCGTTGGTCGTGGCGACCGGGATATCGAGCCCCGCATCGACCACGGCCTTGAAGACCGTGCCGATGGCGGCACCCGTCGACCACGCGATCAGCGCCTGCGGACCGGCCGATTTCAGACGCTGGATCTGCGCTGCGGCACTGACGTCTTTGGGGTTGAACGTGGCCTCGCCGACCAACTGCACATTCTTGTTGGCGGCGATCGCGGCCTTGACCTGCTTGGCCGCATCCGTGCCCGAGGCGTCGGTCGAGGTGATGAGCGCGATCTTGGTGCGGCCGGTCATGCCGAAGTAGCGCACCATCGCCGTCGCCAGGTCGTGGGTCGAATTGCTGGTGGAGAAGACGTAGCCGCCTTCCTTCGGATAAAGTCCCGGCGAGACGCAATACATGACCGGGCCCTTGGCCATCAGCGGCGCCATGGCGCCGCAGTCGGCGACGAGCGTGGAGCCCAGCATGACCGCCGGGTTCTTGGACTTGATCTGGGTCGCGAGCTGCACCGCGGTCTGCGGGCTCGACTGGTCGTCATAGAAGGTGAAATGGACGGGGCGGCCGCCGATCGTGCCCAGGATAGGCTCCTGCTGCTGCAGCGCCTTCTGCTCGGCCAGGCCGAGAAACGAGCCGCCGCCGCTCAGGGCCAGAACGACGTCGATATTATAGGGTTCGGCGGCATATGCCGGCCCAGTGGCCAGAAGCCCCAGGCCCATCACGCCCGCCGTCACGGCGGCGGCGATGCCCCGGGCCGGTCCCTTGAAATGCTGCCAATTCGTCTTCGCCATCTTGGGTCCCCTCCTGTTCGCGGGATGCCGGCTTGGGCCGCCCCGCATCATTTCTTGATTCAGGCCTTATTTGTCGAGCGGAATGCCGCGGGTCTTGCTGACCACGACCCATTTGTCCTGACCCTTGTCCCAGCGCGTCACGACGATGCTGGAATCGTCGAGGCCGCGCTGCGGTACCTTGGTGAAGTCATAGACACCGTTGATGCCGGAAAAATCCTTGAGATCGGCCAGATATCCCCGGACCTGTTCGGCGGTGGCGTTCGGGCCCAGCTTCTTCAAGGCGGACACGACCAGCAGCCCCGGATCCCAGGAGAAGGGGGCGGCCCCGTCCGGCGTGATGCCGGCGGCCTTGTAGGCGGCGAAGAACGCTTTCTTGGCGGCGCTGACGCCGGCAGGCTCGGGCGCATTGCTCTCCGGCCATTCGGGCGTGGCGATCAGCAGGGTCTTGGGCAGCACGGCGGCGAATTGATGCATCTGCGCCAGCGTCATGTTGCCGTCGGTGGTAGCGACCGGCA